>JAQVIX010000149.1 GCA_028695495.1 Candidatus Cloacimonadota bacterium | reverse complement strand
TACAAATATGTATGACAACTGTGAAAGCTTGCGATGAACTTTGTCGGAAAGCCGTGTGCGGGAAAACCGCATGCACGGTTTGAAGAGGGGGGCAGGATTAAACCCCTGCCTCTACTCTACTGGACAAGAAAAAAGACCATCTCTCTCAGTCTCTTGGTCACACAGCCCCAAAGACCTTCTCTCTGCCGCCAGTTCGTGAAGTCAATGTCGCTTCCAAATGCGTAGGTCTATCCTAATGCGGATAAGCGCCATTAACTCCACGGATGGCTTAATTCGTGTTAATTCGCGTTAATTTGTGGACAAAAAAAACCATCTCTCTAAGTCTCTAAGTCTCCCAGTCCTAAAGTCCTAAAGTCCTAAAGTCATAAAGTCTCAGTGTTCCTCAGTGTCTTCAGTGATAAAAATATTCGCGTAAATTAGCGCTACAATTCGCGTCCATTCGCGGTAAAAGATATCACTTTACCCCTACTAAATGCTGATTCCAAAACAAATAACCCTGAAACGCGCGCAGCGCCTGCCACCTGCTACCTGCCACCTTGAATGGCGCAGCGCCTGCAACCTGCCACCTTGAAATCAATACAACAAAGGCTCCTTTTTAGGCGGCAGTTCCGCAATCGCATAGGCACTTTGGATCAAGCGCGCCACCTCTTTCCCCTCACTTTCCTTGTTGCAATAAACGCGCCCTAATTCCTCTCCTGCCATTATCTTATCACCTATCTTAAAGGGCAATTTGGCACCGGCGCTATAATCCAAAATATCGGAAGTTTTCATTCTGCCCGCCTTGATTCTTACCAAAGCGTAACCGATGGCGCGGCTATCGATTGCCTGAATAAATCCATTTTTCTCAGCAATTATCGGCACTTCATATTTGGCGGTATCAAACAGGCTGTAATCCTCTATTACTCGCGGGTTACCCCCTTGCGCCTCGATGATTTCGGCAAACTTACTTAGCGCCTTGCCGCTTTCTACCGCACCCTGAATCAGCTTTTCCGCTGCCGCAAAATCAGCCGCAAAACCCGCCATCAGCAGCATATCCGCCACCAGTGCGGTGGTAATCTCGTAAGTATCCGGCAGATAGTTCCCCTTCAGATATTCAATTGCCTCAATGGTTTCCAGCGCATTGCCCACGGCGCTACCCAGAGGGGAATTCATATTGCTAAAGAGCACCTTCACCTTTTGCCCAAAGCTTTCGCCTGTGGCTATCAGGTGCTCTGCCAGTTCTTTAGCCCTTGAGAGCGTAGGCATAAAAGCCCCGCTGCCTATTTTGAGGTCGATTACCAAATATTTGGCTCCTTCGGCAATCTTTTTGCTCATAATGCTGGCAGTTATCAGGGCGGGAGATTCCACTGTGGCAGTCACATCGCGTAGTGCGTAAATCATCTTATCCGCCGGCACCATTTGCGGAGATTGCCCCACCAGGGCATAGCCGTGTTTTAGCACCAAATCCTTAAAATCTTCCATGGAATACTGGGTATTAAAGCCGGGAATGGCTTCGAGTTTGTCCAAAGTGCCGCCGGTATGCCCCAGCCCGCGTCCGGATATCATCGGAACGTAAAGCCCCAGCGCCGCAGCAATGGGCGCCAGCATCAACGAGAGTTTATCGCCTACCCCGCCGGTGGAATGTTTATCTGCCACGGGAAGGTCATCTGGAAAGCTTAAAGTTTTGCCGCTTTCGATATAACTGCGGGTAAGCGCACTTATCTCCACCGGCATTGCGCCTTGAAAAAAGAAGCACATCAGTAGTGCCGACACCTGATATTCCGGTATCTTGCCCGCCAAATATTCACGGATAAAAAAGCTGATTTCAGTTTCCGCCAGCGCATAGCCATCGCGCTTTTTCAAGATCAATTCCACAGGATTGTATTTCATTTTATCTCCTTAATTTGCCACCAATTTCTCGCGGATATAGCCGCTAAACATATCCATGATCCATACCACCAGCGCGATAAGCCACATTATAAGCCCCACATTGCGCCATGCCAGCATTGCCTGCTCCTGAAATAGTGCCAGTCCAATGCCGCCGCCGCCCACAAAACCCACGATGGTAGCCATGCGCACGTTTATATCCCAGCGGTAAATGGTAAACGCCAGATAGGGCGCCAATATCTGCGGCGCCACGGCATAGCGCCATATCTGTAAAGTGCTGGCACCTGTAGCTTTGATGGCTTCCACGGGGCCAGGATCGATATTCTCTATTTGTTCGCTAAAAAGCTTGATAAGTGAAGCGATTGAGTGTATCCAGAGCGCCAACATGCCGGCAAAGGGACCAATCCCCACCCACACGCAAAAGATAATTGCCCACACGATGGCTTCGATGCTGCGAAAGATGGTGGAAATAGTGCGGATAGCAATATAGGCAATGCGCCCGTAAATGCTGCCAAACATCAGGTTTTTTGCCGCAAAAAAGGAAAGAACGAAGGCGAAGGGAATTGCCAAAACCGTGGCTAAAAGCGCCAAATAGATGGTTTCCACCAAAGCGGCGAGCATCGGCACCAGTTCTGCTGGATTCGGATTGAAGATGCCGCCTAAGATCGCCGCCGTATTCTGCGCTTGCGTAATAAACGCTAAGGGACGCACTTCCACGATGATCCACGCCAAAATAAGCGATATACCGATGGCGATTGCGGCGGTGATTTTCCACATTTTGCGCGGCTGTGGCGATCCTAAAAGCTGCGCCCCCAATGAAACGCTAAAGATAGGGCATAAAAGAGCCGGCACTACAGGAAGCCCCAAAAGCAGATAATAGGGCAGATGCAGCTCCCCCAAACGAAAGAGCAGCCAGGCGATACATGCCAGGATGTACAGCCAAATACCATATTCCAAAACGCTATGCTTTAATCTTTGCATCAAAAGTCCTAAACTGCGGTTTTTCAGCAGCACTTATGGATATTTATTAAAAGACAAGCTATTTTGGCGGCGCTCTTTTCGTCAAGCACAATCGTTTTGCTTCGCTACGCTCAGCAATGAAGGATGAAAGATGAATAATGAATGATGAATGATGAATGATGGCGGCTGCGCAAGCGCAGGTTGATCAGAGCTTACGGATGGTGTATGTAATCTGGGAAAGGTTCTTGAAGTCCTTGTCGCTCGCGTAAGGCGTTGATAATGTAAAAGCCGTGTAAGCGCCAAGGACTCCAAGAACCTGGACGCTTCGCTCGCATTTAGAACAAAGTAAAAAATGGCTCTCTTTCAAGTATAGTGAGCCTTTTAATCTAATTCGTGTTAATTTGCGTTAATTTGGTGCGCCATGAGGCGTTGTTTAGAAAGTTGGTGAGAATCCAGCACACTTAATTGTCCGTTCGGGTGTAAGCGAAGAAGATGGCAGCAGCCGTAAGGCGA
>JAQVIX010000064.1 GCA_028695495.1 Candidatus Cloacimonadota bacterium | reverse complement strand
TCTTCCGATCTTTTGGAGACCTTTTTATATTCGCCCATTAGCTCGCTTATCAGCTTTTTGGAAAGCTCTGAAGGCAAGCGGGATTTACTCTTGGGTTTGCGCAAGCCGGAAACCAAAACCGCTGATGCAGATGACGATAGCCTGGACGCCATCTTGAGCCGCATGCAGCAGGCAGAGGAGCTACACATCGTGCAAGGACCTCCCGGTACAGGCAAAACTTCCGGACTGCTAACCCGCTATATCCAGAGCATTTATCACGAAACGGATAAGCGCATGCTGATCCTTAGCTTTACGAACCGCGCGGTGGATGAGATCTGCCTTAGCCTGAAGCGGCAGGGCATCCCCTTTATCCGCACCGGCTCTTCGCAGGCTATCGAAGCCTCGCTATTGGAAAACGTAATTAAGGACAAGCGCTACCGCGATATGGATAGTATTATCCGCTCAAACCGCATCTTCATTTCCACTGTGCAAAGCGCAAACGCCTACTTCCGCGACCTTTGCGGCATTAGCCCCATCGATGAGATAGTGGTGGACGAAGCCTCGCAGATACTCGAAGCGGGTCTTTTGGGCATCCTCTCCGCGGCGGGGAAGTGTATCCTGATTGGCGACCAAAACCAATTACCCGCCATCTCCACCCAAGCCCCCTTGCCTTATAGCTTTAAGGCGCCGGATCTGCAAGAATTGGGTTATGGCTCGCACAATCAATCCCTAATGGAGCGGCTCTTCAAGCTTTATACCCAGAAAGATTGGGCTGCGCATCGCGATATGCTCTTTGTGCATTACCGTATGCACGAGGAGATTGCGGCATTGGTAAAGCCCTACTATCAGGATAAACTAAGAAGCGCGAAAGATGAGCAGCGCCAACCCCTACCCGCATCCAGCGAGCCGGATTGGCTGCATCAGCGCCTGCTTTGGATCGAATGCCCTATTAGTGATTACTCTTTCCACGACCCGCGGCAGGTTCAGCTTATCAAGAGCCTGATTGCAGAATACGAAGCGGCGGGCTTGACAAAAGATAAAGCGCTGGCTTTGGGCATCGTGGCGCCATATCGGGCTATGATTCACGCTCTCAAACAGGAAATAGCGGAATACACCATCGATACCGTGGAGCGCTTTCAAGGCTCGGAGCGCGATATCATTATCCTCTGCCTGCCCTTCAAGAATGAAAGCTCGCTGAAGCATATTCAGGCGCTTTCAGACGATGGCAAGGTGGATCGCAAGCTAAACGTAGCCGTAAGCCGCGCCAAAGAGCGCCTGGTAATCATCGGCAATTCGATCCTTATGCGCCGGGCAAGGCACTACGCCGCCTTGTATGAATATATCCGGCAACACGCTAAAATAATAAACTACACCGAAATAGGAGAAAACCATGGCAAATCCCCCTCAGAATCAGCTAAATATCAAACTCGATGAAAAAGTGGGCGAAGGCACTTATGCAAACTTTTTCATGATTACAAATTCCCCCTCGGAGTTCATTATGGATTGCGGCAGAATCCTGCCCGGCTTGCCGGATGCCCGCATTTATACCCGTGTGGTAATGACCCCCATGCACGCCAAGCAGCTTTTGCAACTTCTGCAAAAGAATATCGATAGCTTTGAAAAGCAATTTGGCGAGATCAAGATGCACGGTCAAAGCGAAAACAAGCCAATTGGCTTCAAACCAAACTGAGCAAGCTCTGAAAAAAGTCTTGACGAATTGAGCAAGATCAAAGTTTTGGATCAGATACTGTAATTTAAGTGTAAATAAACGAAATAAGGGAGCAAAAGCCAATGAAAAAGTTTTCCTGGCGCGGTCTTTCAATAATCATATTCGTTTGTGTAACAGCTTTTTTCCTGGCACCTTTAACGAACCTGAATCTGCCTGGATGGTGGGCTAAACACAAGCTGAAATTGGGATTGGACCTTCAAGGCGGCATGCAGATACTCCTGGAAGTGGATACTTCCGACCTATCTGCCAAAGACGCCTCCAGCGCGGTGGATCAAAATATCACAATCATCCGCGACCGTATTGATCAATTTGGTGTAGCCGAGCCTTCTATCCAGAAGCTGGGCGAAAACCGGATCATGGTTCAATTACCCGGAGCAAGTGATTACCAGGCCGCAGAAAATCTCATCAAACAAACTGCGATGTTGGAGTTCAAAGTGGTAGCCCAGCCGGATGAGGCAAAGCGCATTTTTGATATTATTGATACCAACGTTGCTGCAATTATCGATCACTTTCCTGATCTGGCAGATCTGAAGGAAATGGATAAAGCCATCGCCCCGGATGATAGCCTGGGCAGCGATATTATGGCTGGTAAAGGCGTATTTAGCAGCTTTATCCGCCCTGGTCAATTGGGCTATGAAGTGCAATACAGTGATGTAGCCCTTATTCAAAAGCTGCTGGCAGATTCCTTGTTCCAGCAAGCGGTTCCGCTGGGTTGGCAGATTGCGCTGGAGCGCGCAGAAGACTCTGCCAGCCGTGAGGATCGCTCCATTCACGTGCTTTCCGCTGCGGTAGAGCTTTCCGGCGCAGATATTGAGAAGGCAAAGATCGAATACGGCTCATCCACCTCTTCCGACCCCCGCATTGCAAATAAGCCCTACGTATCCATACAGATGAAGCGCGAAGGCGGGCGCAAGTTTGAGCGTGTAACCCAGGATAATATCGGCAAGCGCCTGGCGATTGTATTGGACGATGTAGTATATTCCGCTCCCAATATTCAGGAACGCATTGCCGGCGGCAGAGCGCAGATTACCGGCAGATTTACCACGCAGGAAGCCAATGAGCTTGCCATCGTGCTCAATACCGGAAACCTGAATGCTCCCATCGAGCCGATATCTACTTCCATCATCGGCGCCACCCTGGGTGTAGATAGCATCAAAAGCGGCACAATAGCAGGGCTTATTGGGCTTTTAACCGTTATATTCTTTATGGTGATATACTATAAAATGGCTGGTTTGGTAGCAGATATTGCCCTTATCTTCAATGTGGGCTTCATCTTGGCAATGCTTACCGCCTTTGGCGCCACGCTTACCCTGCCCGGTATCGCCGGCATCATCCTTACCATTGGTATGGCGGTGGATGCAAACGTATTGGTATTTGAGCGCATCCGCGAGGAGCTGGACGCCGGCAAGACCCCGCGTTCCGCCCACGAAGCGGGTTATGACCGTGCTACCATCACCGTTTGGGACTCGAACCTTACCACCCTCGTAGCTGCCATCGTGCTCTATCAATTTGGCACTGGTCCCGTGCGCGGCTTTGCCGTTACTCTGGCTATCGGTATCGTGGGTTCGATGTTTACCGCTTTGGTATTCGTTCGTTCCATCTTCGATACCTTCATCCTTAGCCCAAATCGCAAAACACTAAGTTTCTAAAGGAGAGAACCATGAGATTACTGAAAAAGACCAATATCGATTTCGTGGGAATCCGCAAGATTACTTATGCGATTTCCTTGATTCTGATTCTCGCCAGTTTGGGCGGGCTTATCTTCCGCGGGCTAAATTGGAGTATAGATTTTACCAGCGGTGTAGCCGCCCGCATCAATCTGAAAGCCAAGAGCGGCAATGTAGCAAACGTTCAAATAGACGAGTTTCGCGATGTATTGAAACAGAACGGCTTCCCCGAGGCGGAGATTCAATACATGGGTGATATGGAAAACTCTATTTTCCAGATCAAGATAAAAAGCGCCGAAAGCAAAGAAGAAGTAGATGGCGATACCAAAACCGCCATCCTGCGCATTGTAGCGGAAAACTTCCCCGATCATGTGGCCGGACGCGATATGAATAATGAGGTAGTGGAAGAGATTTACGAAGTAGGTCCCAAGGTAGGTGGCGAATTGCGCGCCAATGCGCTTTTGGCAGTGCTTATCTCGATGGTATTGATGATCGTTTATATCTGGTTCCGTTTCGAGCTATCCTTTGGCGTAATGGCGATTGCCGCTTTGGCGCACGACGTAATCATTGTCATCGGTGTATTTGCCCTTACTGGTAAAGAGATTACCATCCAGATTATCGCTGCGCTGCTCACAATCGTGGGCTATAGTATAAACGATACCATCGTGGTCTTCGATAGAATCCGCGAAGACCTGAAGCTGCGCCGCAAAGAGCCGCTGGAAAATGTATTCAATAGCTCGATTAACCGCAGTCTTTCCCGAACCGTGATCACCTCGGTAACCACCTTCCTTACCGCTTTTGCGCTGTATCTCTTTGGTGGTAGCGTATTGCACGATTTTGCCCTGGCTATCACCATCGGCGTGGTGGTAGGTACCTATTCCTCGGTATTTATCGCCAGCAACCTGGTGCTTGATCTGAACCGCTCTTTGGGCAAGGAAAAGCAAGCAGTGCAGGGGCTTACCCGCAGAAAGTAAAGACAAATCTAAGATACAAAAAAGCCCGGGCTATCTCGCTCGGGCTTTTGCTATTTATAAATATTTTATGCCATGAGTTTGGCAATCGTATCCTTACAAATCTGTTGGCTACGCTCTTGCGAATCACTTTCCACATATATGCGGATGATAGGCTCAGTGCCGGATTTGCGAATATGTATCCAGTGTTTATCTCCCGTGCCTTTGATGCCATCCTGCGTATCGATTGCGTAGCCTTTTAGCACCTCAGGCACCTTCGCCATTACCCCATCCATCTGGCTGGGTTCCAGTTCCAGTTTGTCCTTGGCAAAATAGTATTTGGGCAGGCTTGCCACAATCTGGCTCAGGGTTTCACCGCGCTCTGCCAAAAGCCCCAAAATAAGCGCCATACCGGCGGGAGCATCGCGGGTGTAATGCACGTCTGGACAGATGATTCCGCCATTTCCTTCGCCGCCAATGGGGGAGAGCACCGCCTGCATCTTCTTACCCACGTTGATCTCGCCAATGCGGGTGCGATGCACTTTTACGCCAAATTGGGCAGCAATATCCTCAGAAATCATCGAGCTGGATAGGTTTATTACGATGTCTCCCCGCCTTTTGGGCAGTACAAAAAGCTCTGCCAAAGCTACACTTAGCTCCTCGCCAATGCAAGCTCCAGTTTCATCCACGATGGAGAGCCTATCCACATCCGGATCCGTGGCAAAACCCAAATCCGCCTTATGTTGCTTTACCGCGGCTTCCAGCTGGCCCAGGTTGTGGTTTAGCGGCTCCGCCGGGTGGGCAAAGATGCCCGTAGGCTCCTGATTGATATTGATTATCTCACAGCCCAGCGCTTCTAAAAGACGCGGTGAAATCAAACCCCCAGCGCCATTTACGCTATCCAATACCACCTTGAAGCGGCGCTCGCGGATTTGCCGGATATTCAAGTAGGGAATTGCTAAAATCTTATCAATATGTCGCTGTATGGCTTCGCTATCCTGGCTTTCTTCGCCGATATTCAGCCAATCTGTCCACAGGGTTTCCTTATTTAAACTCTCAATGAATTGCTTCGCCCTTTCCGGGGAGAGAAACATGCCATCGGCATCTACATACTTCATGGCGTTCCATTCAGGAGGATTGTGCGATGCGGTAATGGCAATCCCGCCAATGGCTTCGCTATCATCCTCTACCGCCAAAAGCACCGTGGGCGTGGATACAATGCCCAAATCCACCACGTCCAGCCCAGTCCCCATCAGGGCGGCGGCGATGGTATTGTACATGATCTTTCCGGTGGTGCGGCTATCCCTGCCTATCAATATCTTGCCCTTGCCATGTTGCCTTTTTTGAAATAACCCAAATGCGGCGCTATATTGCATTACCAGGGCAGGGTTCAAAGTGGCGCCAAAGATGCCTCTGATACCGCTTACACTTACCATTAGTTTGCTCATCTTTATATCTCCTTAAACTAAAATACACAATCCGTGAATCTGCTATTTAAGTATAAAATAAGCGGAAATTAGGTTTTTGCTAATCTTTTTTGCTGCGCTAAGCTCAGCAATGAATGATGAACGATGAATGATGGCGGCTTTGTTTGCATCGCTATCGCTCGCAAACCTAATCAAATCACTTCCCGCAGATTACGCGGACTCTTAGAGATTTTTCCACCATCGAGAGCCATGAAGAGGACTTTATGACTTTTGGACTGTATGACCAAGAAATGAGGGCGTAGCAGACCTTTCCTTTTATTTGTCCACAGATTAACGCAGATTAACACAGATTATTATTGCCCTGTGCCCTTTGCCCTTAGCTCTTTGCCCTTAGCCCTTTGCCCTTTGCCCTTTGCCCTTAGCTCTTCACCTACTGACAACTGATAACTGATAACTGACAATTCCGCCACGAGCGAAGCTACGATCAACCTGCGCTTGCGCAGCCTTCATCATTCATTATTCATCATTCATTATTCATTCGCTGAGCGCAGCGAAGCGCCAGACACCCGACCCCTAACACCTAACAAAAAAGGGATACCCCTCTCGAAGCATCCCTTTTTCTATTAAAACATGGCTTTATTTAAAGAATTGGGCGCGGTTATCGATGATCTTAGCATCTTTGCGCATTTGGGTAAACCAGCGATTCCAGGCGGCATTTTCCATCTTGTCCCTTATCTCGCTTTGCTTTACGTCGTCTTTCTCAAAGGTTGCCAAATCCGGACGTCTGCGTTCGGTAGCCATTACCGCAAAGCTGCCTTCTTTGCTGTGGATTATCCCCGTCATATCGCCTTCATTCAGCTTCAGAGCCTCGGTGGTAAAGGTATCGGACATCCCAATTCCGGGGGCGCTATTGCCTTTCTTAAAGTTATTTAGGTCATACACTTTCCAGCCTTCGGCTTCGGCTTTGGCAAAGTATTCATCTTTCTTGTATTTATTGCCAAATTCATCCGCTTTGGGGCGGGTAAGCTCTATCTTTTTTGCTTTTTCCAGCTCGTATTTGATGCGCAGCTTTACCTTCTCAAAATCCTCGTAATAGGTCTTTTTATTATCGGTAAGCTGAGCTACGATATAGCGATTTTGCTGGTCTTGCATCATCTCGGAAACTGCTTTGGCTTTGGCTTTTACCATCCAGGCTTTGAATTGCATATTTTGCCCGATGCCAGGGATATAGTCACTATCGTGAGCCACCCAATCCGTATCGCGCACTTCCATATCCAATTCTTTGGCTACTTCTTCAATGCCTTTCTTGGCAATCTTTTTCTGGGCTTGCTCGGCGTCGCTGGCAATCTTGTGTTTGGTAGCTTCGCTGGCTTCGATCTTTAGCAAAATGTGGCTTGCCTCGATCTGCGGATTCTCAATATCCAGGCTTACACGCTTGTCCATACGAATAATATGCCAGCCAAAGTTCGATTTTATTGGCTCGGAAATCTGTCCGGGAGAAAGCGCAAAGGCAGCTTCTTCAAATTCCGGAACCATCTGCCCCTTGCCAAATACACCGAGGGAACCACCATTCTGACCAGAACCGGGGTCGTCTGAATATTCACGCGCCAATTCGGCAAAATCTTCTCCAGATACGGCACGCTTGTAAATCTGATCCGCAGTGGCTTTTACCGCCTTGGCATCATCCTCGGAAGGCTTTTCTTCAAAGGCAAGATATTGCGCGCGGCTGCCAGGACCTTTTTTGTATTTCTCTTCTTTATCTTTGTCATATTGCGTCTGAATCTCGGCATCGCTTATCTCCACCTGACCCGCGCTATTGTAATCGAACCAGAGGATTTTGCCGATTACCACGTCGCTGTCTTTGATGTATTCCGCTCTCAGGCTATCGATGGTAATGCCGCTATTGGCTTTGATCTTATCCTGCAAAAGCTTGCGGGGCAAGTAGCTGCGAACGTAATCTTCCATTATTAAAAAGAACTCGGTATTATTCTTTAGCGCAGCAATATACTTGCTCTTATCAAAAATCCCCTCCGTTTGCAAGGATTCATTTTGCATCAGCTCTTGCGGAGGATTATTCTGGATTTCGGTTAAAATATCGCTATCGCTTATCTTGATGCGGTACTTTTTGATTTGCTTGTTCCACAAAATCTCATCCACCAGCTCTTGCCAGGCTTGATTTTCAACGTTGCGACGGGTGTTCTCATCCATCGGCTGGTCTGGATTTTGCTCGCTATATCGCGCATATATTTCTTGGGTTTTCGCCTGGAACATTTCCAGGGTTACCTTGGTGCCTTCCACCTTTCCCAGATAGGGCTTCGGCATGAAAATCTCCACGATGCCGATGGCGCCCATACCCAAAATAAAGATTACGGCAACAAAATAGATGATGAGCTTCTGTTTCTTTCTCAGGTCATCAAGCATTATATCCTCCAATTGGATCTATAATATTTTTCATTGAAAGCCATATTTTTAAGCTGGCGTTTTTTTACAAGGTTTATTTTTGATTGTTTTGTAAATGGCACAGCTTATGCTTTAGATAGCAGCAAGATAGTGATGTTTATTGATATTTGCAGCTCTGAAGTAAGAGAAGCGAAAAACCTCAAAATAATGCTGCATTTACCGGTAATTTTATCACAACACCCCTAACGGGGTTCCGCTCGGCGGGCAAGGCTGATATTTCCTGTATTAGCTTCCATCTTTTATAATCTTTTGAACCTGTAAAGGCTATGATAATTAACATTTTACACTATACATTCCACACTCTCCCGTCCCTTCCCCGTCCATCCAACGCACAACCAACGGGAAAGTAGTGAGTTACGAGCCTATTCTTTTAAACCCCCAAAGCAGGCATTGATTTTGGCATGAAAATCAGAATAATCTAACGACAAATAAATGCAACTACCGAAAGCCTCATAAATATACCCAAACTCCTCAAAGAGAAATGTAAATCTAATGTTTACACATAAATACCAGTGACAGGCACCATCCTTGCTAATAAAAATCTTGACAGAAAAAGCCATTTTAATTCTCTGACAAAACATCTTTGTTCTCAGCTTTTGGGGCATTAGCTCAGCTGGGAGAGCGCATGACTGGCAGTCATGAGGTCAACGGTTCGATCCCGTTATGCTCCACCAACGTTTCAGGCGGTTTGTCAGAATGTCGTATGACAGTTTTCTGACAAACCGCCTTTATTTTTTTATTGGCTCTCATTCAAATATAGTGGGTAAAGAAAAAAAATCATTGAGCTAATATATAGAAAATGCGGCATAAAATGGCTTCAAACCCGAGATGAACAAAGGTCTTGATGTTGTCCCGAAATGCCAAAACCAAACATGATATCTACCACATCTGGAATGTAGGGGCGCAATGCTTTGCGCCCGCTTTTGACAAAGTGTGCGCGTAGCGCATACCGTAATAATCTGATACACAATCCGTAATGATTACCAGTTGAGCGAGCATTTCGGCGGGTTCAAAGCATTGAACCCCTACATTTCAGGGGTGCACATTTCTTATTTCTGGACAGCCTCTGTGGTTTAGCTAGCCTAGGGTGTTCTTGCCTAAAACTCGCAAGCTCGTTTTTTAACAAGCACACCCTGGGCTAGCTAATCCACTGTCCCTGACGGGACAAGACAGCTAGGATGCCATCATTTCGGGAAATAATCTCATCCAATATATTCGATGGCTACCCACCAAGTTTGAAAGTGAGCCGTTTAATTTCTTGTATTTAATAATCCAACTCCATCCATACTGAACATAAATCACACTTTACAGAGCCAAGGAAAGACTGAAAGAAAGCTGTGAACGCCCAAACCAAGAGACAATTAATCGAGAAATATCGCAAAAAGAGGTTGACGAAAAAGTGAATATGATAAATGCTGCAATCGTTTGTTTGAAAAAGGATAGAGTGTAGAACTGAAAATCATGTAAACGCACTTAAAACCCCTGATAAACAAGGAATTGGATTTTTACACCGACACTTGAGACTAAAGATCACAAGTGAAAGATAAAGCACGAAAATGTGAAATAAAACCACAGTGGAGGTTCAAAATGGACAAAAGCCGATTGACCCTTGTTTTAATGGCGGTTTTCCTGATGCTCAGCTTGCTTATGAGCTGTGATAATGAATCCACCAAGCCGGATGAAGCGGATGACCTGCCCACCGTAGGTCGCCCTTTTTTTTCTCCCGACGGGGGTATATATAATAGACCCCAGCAGGTAAGGATTTTAACCACTACCGATGATGCCATAATCCATTATACCACCGATGGCAGCGATCCGACAGAGTCATCCCGTATGTATAGCTCTTCCATTTCCGTAAGCCTGGATCTTACCATCAAAGCCAGAGCCTATCGCCAGGGTTGGAATCCCAGCGGAATTGCCACAGCCAGATACGAATTTACCGATGCCGAACAGGTGGCTACTCCTACTTTTAGTCCGCCTCCGGGCAGCTATAATAGTCCCCAGGATATAAGCATTTCCACCGCTACCCCCAATGCCCTGATCTATTATACTACCGACCTCAGTGAACCGACACTCTCCAGCACACAATATACAGAACCCTTCCGGATAGAATTATCTTGCACTATCCGAGCCAGGGCTTATCGCAGCGGGTGGTTAGAAAGTAACATTGTGGACGTTTATTATTCCATCAATACTACGGGGAATGTGGCTTCTCCTACCTTTAGCCCGCCCTCCGGCATCTACAATAGCACTCAATATGTAAGCCTTTATACCACTACCCCGGGCGCCACTATCCACTACACCACCGATGGCAGAGAACCGAATGAGTATTGTACAGAATATACCCAGCCCATCGAAGTAAGCCATACTGCCACCATCAAAGCCAGGGCTTATCGCAGCGGATGGACGCCCAGCGATATCGTAAGCAGTACCTATACGATTGGGGGTGGCGTTCCGGGTCCGATGGTCTTTATTTCCGGCGGTGTTTTCATTATGGGTAGAACTCAGGGTAATGGGGAAGACTATGAGCTGCCCACACACAGCGTGAGTGTAAGCTCTTTTTATATGGGAAAATATGAAGTGACGCAGGCGGAATATGCTCACTATATGTCTGCCAATCCATACTGGTCTGGATACAGTGGGCTGGGACCCCATTATCCCGCCTATTATATTTCCTGGTATGATGCTCTGAAATATTGTAACTTGCGTAGTATGGCGGAAGGCTTTACGCCGGTTTACTCAATCCTGGGTTCTACCAATCCGGCGGATTGGGGAAATGTGCCGGAATCAGAAAATGATACCTGGGACGCCGTGATCTGCAATTGGAACGCCAATGGCTATCGCTTGCCCACCGAGGCAGAATGGGAATATGCGGCACGGGGCGCAAGCGCAATACCGGATTATCTTTATAGCGGTTCGGATGATATCGGTACCGTTGCCTAGTATTCATCAAATTCCGGTATAAAAACACACATTGTCGGCACCAAATTGCCTAATGAACTAAGCCTTTGCGATATGAGCGGCAATGTCTTTGAATGGTGTTGGGATTGGTTTGCAAGGAGCTATTACCTACAAAGCCCCAGCAGCAATCCAACCGGTCCTGCCAGCGGCACGCAACGCGTGTTAAGAGGCGGGCACTATGATAGTTTATATAATCACTGCCGGGTTTCCTACCGGGATGCCTATTATCCAGGCTCTGGCATCACAGCTTTTGGTTTTCGCGTATGCAGATCAGCTTTTTAAGTGATGCTTATCATC
The DNA here is from genome assembly GCA_028695495.1 of Candidatus Cloacimonadota bacterium. Lineage (GTDB taxonomy): Bacteria > Cloacimonadota > Cloacimonadia > Cloacimonadales > Cloacimonadaceae > UBA5456. The sequence continues at coordinate 3,073 of JAQVIX010000064.1, read as the reverse complement.
CTGTGCAGGCAGGGTTTAGAGGGTTCAATAAGAATTGTAGAAAATAAATCCGGATTTGTCCACTACTTGTCCACTATAGGTATATTGGTGGTTGCCCTCTCGAAAACTGCCGGCAAAAAGCTGGCTGATAAAACGGGAGTGCCTAAGTCACGGGGCGAAGCTGTATTCAAGGTTGCAGGTCTCAGGTCTCAGGTGGCAGCGCTGGCGCTCATGGCAGGCTCCTGGAGTACATGACGCTTATCCGCCTTATAGTGCTGCCAACGCCTTATGATAGCGGCATGGACTTCAGGTAGCCGGCGCTTCGCCTCGCTCTCTGCCCTAAGCTCATTGCACTACGCACTAAGAACCAAGCAAGCAAGTAATAAAACAACAAAGCAACTTATCCACGAGCGCAGCCCTGCGACCTGCGACCTGCCACCTTGCGAAGATAAGCGGCAAGATGCCACATCTACTTTTCTGCGGCAAGCTGCCACAGCCACTTTCATGCGGCAAGCTGCCACATCTACTTTTCTGCGGCAAGCTGCCACATCTACGTAAGATTTTGCTTGACCTATAACGCCCTGAATCTGATATTGCGTCTTTGGGGAAAGATATTCATTTTCCGCCAAAGCTAAGAAATAAACAATGAGGTAAATAAAGTGATAAAGCGTCCCAATGAAATCGCCACAATAGTAAGCGCTCAGGCTGCGCAAGCCCGCGCTGCCATCTTGCAAATGACCACCTTGGCTGGGAGCGGGCATCCGGGAGGCTCCATGTCTTCCCTGGATCTGCTTTTGTGCCTGTACAATACCATTGATCACGATCCCCAAAATCCCGATAAACCAGATAGAGACCGCATCGTGATCTCGCATGGGCATATCTCGCCGGCGGTGTATAGTAGCTTAGCTCTCAATGGCTATTTTACCATAGAAGAAGCGATTAGCCAATACCGCATCTATGGCACGCGTTTTGAAGGGCATGTAGAGCGGGATTTGCCGGGCATCGAATGGAGCACGGGGAACCTGGGTCAGGGGCTTTCTGCTGGCGCGGGTTTTGCCATCGCCAATCGCATCAAGGGGATAGATAGCTATACTTATGTAATGATGGGGGATGGGGAGCAGCAAAAAGGGCAGATTAGCGAGGCTCGCCGCTTTGCCGCCAAGTACAAGCTAAATAAACTGATAGCCATTATAGATTACAATCAGCTTCAGATTTGCGGCACCATCCATGAGGTAATGCCACAAAACATGCGTAAGAACTGGGAATCCGACGGCTGGCAGGTATTGGAGGTAAGCGGACACGATATCATGCAGATTCTAAAAACCCTGGATACAGCACGCAAGGCAGATCAACCCACGCTAATCCTGGCACATACGGTAATGGGTAGAGGCGTAAGCTTTATGGAAAATAAAGCCCAATATCACGGTGCGCCATTGAAAAGAGAGCAATGCGAAGCGGCTTTGGCAGAATTGGGACAGCCCTCTGAACTGGATAAATACGCTGCGCTGCGCGAAGCAGTGCGCCAAAACCCGCCGCAACTCGAATTGCCGGATTTTGCTCCGAAATATGAGCTTAAAGCGGGTAAAGCAATACTTTATACCTCCGCCAGCGATTGCCGCAGCGGCTGGGGGAATGCTATTAGCGATTTAGCAAAAATCAATAAAGGCAGCGCAAACCCTATCGTGGTGGTGGATTGCGACCTCTCCGGCAGCGTTAAAACCGCAGATTTTGCCCATAACAATCCGGAACACTTTCTGCAGGTGGGGATAATGGAGCATCACGCCGCGGTAATGGGCGGGGCAATCTCCACTACCGGCATCCAGTGTTTCTGGGCAGATTTTGGCGTATTTGGCATAGATGAAGTGTATAATATGCAGCGGCTGAACCTGATCAATAAGGCAAATCTCAAGACAATCATCACCCACGTGGGCATCGATGTGGGTGCCGATGGCAAAACGCATCAATGCGTGGATTATATCTCACTGGTGCGCAATATCTTTGGCTATCGGGTAATCTGCCCGGCAGATGCGAATCAAACGGATCGCATCATCCGCTGGCTCATCGATAAACCGGGCAACTATTTGGTCGCGATGGGGCGCTCCAAATTGCCCATTATTCAGGGCGGCAAAGGCGAGATCTTCTTTGACGAAAACTATGTATTCGAGTATGGCAAGGCGGATACTTTGCGCGAAGGCAAGAAAGCCACGGTATTTGTATGCGGCACGCCTTTGGGCAGGGTCTTAAGCGCCGTGGACGAGCTGGCTGCCGAAGGCTATACCATGCAGGTAATCAATGTATCCTGCCCCTTGGAAATCGAGGCGGATTTGGTGGCAAAAGCGGCAAAACGCGGCACTATCTTCACAGTGGAAGACCATAGCATCCAGGGCGGCTTGGGCACTACCATCGCCGAAGCCATTGTTTCCGGTGGATACAAAGCTAAATTAGTAAAAATAGGAGTGGATACTTTCCCGCGCTCTGCCGAGAGTGAGGAGCTTTACATGGCTTATGGCATGGATAGCCAGAGCCTGAAAAAGCGCTTTCGGGAAGGATAAGCATATTTTGCTTGACTAATAATAAGCCAGTTAATAGCTTGCGTGCAGGAGTATATTATGAAACGCGATGTATATCTGATTATCATTTTCTTTTTGCTGGTCTTGGTGCCGGCTTTTGCGGAATATGCGGATGACGAGTATTCCGTGGGCTATGCCGTGGTGCATAGTGCAAATGATATTGGTAGCTACTTTTATCCGGATTCAGATGATTTGTATTCAATGCAAATCCGCAGCCTGAACAAGCTGGAGCTATCTTCCAAGTGGTTTGGCATAGCAGCAGATTACCATTATATCGAGCAAAGTGTAATCTCCGATGAGGATACGCAGCCCCACTTACTGCATGCCTATGCCTTTGGCGCCGGTATGCCGGATGCAGATTTTATCCGCATCTTTGGGAAATACCATGTTTTTAATCTAAATCTGGAGGGGCTAAAGCAGGAAAACAGCGGCTATAGTGTGGAAATAGCCAAGCGCTACCGGGGCAATAGTCTCTTTACCGAGCTGAAAGCGCGCTATTTTATCCGCAACAACGAAAAGGATTA
>JAQVIX010000148.1 GCA_028695495.1 Candidatus Cloacimonadota bacterium | reverse complement strand
TTTGGGTCGGTAATTTTGGCTACTTCTTGGTCAATGAGCGCCAAGCCTGCTTTCAGGGTTCTATCCGAAGAATAATCATAGAGATATTCGCTAAAGGTAAGCAGGGCATTGGGAGTGCAAAAGCGTTTTACAAAGCCGGGAATGGCGAATTCCATAAAGTGTTCGCCCGTTCTGCCGGCGCGGTAGCAGCTGGTGCAAAAGGAGGGGATATAGCCACCCTGGGCAAGCTCGAAGATCACATCATCCAAGCTGCGGGTATCGCCCAATACAAATTGGGATTTGCGGCGGGATTCTTCATCTTTATGAGAGTAATCGCCCACGCCAATGGAACTGCCGGCATCAATTTGCGATACGCCATAACGCAATATTTCATTGCGCACTTCGATAGGCTCGCGGGCAGTGAGGATCATTCCGGTATAAGGCACGCTGAGGCGCAGGCTGGCAACCAACAACTTAAAATCCTCATCCGATACCCGGTAAGGCGGATGCTGGGTAAAATCTGTGCCAATGGCAGGCTCGATGCGCGGGAAGGAAATGGTATGGGGACCCACGCCAAAGGCGTTTTCCAGATGGATGGTGTGGTAAAGCAAGCCCATCACCTCAAAACGCCAGTCATAAAGCCCCATCAGGGCGCCGATGCCGAGGTCGTCTATTCCCGCTTTCATGGCGCGGTCCAGCCCGTCAAGTCTCCAGAGAAAGCTGCTCTTGGGTCCTCTGGGATGCAGCTTTTCATAAGTGGGCTGGTGATAAGTTTCCTGAAAGATCTGATAAGTGCCGATGCCTACAGATTTTACAATGCGATAGCCCTCAATATCCATGGGGGCGGCATTGATATTCACGCGGCGGATTTCGCCATTATCGTGTTTAGTTTCATACACGGTTTGCACGGTATCGGCAATAAAGCGGGCGTCGTATTTGGGGTGCTCGCCATAGACCATAATCAAGCGCTTGTGCCCCACATCTACCAAGGCTTTGGTTTCGTTTACCAGGTCTTCATGGCTCAAAGTGCTGCGGGTGCATTCGGTATTGGATATGCGGAAACCGCAATAAACACAATCGTTTATGCACTCATTTCCTACATAAAGCGGTGCAAATAGCACAATGCGATTGCCGTAGATACGCTCTTTTAGCTCGTGGGCACCGTCCAGAATCATCTGTCTTAGTTCGGGGTCTTTTACGTTGATGAGTGCGGCAGTTTCGTCTGGATCCAGGCGATTCTTATCCAGGGATTTGGCGATGATATCGCGAATACGGCTGGCGGGAGCTTCTTTCTCGCGCGCCAGATGAGCTTCAATCTCGGCATTGGGAATAAAGGATTTCAAGCCTTCGATACTGATTTTCATTTGGGTTCTCCAATTTTTAATGTAATAGTCTTTACACTTACTCCCTGCATCATGCCCAGTTTTCCAGAAAAAGCGCCCATCTCGGAGGTGCTAAGCTCTACCACCAAAAAGATTACCGAGGCTTCCCAATCTCGCATGGGATAGCCTACTCTAAGCAGGATATGGGGTGCATAAGCGTGCAAAAGCTCGCTTACCGGCTGAAAGGCTGTTTCGATATCGTCTATAACGATCGTGAGCACGTGTCTTTTAGGAGTCATGTTATTTCCTTATCAGATTGCGAAAAGAGGATATAGCGAGGGCTTAAAGGCTTTTTTCCTCCCTTGATGCCAGAACTTATCTCTCATCGCAGGTGTATTTAAGGGCAATCTATTTTGATACGAACATTTTGGCAAGGGAAAAAATACTATTTGACAAAATGCCAAAGGCACCAAAGATGGAATCCCGTAACTTAATTTCTTTATTTACATTTTGTTACGTGAGAAAAGCTTATGAAAAAACAATACCTTATCACCCTCGTGGTGATAATAATAAACATGACCCTGTTTGCAGCGGATTTTACCTGGTTTTCCCAAAATGATTCCCGCTGGAAACAAAGCAGATTAGGTGGCGGCAGCTCGATAGGCAAGAGCGGCTGCGTGGTTTCCTGCCTCTCCATGCTACTCAATGCCGAGGCAACCAACCCTTATGTAACGCCGGATAAGCTTAATTCCTGGCTGCGCAGTAATGGCGGATATTCGGGAAATAACATGCGCTGGCAGATTCCCGGGCTTATTGATGGCGACGGCTTGGGCATGGAATTGGTAGCCCAAAGCACGAGGTCAAACGACTGGAACTTCCTTTCCAGCCAGATCGAAAGCGGAAATAAGGTAATCGTAAAAGTAGCCGGACGCCGCTCGCATTGGGTGCTGGTGGTAAAGCAGGATGGTCCTGCCAATAAGGCAGCATCATATCTGGTAAATGATCCCGGCATGAAGGAATATGAAGAGCGTCGCCTCAGCTATTGGGGCGGCTTCCGCTCGGCACGTAGCTATAGCGGTAATTGGCTGGACGAGCAATCCTTCAATCTAAATAGCGAAATCCACGTGGTACCGGTGAATGACGACGAGAGCTTCCTGTATTCCTGCATGGATTTGCCCGCACCGGCAGACGTATATGTAAGCCTGGAAAACAAGCTGGATGTGCCCATTCAGGGCTTCTTTATCCTGGGGCTTTTTGATGCTGAGGATAGATTGATTAGCAGCGTGGATTACGAATATACCGAGGTAGAAGCCAATGGCACGGTGGATTTGCTGTATGAAATGCCGGATATCTGCCCCTTGGAAGAAGAAGGTAATAGCCTCAAGATAGTATATAGCAAATACTTTAGCACCATGCCCTCCAGCAACGATACCATCAACCTCAATCCCACCGGTATCCGCAACCTCACCAAACCGGAAACCTGGCTGCGATAGTATTTGGCGCTTGTTCAATCATGGTGGGTAAACCCTTAATGCTTTGTGCTGCGCACATATTTCCGGAATTGTGGGTTTGTAGCCAAGTTAAAGGCTGTCCTGAAATTTCAGATATCATTTGTGGAACATAACAATAACGAAAATAAACCCCCGCCCCACCATCTTCTTTATGTCCAAAATCCGCGGATTTTGGACATAAAGAAGATGGTGGGGCAGGGGATAAAACAACATACATTACCACGCTACCATTACCCAGGGTGATCTTGCCTAAAACTCGCAAGCTCGTTTTTGGCAAGCACACCCTGGGCTAGCTAAACCACTGTCCCTAACGGGACAAGACAGCTAGGATGCCATCATTTCGGGAAATAATCGCATCCAATATATTCGATGGCTACCCTCCAAGTTTGAAAGTGAGCCTTTTATTCTATGTTTTCATGTGGGAAACGCTATGCTACCTAAACTTTCGCTGTTTGGAACTAATACGGCAGGCATGCAAGCCCATGGTTTAATGGCGCTTAACCGAATCTTACCATACCATCGCATCAAGAAAGCGACATGGACTTCA
>JAQVIX010000063.1 GCA_028695495.1 Candidatus Cloacimonadota bacterium | reverse complement strand
AGTCATTTTCGTCTCCTTGTTCTTTAGTTTTTTGTCTTGAAAACCATTAAAACAAAGAACGGATTTGGCTCAACCTTTTTCTTCAAAAGGCGCTTACCAATTTACACCACCTTTTGAGACACTACCGGCTTCTGCTACGGTGTAGTGCTTCTTACGAATTTCGTCCAATACCTTGAGGCGAAACGCTTCGCTAAATTGGACCCTTACTTTAGGTTCCTGAAAATACATGGTTTTTTATCTCCTTTGTTTTGTCCACTCTTTTCAGGACACCTCAGCCTATCACCTAACACCTAAAACCTATCACCTAACACCTGCTAAAGGAATTACAGCCGCCATAGACTCCTGGATTCAAACACGATAACCCTGCCCTGAGCGTCAGCTATTAAATTAACCTGCGCTTGCGCAGCCGCCATCATTCATTGTTCATCATTCATTGTTCATTTGCGAGCTTGCGAGCATTTCCGCCACTTGAAGTCAATGTCGCTTGTGAAAGCCGTTGATCGGGTAAAAGGCGGATAAGCGCCATTAAACCAAGCCTCTAAACCCTCTCCAAATACGATCCTACAATCTTTTTCAGCCCGCCTTTCACAAAGCTAATGGTAAGTAGCGCATCTTCCCCCATGCCATCTACATTGAGCACAATCCCTTCGCCGTGCTCTTTGTGCCACACTTTTTGCCCGATACGGTAATGCTTTTGGCTATCCCGAATGCTATGCAGGCTCTTCTTTTTGTGGATATAGGGGCTAGGCTCGGCAGGGATATCCGCATCGTGCTGATAGCTTTCGTATAGCTCTTTGGAGATTTTGCGCAGGAACTGGCTGGGCTCGCTATCACCAAAACTATCGTAAAGCCGCCGGCTGCGCGCATAGCTAAGCTTGAGAATCTCTTTGGTGCGGGTAATGCCCACGTAAAAGAGGCGGCGCTCCTCTTCCAGCTCTTCAGCCGTATCCATGCACATCCGGTGGGGCAGGATGCCTTCTTCCAAACCCACCAGATACACCCGTTCAAATTCCAGCCCCTTGGCGTTATGCAGGGTCATCAAATACACGCTATCGCTATCTGCCGCAACCTTATCCAAATCAGTTTGCAGCGCTACAAAGGGGAGGAAATCCTCCAAAAGCGGCGCTTTTTCATGTTCAGAAACAAAGCGTTCGGAAAATTCATTTACCGAAGCTACAAACTCAATGAGGTTTTCGGCGCGGGCGATATCCTTGGGATCGCTGCTTTTTTGATAGGCTTTTACAAGCTCCAAATCTTCCACAATCTCTTTTACCAGAGTGGTTACCGGCGTATTCGTTAGCATATTGCGCCAATTTTCCAGTTTAACGGCAAAATCCAGTACCCGCCGCGTGGCAGCTTTGCCCAGCTCTTTTACTGCTGCTGCGTTTTGGATGGTATTATATAGCGAAACCCGCGTTTGCGCAGCAAAACCCAAAAGGCGGCTAATGGTGGTATTACCAATGCCTCGCGGCGGTTCGTTGATGATTCTGAGCAGGTTCTGATTATCCGCCGGATTGCTGATACTCGCCAGATACGCCAGCAGGTCTTTGATTTCCTTTCTCTGGTAAAAATGCAGGCTGCCCACAATGCTATAGGGTATCTTGTATTGCATCAGGGCGTTTTCAAAAAGGCGGGATTGCGCATTGGTGCGATATAGGATGGCGATTTCCTTTAAAACTGCCCCCTTTTCCCAAGCCGAAGCGATATCTGCCGCAAGCATCTGCGCTTCGTTCATCCCATCGTCATATACATCCAGCCGTGGCCTTATCCCCTCACCCTTTTCGCTCCACAATTTCTTTTCGTGGCGGTGCCTGTTTTTGGTGATTACGGCATTGGCAAAATCCAATATCGCGGTGGTGCTGCGGTAGTTTTGCTCCAGCCTTATCTTTTTTACATTCTCATAATCGTTTTCAAATTCCAGGATATTGCGCAGATTTGCCCCGCGGAAGCTATAGATAGCCTGGTCGTCATCCCCCACCACACATACCTTTTGATGCTCGCGCGCGATGAGATTGATGATCATAAATTGCGCCCGGTTTGTATCCTGATATTCATCGATCATCACATAGCGGAAGATATTCTGATACTTTTGCCGCAGCTCTTCATTATCAGCCAATATCCGCGCTGCATAAAGCAAAATATCATCAAAATCCATTGCCTGATTTAGGAGAAGCGCTTCCTGGTAGCGGGCGTAAATATTGATTAAACCTCTTTCATAAGGGCCGATGCCAAATTTCTGTTGCAGAAGGTCATCGGGCAGTTTCAAGCGGTTTTTGTATCTGCCAATAGTGGATAAGACCTTATTTAGCGGATATTTGGCTATCTCAAAGCCATGCTCTTTGTAGATGCGCTTTAGTAGCGATTTCTGTTCATCCCCGGCGTAGATGGAAAAATTGGAGTTATATGGCAGATAGCGGTATTCCGTGCGCAGGATGCGCAGGCAGATGGAATGGAAAGTGCCTACCCAAAGTGAAGTCATGGGGATATTCAGCAGCTTTTCCAGGCGCTGCTGCAGCTCTTGTGCGGCTTTATTGGTAAAGGTTACGATCAAGAGATGCCAGGGCTTAACCCCTACTTGTTGAATAAGATAAGCAGCGCGATAGGTAATGCAGCGCGTTTTGCCGCTACCCGCCCCAGCCAGCACCAAAATAGCGCTTTCGGTATCCTGAACTACCTCTTGTTGCTGAGGGTTTAGCTCGCTCAAATAGCCCAACATAGTGCATGCCTGTATTATTTTACGCGCACGTGCACAGGAGTGCAGGGACGTCCTTCCAGCCTGCCTGAAGGGTAATCCTTAAACGCCGAAATGCGGTACCAGTAATCTCCGGTTTGCACGGTGGGATCATTTTCACTGGAATGGGTATAGCTTTGATTATCTGCATTCATCGCGTGATACACCGTATCGATAATCGCATAAGAGCTGTAAAAGCTCAACCCGCGATATACGTAGTAGCCATTTGTATCGAAAATATTGTTATTATTCCAGCTTATAAAAACCGCCCGCGCCTCGGTACCCGTACCCATGGGAATCAATTGCAGCCCGGATACTGTGCCCGGCACCACTACATCCAGGTGGGATTGGGGGTCTAAGGGATTATCTCGTTTCAAATCACAGGCTACCATCAAAACGGTTAGCAAAACAAGGCAAAAGATGAGTTTAGCTTTCACATTAGCCTCCTAAAATTGCAATTCCAACCCGGAAGGCGTAAGCTGCAAGGGTGAAGTACTGCGCCGTTCATAAATGTTTTTCCAAAGCTGTTCGTTATATTCATTGGTGGACATAATCACATCGTAAAGATTGTAACCCCATACTACAAAACCAAATCCGGCAGCCATCAGCGAATACTGGTAAGGAAGCTGAGATTTGCCATAGTAGCGATTGATTTCATCGATCTGCGTGGCAGATTGATACTGTCGGTAGTTCGTCATAGCCCGATCGTAAAAATAAACCGAACCCATCAAAGCGGCAAGCTCCAGGCTCATAAAGACCGTAGCTTTATTGTTGTTTTTGGAAGCGAATTGCCCCCAACCGGGCATTACCAGGCTCTTTAAGAATGTATCGCGGGTGGAAAGCGCTTCCAATTCATAAAGCTGCAAGAGGTTTTGCCGCTGATTCAGTTCGTTTCGGTAGCTATCGCGATCCAGATAGTTCATCCAGCCATATTTTGTGCTATCCGCAAAAGCTTGCAAATTGATAGTTTCCTGGGCTTTTAACCAAACTGCACCCAATAGGAATACGAGTAGTAAAAGGGTATATTTATAGTGTTTCATTTGAGTACATCCTCGGAAAGCCGGTTAAGCGGGATGATGGAACGGTCTCGGAGATTCACCTGCCACACATACAAAAAGGTGTCGTTTGGCGTAAGCAGGTCGTATCTGGCTTCATATTTGAATTGTCCGGTGGATAGCAGGATTTTCCAGCCGCTATCTCGGATTTCATTCGCTTTGTAATCCGCCAGTACCTCCGCCCGTTTGGCAGCCACGCGCTTTAGTATCTGCCCGTTTTTATATTCATTGATAATCTTTTGGGCAAAGACGTTGGGATTCTTTTGCGCTTCCAGTACGTTTTGCATGGTTTGAATATGGTTCTGATATTCGGGTAATGGGTCCAGGCTCTGGGCTTGGCGAAATAAAGCCAGGGCATCGTTATATTTCTCAGAGCTTTCCAAACGCTCCGCCTCTTTGAATATCTGCGCCGCCCGCGCGATATCTTCCTGCTTTTTGTATAAAGCGCGAATGGCTTCCTGCGCCGGCGCATAATCCGGAATGATGTCAAACACCTTTTGATAGTGAACCAGCGCATTCTCAAAATCGCGCGCCGCCATCAGCCCATTACCTTTCTGTATATACAGCGAGGTAATATCTTCCAAACGCTTCTGGATTTCCGTAGCTTTTAAGGGGTCATATTGGATAGCAATGCGAAACATCCTATCCGCCTGCAAATAGTCCTGCGCATCGATATATTCCTCTGCCTGCGCCTGATACACATTGGCAATGAGTTTATTGATATTCTCGCCATCCACCACCGGGTAGCGCGCCAGCTCAAATAGCTCTTTCAAGGCATCCGTAAAATAACCGCTTTCGGTAAGCGTAACCGCATAATTTACATTATTATCTATAAATTGCGCCACATAGCGGCGGGCTTGCAATTCAAAGGGATTATTGGGAAAGTTATCGTGCAGATACTTATAATCTTCCCAGGTGCTATTGTGATCGTGATATTCATCCATCAAAATGCTAATGCGGCGCAGCATTACCTCCGGCACCAGGCTGGATTCCGGAATCTCGCGCAATACATCGTTTAAATAGCGCATTGCCAATGCCTTGTTATTCGCCCGATAAGCTTGCTGGCTTAGCCTCAGATAGGTTTGCCCCAGCTCGGTATCTGCATTTTGATTGTTGGCTAATTTATAGAACTTTATTGAAAGCGGAACGTCCTGATTTGCTGCGGCGAGATTGCCCAATTCCAAATAGCAATTACCGCGCAAAAGCTCTGCCCGTGTGCGATATGCGCCATTTTTGGCAATCTTGATCAGGTCATCCAGCTGTTTGATCGCCAAAGTGTAATTCTGGGCATCATACAGCTCTTCCGCTTGGTTCAAACGGTTGATTTCGCAGGCGCTAAAGCTAAGCAGTACCAGCCCAAACAGCCATATCCGCAAGGAAAAGCTCCACACCTTTTGCATCTTAAATCTCATATACAATATCTTCCCTTGCTTCCTCAAAGGGACTGCCCTCTTTGTTGCATAGCTTGTCCAGCGTCTCCTGCGGTGCGCCATGCGTTAAAAGTATGCGTTTAATCCCGTAATTCTCCAATTTTTGTATCTGTTCAAAAGCCGGATGCCCGGCATCCACCAAAAAGGTATCTATCCCTTTTACAAAATTGCAGATGCTATCCGTAGTATCCAAATCCCCACTATATACAAAGCTGCCGCGCTCGCCCTCCACCTTTAGCGAATATGCCCGCATCGTATTGCTCAAGCCATTTTGCATTATTACTTGCCGGTAGCCGCCCAGATGGTCATTTTCGATCGTCGTAAGCTCCGGATAATGCTGGCAAAGCTTCGTAATGGGCAATACCTTTAGCCGATAGCATAAACGCTCGGCAAAGGTATAAAACATGCTGAATATCTTTTCAAACTCCGCTTCCCGCTCCGGTATAAAAAGCGGCAAATCCTTCGTTCTGCCCTGTAAATAAAACATCTGAACCAGCATAAATATGCCAGCCACGTGATCCGGATGGAAATGCGTAATCACCACGGCGTCAATATCATCGGGACCTATCCCCGCTTTGAGCAATTGGTAGATACTGCCATCTCCGCAATCAAAGATAAACTGCTTGCCCCTATTTTCCACCCAGATGCAGGAAAGCTGCTTGCCCAGAACGGGAAGCCCGGAACCGGCGCCTAATACTCTTATTTTCATAACGCTACGCCTTCTTTTGATTTGCCGGTATCACCACGGGCACTTGATCCAGCTTTCGCCCAAAAAACAAGAAGAATACGGCAAAGAGCAGGGTGCTGAAAAAGAGCAATTCCCGCGAGCCGATCAGGAAAACGATGATCGAGGTAAGCACGATTAAGATATTGATGGAGTAGATGATAGCGGCGGTTACCTTTACCGAACCGAGAACGTTGTTGATGCGATGGGTAGAGTGATCTTTGCCCCCCTGCATTACGCGCCTGCCATCCCGCTTGCGGGTATAGCTTACCAGCGAAATATCGAAGATGGCATAGCTCAAAAAGAGCACTGGCATAAGAAAGAAAAACTTGTCATTGTGCTTGATAACCGCATATTGCGCCATAAAAATGCCCATGGACGAGAGGAAATAGCCGATGAACATGCTCCCCGCATCGCCCAAAAAGATTTTGGCGGGATTGAAATTATGCGGCAAAAAGCCAAAGGTAGAGCCGGCAAAGCTAAGCGATATAAGGGCGATAAGTGCCATGGCATGCGGATTGGAAGCGGTGCTATTGGAAAGCGCAAAAGCAAAAAAACCTAAGCCCAATATCCCCGCCATGCCGCTGATAATGCCATCCATATTGTCCAAAAAATTAAGCGCATTCATCAAGCCCACCATCCATAATGCCAATATCGGTAAGCTAATATAAATGCTGCCAAACATCGCCTCCAGCTCCTGCAGGCTAAAATTGCTGAAGATAAAGATGAAAGATACCAAAAACTGCCCCGCCATCTTGATCAAAGGGCGCATGCCCATTTTGTCGTCTATCACGCCGATCAATACGATAATGACGGAACCCGCCAAATAGCCCAGCATGGGGATATCGAAATAGCGATATGAGGAAATGCTTACATCGTAGATACATAGCAGCACAAAGCCCAACGCCACCCCCAATCCGCCCATTAGCGGGGTGCTCTTGAGGTGCATCTTGCGCGCCTCGGGCTTGTCCACAAAGTTTATCTTATACGCCAAACGGATAATGAAAGGCGTAAGGCTATATACAAATAGCCACGACATTATGAATACATTCAAGTACTCATAAATGCGAAAATTCATCGATATCTCCATCAAAAATTACTGATAGTCCACACTTTGGTATGGCGGGTTTTTGTCAATGATTTCCTTGAGGATTGGTTTATTGCGCTTTTACATAAATCCTCTTGACACCCAAAGCCACCCAAACAAGATGACCTGAAACGAATTACAGGATTTTGCTATGAACTACGAAGATATTCGCCAGATGCTTTTGGAGATTGAAGAAATCAAGCTAAGGGCACAATTAAGAGCAGTAAGGGAAGCCTTGAAAGCTATAAAAGCGCCCGTATCCTATGAAAATTCCAAACGCAATTCGCAAACCGATTATGTATATCGCCTGCTAAAAGAAGCAAAGAAGCCTTTGCATGTACGGGTTATCATCGAAGAATGCCGCAACAAATATGGCATCGAACTGGTGCGTGAATCCATAGTATCCGCATTGTTGAAAAAGATCAACAATAAGGATCGTTTTATCAGAACTGCTCCCAATACCTTTGGTTTAATTGAGTTTCAGGAGCTGTATGGGCGGGATGAGAGCTAATTGTATCGTAATGTGTTTGATTATGTCTGATACCTGTAGAAAACCAGACCTACCATAGCAGTATTAATAAGCGCTTGTTTAAATATGGTGGGTAAGCCCTTGCTAATTCTACATTTTACATTCTACACTTTACATTTATACCACTCTCGCCGGCGCTTTCTCCCCTTTGATTATAGCTATCGCATTGGCGGCCGCTAAAAGCCCCATCTCAGTGCGGGTTTCGATGCTGGCAGAGCCAATATGCGGCAGCAGCACCACGTTTTCCAATTCCATCAGTTCTTGTGGGATGTGAGGTTCGTATTCATAAACGTCGAAGCCGGCGGCGTAGATGCGTCCATCTTGCAGGCGTTTGATGAGTTCGGCTTCGTTTACGATGGGACCGCGTGCGGTATTGATCAAAATCGCACCCGACTTCATCATGTCCAGTTCGGCAGTGTCCAGCAGGTAGCGTGTTTGATCCGTTAAAGGCAAGTGCAGGCTTATGATATCCGCTTCTTTGAGGAATTCAGCCAGTTCCACGCGCTGTGCCGGAAAATCAAGCGTTTTCTCGCTATTGGCGGTATAAATTACCTTCATGCCAAAGCCACTTGCCCGCCGCGCCACCGCCTGCCCAATCCTGCCCATGCCGATGATGCCCAGCTTTGCACGATATACGTCTTTACCCAGAAATAGCAGGGGTTTCCAGCCAACAAAATGCCCCTCACGGGTGAAGCGCTCTGCCGGCAATATCCGCCGCGCCGTATTCATGATGAGCGCCCACGTCAAATCCGCCGTACTTTCGCTAAGCACGCCGGGGGTATTGCACACAGCGATGCCCCGTGCCTTCGCGGCATCCAGATCGATATTATTATATCCCACTGCGTAATTTGAGATTACCTTAAGCTTCGGCGCTGCGTCCATCACTTCACTATCTACCCGATCCCCCAAAAGGCACAGCAAAGCCTCGGCATTTTTTACACCCGCTAAAAGCTCCTCGCGCCTAAGCAGCCGATCCTGCGTATTTGCCAAAACGCGGAAGTTTTGCTTTAGCTCCTGCATCGCCGCCTCGGGCAAAAGCATGGTGAGCAGCAGCAGGGGTTTGGTGGACTGGGGATTCAGCAGTTCCAGCGGGTTTTTAGCAGCCTCCACCGGCGGCATAAAATATTGAAATTCCAAAGCTCTGCCATCGGGGTCTTTTGCCCAAAAATGGTAGATATTATAATCCGGATTTAGGCGCGGTTCGCTGGTGGCAATTTCGCGATATTTCTGATACAATGCATCGATCGTGGCTCTATCCGGATAGTAAAAGGTAATTACGCCCTGGGTTTCGGTTTTCTCCCTTTGGCAAAAACCGAGCTTCAGATTGCCGGCTTCGTAAATATGACACCCGCCCTGATCCAGCCAGAGCGCAAGCCCTAAATAGCCCTGATAAAAATCTGCTAATTTTTTCAGATTTTGAGTCTTAAAAAAGATAATTCCAGCCATGGCTTCCTCGCTTTATTTGTTTTTATAGATAAACTAATCTATTTTGCCGGAAAAAACAACGGGCACCCATAGCCTTAGCCCATTTCTCTCCCTCACAATGCCCTCGCCTCAACCCAGAAAAAGCGGGGAGAGGTGAGGGCATTACCACGGCGGCACACAAGATCATAGGTATTAGGATCCAGGTGTCAACTGGCAGCGCTGCGCAGGTGGCAAAAATACCGCATTGTATTGGCAGATGAGTATTTCCAGCGGATTATTTAAGCATCGGTAAAAATGAGAGCTACCGCACATGAACGCGAATTGAAACGCTAATATACGCGAATGCTGCGGTTGAAACGTAAGGGGCAGGCACACGGGCCAGCCCCTACACCCTCATTTCGTTTGATATCCTGCATGTTTTTGGCATTTCCGGGCGGCCTCTTTTTGTCCACAAATTAACGCAAATTAACACGAATATTTTTATCACTGAAGACACTGAGGCACTGGGGAACACTGAGACTGTATGACTTTAAGACTTTAGGACTTTAGTGGGCAGCCATCAATTTTATTGGATGCAATTATTTCCCGAAGTGAGGTTATTCTGCCTGTCTTGTCCCGTCAGGGACAGTGGTTTAGCTAGCCCAGGGTGATCTTGCCAAAAACGAGCTTGCGAGTTTTAGGCAAGATCACCCTGGGTAAAGAAACGCGTTTAAATAAGGAAATAAAGCCCCAGCCCCCCCCCTTGTAATTAACGGCTCAAAACTCCCTCGGGTTTTGTGCTGTTAATTACAAGGGGGGCTGGGGGATAAAAAGGTATTCATCAATGCCTATCCGTCACCCAGGGTGTTCTTGCTCAAACACTCGCAAGTTCCTGTTTGTTCAAGAACACCCTGGGCTATCTAAAATGTTAGTCCTGACGGACTAAGCCAGGCAGGCATGTTTGGCATTTACGGATAGCCGAAAGACTGACATAACATTCAAGGGTTGCCCACTAAGTACGAAAGAGAGCCAAAAAAATCCGTGTCCATCCGTTTCAATCCGTCTAATCCGTGTAACCATTAAATACACACCGGCATTCGCGATAATTAGTGCCATCATTCGCGTCCATTCGGGTGCGCCATGAAGCGTTGTTTAGAAAGCTGGTGAAAATCCAGCACATTTAATTGTCCGTTCAGATGTAAGCGAAGAAGATGGCAGCAGCCGTAAGGAGAGAGTCAAAGCTCTTCTTAGCCGTAAGTAAGCCGTAGCGAAAGCGAACAGGTTTAGCCTCGTTAGACCTTGCAGTTGGTCAGACCGTCCGAAAGGTTGAAACCTGTAATCTGGTTGGAAGTAACGGTCAAATGCTAAACCAGAAACTGTCGGGGTTATAACTGATGGCGTGCTTACAAAGGTCTAAACAATGAACATGGGAGACCGGCAACGGGTTACTCCCCTACCCCTATCTTTCCCGGTGCTAAATATTCTCCACCATAAGGAACAAATATTGCTTGCAAGAACAGTAAAAATATGATTTTGAAACACCCCGGAAAAAGGAGACAAAGATGAAACTAAGATTGATGACGCTTCAAGCGCTGCCGAGGCTGGTTTCCAAGCCTATGGCTACTGAGACAAAGATGAAACTAAGATTGATGACGCTTCAAGGGCGGGCTGCAGGGGAAATCCTCCCCAATTCCCGCTGCACTCTGGTGCAAAAACCCGTTTCTATTCTGTTTTTTCTGTTTTTATTCTTCAGCATTTTGCCCCTTGGCGCCGAACATTTGGCCTTCCCCCAGCCCATCCCCGTAGTGGACTATACAAACCTGCGCTCGGAGGCTTTCAGCAAAAGCTGTCCCAACGGCAATCTCCTCATTGCCTACCAAAAGAATCATTTGGGCGAAATCCTGCATCACCTTCAGCTTATAGGTTTAAACAACGAAACTCTGTGGGATGAGCCGCTAATCATCCGGGATTTGGCAAATATTATTATGCGCGATGACAACACATTTACCATCATGCGTAGAATGGATATCATCCACGATGATTTTATCCTGGATACTTATGATCAAAATAAAACGAAAATTGCGCATTTATCAGACATCAGCTTCTTTACAGACAATGAATATCTGCAAACCTTTGCCGATCACTTAGGCGGTTTATACCTGATTTGCAGTAGTGGGCAACTTCTGAAAATCTATTACTTTGATAATGCGGGAAACCTGAGCTTGAAGCAGAATCTACAGGATAACTATGATTACCGTCTGGCGCAGCATATTTTTACTTCCGATGGCGGCTTACTGCTTACTTTTTGTTTGAGCAACGAGATCAGAATCCTCAAACTGGATGCAAATCATCAGCTTATCTGGACGCGTGAGCACCCGATCATGTACGCAGCCGGCCACCAGATACAAAAGCGTTCAGACGGCACTTTTTACATCGCCTGGAGGACCTATACCAATCTCTATGTGCAGATCATGGATGAAAACGGGGATTTTCTCTGGGATCAGCCCTGGGAAAAAACCAGCTTCAACTCTTTGGGTATTGCGGCATTATCGCTCACATCCGATGGCAATCTCATTTTGCACTCCACCGAGGGGGACACACACTTTAAATATCATTTAAATATCATCAGTCCGGCCGGCAGTACATTGCACACAGATACTTATGTGGATTACGATACTACCTACAATCGTAGCTATTGGTCTTCAGTAGTACCGGATAGTGCCGGAGGCTGGTTTTTCATCACTTGCCCCACTTACGGATACGACAATGCCCTGTTCATTTTTCACTACGACAAGCAGTATCAAAGCTGGTCACAGCCGCTTTCTTTACCCACATATTACAGTCCTATACCACATTATTGTGCGCGCTTAAACGGTGAAAATCTGGATATTGTGCATCTTGCCATGCCGGATGAAGATCTCGGAAAGTATTTTACTGCACTTTCCATCCAAAAGATTGATACAGAGGCAAATCTGCTCTACGCTGGCAGCGGTCTGCAAATTGAAAGCGGGGTAAATTCCGCTGTTGACTGGATCCGCTACAAAAAGCTAAATGATGACAGCCTTTTTGCCGCCTGGTGTGAAGATGACCGAAGCACCATCAAATATCAGATCATTTTTCCCGATGGCACAAGGCGCTATCCCCAGCCGCAAAGTTTTACTCTTTCCCACTCGGGCAGCAGCGCTTTTGAACTAATCGAAACAGATGCTGGGGAAATCCTGATAATTCGCTCCAGACAGGGCACAAACTACATCCAAAAGCTCAATTTGGATAGCGGTGCGATGTGGGAAAACGGCGGCAAAACTATCCCCGGCGCCAAATATTCCTATTATGACGGCTCTTTGTATATGGCGAATGTTTATGCAAGTAGCGTATATGTGCAGCGTTATGATGACGGCGAATCAGTCTGGGATGGAAACGGCGTCATGGTGGGCGGCATAAATCTCGCATATCAGGGAAACGGCATTGAAATCCTGACCTTTACAAAAAACTTCCTCACCTGGAGCCAGATTGATAGCAACAACGATTATATGAATTTTTACAATATCATCTTAGGTGACGGCAGCAGCTTGTATCCTCCGGATGATGCCCCCGCTTTGGTGCCGCTTTTTGGCAATTATACCTATTGCAGAGTCTTAGGTGTATATCCATTTAGCGAAGGCTTTACCGTGCGCGTAAGATTGTATTATTGGGAAACTTTAGCTAACGGCCACTGGGCTTTACGCGAAACGACGCTTTTTTTGATCTTAGATTCTTTAGGCGAGCAAATCTATGACCCCGTTGAAATTAGCCACGGATTTGAACTCAGGCTGCTACACGAAAACGAGCTCTATTATGCTTACTTCCACGCAGGTGTAAATTCTTTTCACAAATACAATCTCATTGATAGCTCCGGCTGGCAAACCGCTTTGCCGTTTATGATTATACAAAATCAGTGTTTACTGGATGACGGACGCATCTTGTGGTACGCTTTTGAGACGGATCATAGCAATCAGTATTTTCCGGGTTACTACGGTTTTATCGATACATCCGGTAGTCTCATCCGTCCGGCAGATTCCTATATCTCAAACCTCGAATGTGACGGGGTTTTCCGCACCGATAACGGAGCCTATTTCACGCTTATGGGTAGTGGAAGAATCCCCTATTTGCAGTTTTTAAGCCTAAGCTTACACGTACCGGATAGCGGTACTCATAGCCCAGCCCTCAGCCTGGGTCTCTTTAACTATCCAAACCCCTTCAATCCCACTACAAATATCAGCTTCAAACTGCCCTGCGCAGCACATACCAAGCTGGAAATTTACAATCTCCGGGGACAAAAAGTGGTCACCCTGCTCGATGACTATCTGCCCAAAGGGGAAGTAGTTCAGGTGTGGGGCGGCAAAGATGATACCGGAAAAACATTGCCCAGCGGAGTATATTTTTGCCGCGTAGAAACAGGGAAAAAGGTGGAAATAAGGAAAATGCTGTTGATGAAATAGGTCGGCTTTGCCGACGTGAGGGGACGCCTGCAGCGCGTAAACGGCAATTTTGGACTACAAAGCGCTGTAGCAATTCTTTGCATTACCACCAGTTCCGATAGTGCTTTGTAGTTCAAACAGCACAGTAAAACCGAAATTTTATAAGGGTCGATCCCATACCGAAGGCGGGTATACTGGGACGCAAGTCCAAAGGTTTGATAAATAAGAGACTAATAGAAACATTTAAAGGACTATTGAAACCGTGGGTACCCGACTTAGCCCGTCAGGGCTAAAATTTCAGATAGCAGTGGGCTACAAAACACGAGATAGTATAAGACCCCCTCCCCTCATAAAATGGCGTGCCATTTTTTTGGGGGGGGAGGGGGAATAAAAGGCAACATCATTTATTGTAAACATTTATGCTATCTGAACTGTTTTTCCTGACGAAACAAGAAAGGTTAATTCGAGCTAATTTGGTGCGCCATGAGGCGTTGTTTAGAAAGCTGGTGAAAATCCAGCACATTTAATTGTCCGTTCAGATGTAAGCGAAGAAGATGGCAGCAGCCGTAAGGCGAGAGTCAAAGCTTTTCTTAGCGGTAAGTAAGCCGTAGCGCAAGCGAACAGGTTTAGCCTCGTTAGACCTTGCAATTGGTCAGACCGTCCGAAAGGTTGAAACCTGTAATCTGGTTGGAAGCAATGGTCATAAGCACAACCAGGAACTGCCGGGGTTATAACTGATGGCGTGCTTACAAAAGTCTAAACAATGAACATGGGAGACTCTGTATGTTAGGGGTTGGTGACCACAAACTGGTTTCTATAAGCGAAGCGAAGTGAGACCGGGACATACAGGGAGTCGGAGATGCCCATAGTAGTGATGATGGATGAGACAACACAACTCATCCGGAGCGAAGGGGCATTGCTTCAAGGGGACAGGTAGCAGGTGGCAGGCGCTGCGCTCGTGGATAATTTTCCTTGTTGATTTTTGCTAAGTTCTAATAGCGAGCGAAGCGTCCAGCCTCTTGGACTTCTGCCGCTTATCCGCCTTCTATCGCTACCAACGCCCTATACAAGCGAGCAGGAGTTCATTTTTATTGAATCTTATAGCTTGACACTTAAAAACAGCAAGCTAACATGAAGTGGAAAAGGGATAAGGAGTTCATTTTTATTGAATCTTATAGCTTGACACTTAAAAACAGCAAGCTAAC
>JAQVIX010000147.1 GCA_028695495.1 Candidatus Cloacimonadota bacterium | reverse complement strand
CGCTGTACACCAATTTGTGCATATCGGCGTCCACGCCTTTTTGGGTGGAGCCTCCGCCATCAAAAAGGACATCGTTCCCTTCTCCCGCGGGCAGGGCAACCCTTACCAAACCGTTGGCTTAAATAGCGTTGGTCTCATGCGCAAAGGTTTTTCCAATGAGGATATCGCCAGCATCAAGGAAGTGTATAACCTCTTTTACCGCAGCGGACTAAATACCTCGCAAGCACTGGCAAAAGCAGACGAGATGAGCCTGAATCCCCTGCAAAAGCTCTTTGTGGATTTCGTGCGCAATTCTGACCGCGGGATTTCAAACTAAAACCATGAACCTGCCGCAAATAGTAAAATAAGCTAATGGCAAACAGCAGTTTCTTTTGCACAGATTGCGGCTTTGAGACCAATAAATGGGTGGGCAAATGCCCGAACTGTGATAGCTGGGGCACGATAAAAGAAAGCAGCCGCTTGGTAGGGAAAAGCAGCGGCAGCATTGATAGCCTTAGCCCCGCCAAAGCCGAGCCTCTGGTAAAGATACAGAGCCAGGAAGAAGAGCGCTTGCCTACCGGAAACGCCGAGCTTGATCTGGTTTTGGGCGGTGGCATTATCAGCGGCATGCTCATCCTGATTGGCGGCGAACCGGGGATTGGCAAATCCACCCTGATGCTACAGCTTGCCGAATGGTTGGGCATAAAAGGTAAAAAGGTTTTATACACATCCGGCGAAGAGAGCGCAGCGCAGCTGCATAGCCGCAGCAAACGCCTTAAGGTAACCAGCGAAAACATCCTCCTGCTTTGCAGCAACGACACCGAGCAAATAATATCCGCCATCGAAAAAGAAGCCCCCGCCCTCGCCATTGTAGATAGTATCCAATCCATTTCAATAAGCAGCCTGGATTCCATTCCGGGCAGCGTAAGCCAATTGCGCGAGAGCACAAACCGCCTCTTAAAATGCGCCAAAACCCTTGGTTTACCAATCTTTATGGTAGGGCATGTAACCAAAGAAGGTTATGTAGCAGGACCTAAGATATTGGAACACATGGTTGATACCGTGCTTTACTTTGAAGGGGAAATGCGGAACCAATACAAAATACTAAGGGCGGTAAAAAACCGCTTTGGCTCCACCAATGAGATTGGTCTCTTTGAAATGACGCATTTAGGTCTTGTATCGGTGGAAAATCCTAACGCTATTTTCCTAAGCAATGATGCCAGCCAGATCGGCACTTCGATTGGCTGCATTATCGAAGGCAGTCGCAGCTTCATTGTGGAAGTGCAAAGCCTGGCAACCAGTACCAGCTATGGCACCCCCCAGCGCGTAGTGGTGGGATTGGAGCAAAAAAAGCTCGCCATCCTGCTGGCTATCTTGGAAAAAAACCTCTCCATGTATCTGCGCAATAGCGATGTATTCATCAATCTCGCCGGAGGCATCCGCAGTGCAGACCCCTCGCTGGACCTCAGCATTTTGGCGGCAATCATTAGTTCCTTGAAAGATACTCCCCTGCCAGAGAAATCCGTATTCATCGGCGAAGTGGGCTTAAATGGCGAAATCCGTCCCGTTTCTCAGCTGGATGCGCGCGTAGCCGAAGCCCGAAAATTGGGCTATACTGAGGTTTACGTTTCCGCCACGGCGAAGCTGAAGGGGCAGCATAAGGTGCATAAACTCAAGGACATTAAGGCGCTTTATGCGGCGATTACCTGAAGCCAGCCTAAAAACTAACGCCCCCAATAATATCCCTCAGATATATATCCTTTTTTAAAAGATACTCCGCCAAACCCATGATCAATTCCGGTGCCGCTAAGGGATTGATAAAATTAGCAGTTCCCAATGCCACCGCACTGGCACCCGCCCAAAAAAACTCCAGCGCATCTTGCCAATCGTAAATACCGCCCATCGCCAAAATGGGGATTTTCACCGCCTGCGCCACCTTGAAAGTAAGCGCCAGCGCCACGGGCTTGATGCCGATGCCGGAATAACCCGCTATCCCGCGCCGGATACGGCTTTTACCCGTTTTGTAATCTATCGCCATACCAAATAGCGTATTGATCAGGGCTATCGAAGTAGCGCCTCCCGCTTCCGCTGCCAGGGCGATGGCGGCGATATCGCTTACATTGGGGCTTAGCTTGATGCAAAGCTCCTTATCCGTAAGCCCTTTAAGCGCTTCAGTAAGCTTGAAAACGGTATCCGGACACACACCAAAAGCAATACCTTCATTTTCCACATTGGGACAGGAAACGTTTACTTCATACCCGCTAATCCCGCCAGAGGCTTCCAGCCTTTCCAGCATTTGGCAGTATTCCGTAATACTTGAACCGGAAAAACTCACAATCAGAGGTATATCCAGCTTTTCCCGATACTGCGGCAACTTTTCAGCAATAAAGGCAGTCAAACCCGGATTTTGCAAACCAATGGAATTGAGCAAGCCCGCCTTTGTTTCAAAGAGCCGGCAGGGCGGATTGCCCTTTTTGGGCTCCATAGTAATTGTTTTGCACACAAAAGCGCCCAAACAGGCGGAATCGAAGAACTCCAGGCTTTCCAGATCGAAGGTTCCGGAAGCCACGGTTAAAGGCGTGCGCAGACCGATACGCCCCAAAGCAGTAGCCAGGCGTTTCTCACTGGCATCATTTCCCAGTATTTTGCTCACATCAGCTCCCATCTTATTTCGTTGGCGTTAAATACAGGTCCCTCTTTGCATACCCGTAGATAATCCCAATTTTCCGGCGTTCCAATGGGCACCGCACAGCCGTGGCAAACGCCAATCCCACACGCCATATAAGCTTCCAAAGAGCTGTAGTGAAGTACCTTGTGCTCCTTGGCGATACTATCCACTTGCTTTAGCATGGGCAGCGGCCCGCAGCTAAAGATGATATCTATGTTCAAACGCGCTATATTTGCCGCAAGACCGTCCACCACCAGCCCTTTTCTGCCCAGAGCGCCATCATCCGTCCAAATCTCGTCGCAAGGAAATACATCGCGTATCGAGGCGCCGCCATGCATCCAATAGATTTGGTTATGATTGATCAAGGCTTTTTGCAGATACCAAAGCGGTGGATAGCCCGCTCCCCCGCTAATCAGCAGAATGTGTTTGGCGGCAACCAGGGGGAAGCCATTGCCACAGGGACCAATGAGTTCCAAAAGGTCTCCGGCGCGCAGTTTGGAAAGCGCTGCCGTGCCCTCCCCCACTTTTTTGATCATAAAACCGATTCTGCCACCCTGATTGTCATAAATACTTACCGGCTTAAAGAGTTTCGGGATATTGCGGTATTGCGAGGCGTTCAATAGCGAAGCAAGAGCGCGTATTTCGTAAAACTGCCCCGGTTTACCTGCGGCGCCCAAGGCTTCATCCCATATCCAAAGGATGAAATAATCGTCATTTAGTTCCTCGCGAA
>JAQVIX010000062.1 GCA_028695495.1 Candidatus Cloacimonadota bacterium | reverse complement strand
GTGCTCTTCCGATCTCCAGGAACATTGCATCTGTAGCCTATCCAAAGCTCTTCATTGCCTTGAATATATACGGGGTTTTCCAATTCAATGGTATTGTATGCGCCTATAAGCGGCGTAAAGGGCTGATCCACTACCATAATGCCCGGTGCCGTGGCATTTCCGCCCGTCCATACCCGGATGGAAAACTCTCCTTCTGCATTTGGTAGTACTCTTACGGATCTTAAGCTGCTCCCCGCATATTGAGCAAGCATCGCCGCCGGGAAGCGAATGGCTACATCAAGATCGGCCTGCGAATTTGTGCCAATGGAACGACCGGTTGCTTCTTTATCATAATTTATCCAGCTTGTACCAGCGGCAGTAGGAACATTCCAGGAAAGCTCCACCCCTGCTTCTGGCTGGTTTGGGTTTGCGGAAACGCTTAGGGAATTGGGCATCAACAGGTTTTCATCCAAAACAAGATTCAGAGCAAGACCTTGTGAGGCTCCCACCGTAATGCTGTGCTGATATTTCACACGGTAGCCATCTTTGAAGCATGTTAGCTGATAAGTACCAGGCGCCAAATCAAGCTGATAATTACCAGTCGCATCGCTAAAGGCTTCATAACCCTGAACTGCGATGCGTGCACCGTTGATGGCTGCATTTGTATAAGAATCCAATACACTGCCATAGACCAATGTTTGGGCAGATTTTGTAAGGATATTCGAGAAGCCGGGCAAAGAGCTTTGATTATTATCATAAAGAGCTTTTACCGCATAGCGATATGCACCCGCTTCCAAAAGGTGCCAATCTTGATCCCAAAAGTAGTATTGGGTTTCTCCAGCTGTACCGATAAAGGTCCAGCTTTCTTCCATATCCTCATTACCCGCCATTAAGCGCCAGACCTGATAATTCTGCAAAGATCTGGAAGCGGGAGCCTCCCAGCTTATCAAAGACGCAGGATAAATTTCCACCACCTGCACGTTTTGCGGAGGCTCAGCGGGAGATAGCACTACATTTATCGTGGCGGTTTCGGATTCGCCATTGCTATACAGAGAACTAACGCCATATAGATATGTGCCATAAGGCAGATCCAAATCGGTATAGGTGGTGATGTTGGGATCGTTGATTTCAGCAATCTGGGCAGCATCACGATATACCTTGTAACCCAGTAGCGCACGGCTATTGCGTTTTGGCTCGAAGCGAGCAAGTGCCAAAGTGCCATTTGGGATGGGATTCGGGGTTTCCAAGATGGGTTTGAGCGCTACGTTTCTCGTAGCATTAGCACCGCTTACAAAACCCTGGATAGACCAGTTATAAGTAAGGGAAGGAGCCAGAGCAGCAAGGGTAGTCCAGCCGCCAAAGTTCATGATATTGCCTTTACCTTCGATAACGGGACCACCATCGCAACCGGCAGGATTTCCACCCTGAGTATTTACGTGGTAGCCAATCCAGAGGCGATCGGCAGGGATGGGAACGGGGGTACTTAAGGTGTGCAGGTTCCAATCGCCAATGGTGAATCCATTATGTACGGCGCTATATACCAGATTGCCGGGTGTGGAAGCGCTGCCGCCCGTCCATACTTTCACGGTGTAAACGCAATTCTGATAACGGGGCACGAACTTGATTTGGCTAATGCTGCTGCCCTGATACTGAGCGAGATCGGCAGCATCAAACATGTGCGCTACATCAAACTGAGTGGCGCTACCGGTACCAATGCCATTACCGATGGCATCGGGATTGCACCAGGTAATCCAATCTCCTGCAGGAGTGCTTCCCGGATCATCCCAATCCAAGATTACATCATTGCCATCCACTGTGGCAGCCAGATTCTGAGGAGCCGGCAGATGCAGGATGGTGGCGATAACGGGACCGGCAGGTTCAGATTCGCCGCTATTGTAAAAAGCGGTAACGGTATAGCTATAGGTGCCTGCTACCAAATCCAGATCATCATAAGTAGTAGTAGCTCCGCTATTGATGGTGCTTATCAAATCTCCATCACGATATACCTTGTAGCCCAAAAGGTTGCGGGTAAGCGCTTTGGGAGCGGGTACGGCAATGCCGGTGCTGCGGGTAGGGCTTACGCTGGGGTAATTAGTAACCGGGTTGAAGGCAAACCTTGCCGGTGCTGAGCCGATGGAAACGTCGTCCACCAGGAAGAAGAAGGCGTTATCGGATACGCAATTGATGCCAATGCGAATGTCTTGACCGGCGTAGGCACTAAGGTCGTATGAATACTGAGTCCAGGCTGCTGGAGCTTGAATATAGCTGGCGCCACTGATAATGGTAAAATCTGCCGGAGCAGTGCCACCGGTGGATACGCCCACTTTGAAGCGTTCCATACCGTATTCTGTGGTATAGCTGCGCGCCCAGAAGCTGAGGCTTTCACCTGCGTTTACGCTTACTTGCGGACTCATCATCCAGTCGTTATTCACCGCCTGGGTAGAGGCAAAGCAAGCGGCCATCTTGCTTCCACTATGGGCGTCTATACTGGTAAGAGGAGGGGTGGTGGCACTGGGATTGAAGACCATATAAGCCATGGCAGAGTAAACATTCGGCCAAGAGTAGCCAGAGAAGCCATAGGTAGCGGATTGATCCACGTCCACGAGTACCCAGGGCTCAAATTCCAGTGCAAAATCCTGATAGCTTTCAAAGTCATCGGCAAAGCCGTCGCCGGGCGGGGTATCTCCACCACCGGGAGCAGTCCAGCTAAGATGTACATCCATGCCATCCACTGTAGCGGCAAGATTGGTGGGCGGATCCAGAGATACCGCCATTTCCATTACTTCAAAGCTATCGATGTAGAGATAGAATTGCTCTTCTTCGCTATGCCCGTGGAAGCCCAGATAGATGGTGCCGTCGCCTTCCATGGGAACCAGGATTTCGGCTCTCCGATAGGTGGTATTGGTAATATTACTATTGACCCATAGCTGCTCCGTCATTGCGGCTGCCGTGGGGGCACTACCTTTGTACAAGGCAAGCTTTTCCGGATATGTGGTGCTATTGGCACGATAGTAAAAGCTTACTTCATATATATGTCCGCCTACTACCTGCAGAGGCGGGCTTATCAGCCAGTCGTCCATCGCCATATTGGAATTGTAGCGGATACGCATTACGTTTGGTGCAGTATGGGCAGCGATATCCACAATACTTTCCCAAGTATAATTATCGCCATTAGCATTGATGGTACTCCAGCCGTAAGGCAATGCAGGCGGAATAGCTTCATCAAAATCCTGGATATAAGGATAGCTGCTAACTGTGGGGTCTGCCCAGGTGGTAAAAGTCCATACCGGGCAGTTTTCGGCATCACCATCGTCATTGAAAGGAACTATCTTCCAGTAATACTGGGTGTTGTAGTTCAAAGCGGTATCCGGCTGATAGTTTGTGCCGGTTTGAGTAGTGCCATTTACCAGGTTTGTAGGCGGAGTATTGGTGCCCAAATACACTTTATAGCCGGTAGGGGCGCCACCGCCGCTGCTCCAGGAGAGCAAGGTATGCGTGTTTACATTCAAAGCGGTATGGACAGGAAGGGGGTTCTGCGCCGGATTGGGTGTGGCACCTTGCTGCACGGGGCTAAAGCTAAAGGTAAGCCCTTCAGCCGGATACACGGTAGCGCTCAGAGTGCAATTGTTGTTTGCAGCGCTGCCGGCTGTGGTGGCGGCCCAATCCTCGGTGGTGGTACGATTGTTAAAATCCGCGTTGCTGGCGCCACGCAGGCCTACCTGCACAGTGGCGGCTGTGAGGGCAGTAACGGCAGAAAAGCTACCATAGCTAAATACTATCTTGTTTGTGCCTTCGTGCAGCTGAATCTGAAAATTAAGCACGTCGTTTGCAGTAGCGGTGGCGTTACGACGGAAGTTTTTCCACTGTGCGATAAACACGCGGTTTGGCGCCGTGCCCTGAGTGATATAGCTCAGTTCACTATCTTCATCACGAGGGCGGATATCGCGGGCAAGTGCAGCTACTACATTGTTTGTGCCGTTAGCCTGGCTGAGGGGTAGGTTGCTGGTTACTACTTGGTTTCCCATCGCCAAAAAGCCATTCTCGGCGATACTTACGGTAGTGTAAGTGACCCCATTATATCCAAAATCAAAGCCGAGCTCAATCTCGTTAAACACGGGGTTTAAGGGCGAGGGGGGTGCGTTCAATAATACGGTTCCACCGCTGATTTCGGTGTAAGTGCCTACGCTGCTGGAAAAGGAGTAATCACTCACTTCAGGTAATACAGGGATCAATACATTTATGGTTTCGCTGGGTTTGGATATTCCATCTGCATATACCGCGCACACATAATAGTTATATCTTTCCATTGCAGTCACATTATAGTCCGCAAATCCCGACGTATTGGATTCCCCTATCAGCGCCTTATCCCTGTATATCTTAA
The DNA here is from genome assembly GCA_028695495.1 of Candidatus Cloacimonadota bacterium. Taxonomy (GTDB): domain Bacteria; phylum Cloacimonadota; class Cloacimonadia; order Cloacimonadales; family Cloacimonadaceae; genus UBA5456. The sequence continues at coordinate 10,322 of JAQVIX010000062.1, read as the reverse complement.
AGGACTGCGGGTTGCCGCTTGCTTGCCAGCTTAGATGTACTTCCATTCCACCACAAGTTGCCAGCAATCCGCTAACGCTTGGATACGGATATGCAGCATCTTCCGCACTTACAATTTCCAGATGGTTATAATACTGTGCGATGCCGCTATCTTTATAACCCTGCATTATCTGCAACTTACCGGATTCACTGCGATAGATTCGGGCAGATTCATATTCTTTACCCAAATAAGTAGTCGGTAATTCCTCGTGCTTTGCCCAAGAATCAATTCCGTTCCATTGCAGCAATTGTCTGGAACTTGTAGAGTTCCACAGATAATAGTGGTGTCCTAGGTCATAAGGTCCATTTACGTTGGAATTACCCGTGCCATAGATGCCACCAGCATTTTCCAATACTATCTCTTCATCTGTCCAGTTTTGGGTATCTGCCAGATCACTATACCTGCAGATTACCTTACCTTGAGAGTTCAAATAAAGTGCTGCCATTCTGCCTGTAGTTTCATCAATATACAAAGCAGGATTTTTACCCAAGCCCAGGATGCTTCTTTGCACGAAGCTATCTGTACTTTGGTCAAACTTGAAATAGGCTATTTTATTCTGATTACCCCAATTTGTCCACAATATCAGGTGGATAAAGCCATCGCTTCCCTCCATCATATAGCTATCATAGACCAAGCCTTCGCCATCAATATGAGCTCCCTGTATCCAATTGCTCCAGCTTGCCATTTCATTTGTAGAATATCTAAGATATATATCTGCCGGATCATTTTCCCAGCCATTGTAATGCCAGCAGGATAGCATATATATTCTACCATTAGCTGACTTAAGCATTGCCCGAAGTCCTATATCCGAGAAGGCTCCGGTAGGCCAGGAAGATTGGCTTCCCACATAAGTCATTGTGCCGGTAGCGATGTCATATTTTTCATAATGAACGGGGTCTCTGCCACTCGAACTATACAAGCCCGCAATATATATGGTATTACCATCGGAATGAATCTTTGGATTAGTGATGTTGTTTGGGGCTTGAGCAAATAGGTTTACTGGTGTGCTGGAACCAAGGTTTTCATCAATAACATGATATTTAGGGACAACAGTGGGATATGGACCGTTTTGATTATAATAAACGTTAAAGCTACGATCTCCGGTTATTCCCATAGGCGCATTAAGCTTCCCCTGATATGTTTGATCATTGGGCAAATAGCTATTTACCAAGCCCATATCGAAATATGGCAGGATGGTATCCAAAGCTATTTCGCCCATATCATAATCCACATTGATATTATTTAGAGAACCGTATTTACTGATGTAGCCAGCATGACTTATCTCCCAAGTGTAATCCTGTTCTCCTTCCAAACCGGTAAATGAGAAAAAGCCATTTGCGTCTGTAATACCATTATGGGTTTCATTTCCCATAAGACTTACAGTAGCATCGGCTATTCCTATGGCAGGGATCGCGTTTCTTACCACCCTGCCCGATATACTATAAGGCGCAGTGCTTCCAAATTGCAGCCTAATATTGGGATAGGCGGCTACCAAGGAGCCGGTGGGCGGAGAGGCAGGATCTGGGTTGGTGCTGTCGTTGTAATAGCGGAGGCTGCGATTTTGATTACCTGTAGGAGTGCAGTAGAAGAACTGGGAAGAGCCGTCGTAGCTGGATCTATTCTCATCCACGGCTATTACCAGATTTTGACTGTTATTATACACAAATGGGGTATGCAATTCAATCTCAATCCAGCCTGCAACAGCGGGGATATTCAGAGTTCCAGCATACACTGGTGTAAGCTGGCTCAGCGGAATCCAACCGGTGGTAGAGGCAAAGACGCTGTCATCCGTATGCCCCATATATATTACCCATTCATTGCTATAATTTCCCACTCCGGCGCCGTTCCAATAGTAAGCGATCTTTTCAATACGCTGCTCTGGTGTACTAATCTCACTTTGCAGGTAGATGCTTTGGCTATATGTATAGCCGTAGTAAGCGTTTACGGGCATGTATTGGTTTGAGGAACCATCTCCAATGATGAGGAATTCTGTGCCATTGCCCAATACCTGTACCGTATGCGTACTGCGCCCACCAATATTATCTGTAATAGTAATAGTGGCGCTGGCAAGACCTAAGGCTGTGGGTGCAAAATTCACCATGAAGCTGGTATTTTCAATCGTTGCCATGGTTGCAGGCAAGTTGGGTAGATTGCTAAGCGTAAAATCGGGGTTTCCGGAAACCGTAATGCTATTTATTATCAGATCCCCGCCACCTATGTTCGTAATGGTAAAGTTCTGGGACTTCGTGCTGCCCACTCTTACATCACCAAAATCGTAGCTGTTGGAATTAATCGTAAAGCCGGGATCACCTATAATTTCAGAAATATGCATCATTATAATGGGACGATAATCATTAAAAGTTCCGTTTGTGGTAGGGGGAGTATTGTCACCAGAGTAGCAGAGATGTGTGATATAAGCAGCCAATGTAGCGCGGAAGAAAGGTCCCTCGCTAACACCGGTACCACCGTAGTTCGTTTCTACCAGTACCAATAGATTGTCGCCAGTATAAAGGAAGGGAACGTCCAAATTAAAGTTATGCCAACCTCCGGTATTGAAGCAATGGGTGCCCTCCTTCACTAATTGGGCACCGGCTATCATACCGGTCCACGGCAAAGCGGTAATACTATTATCGGTAATCTGCTTCAGGTAAATTTTGTAGGGCATGGTAATATCGGAACTACCTGTACTCATGCAATTCCAGCTTAAAGCATTGATATTGCCATATGCGCCTATCTCAGTAGAGCTATAAAGGGTTGCCGAACGTTTGTACCCTTGGTCGGTGCTAAAGGGATATCTTTGCCCAGTGTTACTATCTCCTATTTGCACCACCTCTGGATGAAAAGTATTAAAACTATTCACGGGAGAAGCAGGCGAATAACCAAAGGCATTTTTTGCTACCACTTTCCAGTAATATGTAGTATTGACCTGCAACTGCATGGTATATGTGGTTTCGGTAATATTGGACGCCCAAAGCGAAGGATTGGGATCGGTGTCAAAATAAAGATCGTAAGATTCCGGATCGCTGCTACCATTAGTGAATAGCCATTGCAATGGAATAATGGTAGATACCTCTTCTTCATTGGTAGGATATATTAAGGTGGGAGCAAGCGGAACCGAGGTTGTTGTGGGAAAAACCAATTGGATTTGTGACAAAGTGCTGGTAATTCTTGCCGAAGGCGGATTTTGAGGATCGATAACGGTGTTACCCGAATAGTCAAAGATACCGGTATTTGCGCCGGAAGTAAAGCTGCGCCACGTGATTTTACGACCAAATCCGCCCGTGTATTCATGTATGGCTACAATCAAATTGCTAGTATTGTCATAGTTAAAAGAGGTATCCAGCGGGATTTCCATCCATTGATTCTGTCCAAGCATGAATGGGAGTACATCTCCATCATATACTAAAGTGAGATTTGCAATGGGCTCCCAATCTGTTGTGCTATTGAAACTGTTGCGGGTACTATGGCCCATATAGACCTGCAAGTCTCTTCGGGAATTAACGACAATGCCAGTGGCTTGAAAAAAACGAATTGCAGAAATTTCTCCGGCGCAATTAATCTGCGATTGCGTGTAGATTTGCTGAGTGTAATTGTAGCCATAAGCAGTGTTAATTGGCAAATTATTATTCGTGCATGTGCCAGAGCCTATCTGAATAGTGTCTCCAAATATCAGATTGCAAATTGTGAATATCACACAAAGTAGCAAAAAAGCCTTCATAGTGTTTTTCATGATAAAATACTCCTTGTTAATAAGGTATTGTTGTTTAAAAAGTTGTGTAGATCGCTCACGCAGAAAACCTCAGAACAAATTGAAAATAAGACATTAAGAGCCCGTTTGATAAAAAGACTTATTGGGATTATGTTTGGTTTCTTAATAGTTTTTATTTCATAAAATGCACGGTTAGTGTATTTTTCTAAAACACACAAATCCTCTAAGACCCGCTTTTCCAGCGTCTCTTTTTCCCTAATTTGAATAATCGCCCACAAGGTATTTTCAAATACCTGTCTTCTTTTATTCATCCATATCTCCTTTTGCTATAATATTGCGATAGTCACCTCATAGTTATACTCTGTATCAGAAACAGCAGGCGTAGCAGTATTGTATTGAGAGAAGGAAGGTAGGGGGGCTTTGGGGGGATATACAGAGCCATATTCAAATGCACAGATTGGCAGCGCACTGCCGGGCAAAACACCTTGCCGGGTGCGTCTTCTACAAGTCTGCCATACATTCCGTGCATTCATATAAAACCTCGATCAAATTATAAACTTAAAACCGACTAAAAAAAGGCTGTTGTACTGAGCTTTTTGAACTCACGACACATCAAATCTTTATAATATTATCTTTTTGAATCTTGATTATTCTGTCAAGCTTTATTTGTTAATTATTCAAAATCAATTTGTATTATATTGATAATAAACATTTTGCACTTACGCATAGCATTTCAGGATAGCCTCAAGATCGGTAGCCGTGGAGTTTATGGCGGCAAGAAAAGTATGCCCTTATCTGGAATTACAGCCGCCATAGACTTCACGAACTTTATCATTGGTAGCTACCACCTCTTGAAGTCAATGTCCCTTGTGTAAGGCGTCGGCGGCGTTTGAAGGCGGATAAGCGCCATTAACTCCAAGGGCTGGCATGGTTTACCCTTCCCTAAGGTGCTAAACTCCGATTTGGCACAAGCAGTGGAGCGAAGCGGAACTGCTTTTCAAACTAATAGTTATACATATATCTCAATTGAGGGTAAAGGACTCAAGTCCCTTCAGCCAAATCGGAGTTTGGCTGCCGTGCGATAAAGCGCTAAAGCATTGTTAATTATATATTTTACATTATACATTTTACACTTCCATGCGTTGCGTGGAGCCAGCTTCGCCCCGTGGCTTAGGCACGCCACGCCTCACGCAGATGGCAATAATAGGGCTAAAAGCAAAAAACTCTTAGCTCAAAAATTGCCCTCCAATATCCCTATAGTGGACAAGCTATAGACAAAACCGGAATTATTTTTTGCATAAACCATAATTGATTAAATAGCATGATATTAGCTTTCTACACTCAGGCTCTATTCTTTATGATCTTCAGCATTTCCCGTAAAATATGTTTCTGAAACTTCTGTTTGCAGATAAATATCTTGACATTTTTTAATACCATTTATTACTGTGTTTCTTAGCATTTGGCAGTATCTGATGGATGAAACACCTCTTTATTGCCAGCAAAAAGAAATGATGCCGGGAGTGAAAAATGCAAGACAGATGGCTTTCCGTACAGGAGATAAGTGAATATTTGGGTATCACAAAAGACTCCGTATATAAAATGATCAAAGAAAAAGGCATGCCGGCGCACAAGCTGGGCAAGCTCTGGAAGTTCAAAACCAGTGAGATAGACCTCTGGATTCGCGAAGGTGCGGCAAACGAGGTAAAAAGGTGAAAAAGGGCACAAACCCAAATCAATATGGCATGCGCCTGGATGCCGCCGGAGTGCATACCTCCCGCACTATGATGCTTGCCGAATTGGATTTACTGCTTAGTGCTGTTAGTTCCCCCGCTGCCTCTTACCAGGACTATGCCAATGCCATCCTGGAAGATAATTGCCTGCACAAACGCTCCGCCAGCAATCGCCTTATCACCCTATCCAACCTCCGCACTCTCTACGCTTTAGATGCCAATATTCCGGTTTTTCGTATTCTTAAACATCTCTGGCAAAAAGATGCCGCCTCCCTGCCCTTGCTTGCTTATCTGTGCGCCGCCTCGCGGGATAGCCTTTTGCGAAAGCTAAGCCCCTGGCTGCTCTCCCAGCCTTTGGGCAGCCGCATCGAACGCCGAGAATTGGAAGAGCAAATCATCCAATTATATCCAGACCGCTTTAGCCCCAAAACCCTCGTTTCCACCAGTCAAAACCTCAATTCCACCTGGACTCAGGCAGGTTTTTTACAGGGACGCTCCCGCAAAATCAGGAAGCCAGCGCCCCTAAGCCCTGCCGCACTTAGCTATGCCCTTATTCTTGCCTTTTTCTCTGGCGCTCGGGGGATGCTGGTCTTCGAACATGAATTTCTTGCGCTCTTGGATAGCCCCAAAGAGGATTTGCTTAGTCTGGCAGAGCTCGCCTCCCGCCAGGGCTATCTCCGTTTAAAACGCATTGGCGAGGTAGTGGAATTGGATTTTTCCGCCATCCTCTCCAAACCCCAGCCTTAGGAGTCAAATTATGTCCAGAATAGATGTTTTAATTCAGAATTACCAGGCGCTTATCCAGCTTCCCTGGGATACCGCAGCGCCCCCGCAGAGGGTTTGGTTTTGCGTATATGAGCCCAAAGATGAAAACGCCTTGCGTGCCAAACTGCCGGAATTTGAGCTTAGCAGCCAGCAACATGGCAAAAACTGGCTGCAATACGACCTGGAAAATAGCTTTGCCACCTGGCTTTCTGCCCATCCTTATGCCGAAAGATATTTCCAGATGCCTTTTTTGTTAAATAGCGTTTTGCCCAGTTTTAAGGCACATCTCATCAAAGAAATTAGCAGCTTTATCGAGCGCCATACCGCAGGCACAGATACCGTATTTGCCCTTTCCGGTTTGGGCTTACTTTTTGGCTTTTTTAAAGCAAAAGAGCTTATCGAAGCCATTGCCCCGCTTATCAAGGGGCGCTTACTCGTATTTTTTCCGGGCACTTATGAAAATAATAATTACCGTCTTTTGGACGGATATGACGGCTGGAACTATCTGGCTATTCCAATAACATCGGATAAAGGATTATAAGGGGCAAGCATTATGCTAAATAGAAATATCTACATAAAAGATCCTACATTAGTAAAGTTAGTAAATGAAGGCGTGGCAAACGTTAATGACGAAAGAACCGACCAAGCCCTGGAAGTACTCCGCTACGAACTGGAGACTTTCGTTTGCGACGGTCAGTACGAAAAGGGCTTGAACCACATCCTGGAAACATATCTTAAAAACATCAATCAAGCTCAGCAACCTTCCGTTTGGATAAGTGGTTTTTACGGCTCAGGAAAGTCGCATCTGGCAAAAATGCTGCGTGCCCTTTGGCTGGATACTGTTTTCCCAGATGGCGCCACCGCCCGCGGCATTGCAAATCTGCCCCATAGCACCAGAGATCTCCTCAAAGAGCTTAGCATCCAGGCGAAGCGTCTTGGAGGCTTACACGCAGCTTCCGGAACTCTCGGCTCGGGCAGCAGTAATGTGCGTTTAACCCTTTTGGGTATTGTCTTTAAATCTCTGGGCTTACCGGAGCAATATCAAAAAGCCAAGTTTGTAATGTGGTTAAAACAAGAGAAAATCTTTGACCAAATAAGGGATTATGTGGTTTCCACGGGGGCAGACTGGGATGAGGAGCTGGATAACTTTTATGTTGCCGAACAGCTACATGAGGCTTTGATGAAAGTAAAGCCCAATGTCTTCCTATCCCATCAAGTTTGTATGGATACCTTGCTGAATCTTTATCCCAATTCTGATGACATTTCAATAGATGAAATGCTCAAAGCCCTGCGCAGCGCCTTGCAGGATGAGGGAAAAATCCCTCTTACAGCCATTATTCTGGATGAAATGCAGCAATACATCGGCGAGAGCAGTGAGCGATCCTTGGATGTGATGGAAACGGTTGAAATGTGTGCTAAAAATATTGGTGGAAAACTGATCATTGTAGCTACTGGACAGTCTGCAATTACCGGCACGGCAAATCTTAAAAAACTGGAAGGACGCTTCACCATTCCCATCCAGCTTTCAGATAACGATGTAGATACCGTAATCCGCAAGGTATTTCTGGCAAAAAAGCCCGAAGCCCTGCCCCATTTACAGCATATTTACAATAGCAATATTGGCGAGATTTCCCGGCACCTTAGCGGCAGCGCCATTGCGCATCAGGCGATTGATGCCGAGTATTTTGCCCAGGATTATCCCATCCTGCCTGTAAGACGCCGCTTTTGGGAAGAAGCTCTAAGGGTATTAGACCTCACCGGCACCGCCAGCCAGCTTCGCAACCAGCTTAGCACCGTGCACAAAGCCACCCAAAGCAATGTAAAGCGCCCCTTGGGCAGCGTAATCCCGGCAGATTTCCTCTATTTCGATTCTGCCACCAAGCTTTTGCAAGCCCGTCTTTTGCCAAACCGCCTCTATGAGCAAACTATGCTCTGGAAAAATAGCGCAAATGAAGCAGAACGCCTACTTAGCCGAGCCTGCGGCCTGATCTTTTTGATCAATAAAATCTCTGCCCACAATCCAAACTTGGGCATACGTGCCCAAATCTCCACTTTGGCAGATTTGTTATTGGATGATATTACCCTGGATAGCGGCTATCTGCGCGGCAAACTCCCCCATTTATTGGATAATTGCCCGCTTTTGATGAAGGTAAATGATGAATATCGCATTCAAACCGAAGAAAGCGTTGCCTGGGATGGTGAATTTCAGGCTCAAAAACAAAATCTTGCCAGCACTTCCCAATTGATCGATTCCGAGCGCGAAGAACGCATAAAACAATTTTTTATCCAAACCACCAAAGGCATTAGCCTGCTCCAGGGAAAATCCAAAGTAAGCCGCGATCTCAGCCACGGCTTTGGCAGCAGCTATCCGGCAGAGCACACCGAAAAGCTTTGTATCTGGTTGCGTAATGGCTGGAGTACAGATGAAGCTTCCGCCCGCGTGGATGCCCGCCAATTGGGCAATGATGCTTCCCTGATCACCGTTTATCTGCCCAAAAAGCATTCCGATACCTTTCGCACCCTGCTTTTGGATATCAAAGCAGCAGATACTACCCTGCAGCGCAAAGGCAATCCCAATACCCCGGAAGGCATCGAAGCCCGCGCTGCCATTGAAACTATTAAACACTCTGCCGAGCTAAGGCTGCAGGAACTCTTACAAGAGCTTTTTGCCGAAGCAAAGGTAATCCTGGCAGGCGGTAGTGAACTATTCGATCCCAAGCTCAAAAACAGCCTGCAAAATGCCCTGGAAAGCGCTCTCTTGCGCCTCTATCCAAAGTTTGGCGAGGCAGACGATAGCCGCTGGGCAAAAGTATTTGAAAAAGCCATGCGCGGCGCCCCCGATGCCCTTAGTGCCATAGATTACACGGCAAATCCTGCCGAACACCCCGTATGCAAAGCCATCCTCAGCTTTCTGGGCAGCGGCAAAAAAGGCGATGAAATCCGTAAATACTTTGAAAAACCGCCCTACGGCTGGTCGCGCGATAGCATCGATGGCGCCCTTGCCGTGCTCTTGGTAGCGGGTATCATCCTTGCCTACGATGAACGCAATCAGCCCCTGGAAATTGCCGCCTTAGAACGCAAAGCCATCGGCAAAACTCTCTTCAAAAGAGAATCCGTGGTACTGGAAACCAGCCACCGCATCCAAATCCGCAGACTGTATCAAAAGCTTGGGATTGCCTGCAAATCCGGAGATGAAGCCACTTCCGCGCCAGATTTTATTGCCAAATTGTGCGAGCTGCTTGATGCTGCCGGTGGCGATGCCCCGCTCCCGCTCAAAGCCGATACAAGTAAAATAGATGAAATGAAGCTCCTAAGCGGCAATGAACGCCTGATGGCAATATACAGCAATTTCGATGAACTAAGCGTCCAGATCGATAGTGCCTATAGCCTTAGGGAGCAGGTCCAGAGCCGCCTGCCTGCCTTTAGAGAGTTAGAACAGCTTCTTAGCCATGCCACCGGTTTGCCGGATATCGAGCTTATCCAAAGCCAGGTACAGCAAATCGTCTCTCAAAGGTTGCTGCTTGCCCAGCCCGATCCCGTTTCCCCCATCTTAGCTGCCCTTAGCCAAAGCTTCCGCACAGAGCTAAATCGCCTTAAAGAAGAATACACCACCGCTCTGGCAGAGGGAGAAAAGAGTTTAAACGCCCAGGAAAATTGGCAGCAATTAGATTCCGCCCAAGAGCTTGATATCCGCAAATCCCACCAGCTTGATGCCAAAGCTGCACCCGCGTTTGCACTTGCGGATACCGCCGCCATCCTCAAAACCTTAAACAAAAATACACTCAGCGCTATTCGTGATAAAATCGCTGCCATCCCCATCCGCTATAGCAAAGCCCTGGAAGATGCGGCAAAATATTGGGAACCTACTGCACATACCTTAAATCTTCCCAAAACTACTCTTAAAAACCATGAAGATATCGAAAACTACATTTTGGAACTAAAAGAAATCCTTATCCAAGCCCTAAATAAAGGACCCATCTTGATCAATTAGAGGGAAAAATGAATATAAAACAGCTAAGACTAAACAATTTCCGCAGATTTGAAAGCCAAACATTTAACTTTCATGAGCGCTTCAATGT
>JAQVIX010000061.1 GCA_028695495.1 Candidatus Cloacimonadota bacterium | reverse complement strand
TGAAGTGCCTTGCCATTATCGCCAATAGCCTGCCTTACGGAGATAGTAGCCAAATCTGCCAGGCATTTAGCCCTGAACTTGGCGCCTTTTCGCTGATCGCCAAAGGTATCCGGCGAAAAGGCTGCACCCTGCAAAAGATGTGTGAATACGAGCTAAGCCTGCATCCGCCCAAAGAGGAAGGCTTGTATCTGCTAAAAGATGCCTGGCTAAAGCGGGATTATAGCAGCTTTGGTAGTACCGAAAGCTGGGTGGCGGCAGATTGCGGGATGGAACTCCTTGGCAAGCTGATGATTGCCCTGCCCGAAGCGCCGGAGTATTACAAATTGCTGGTGGATTATCTGGGCTATCTTGGAAAGGTAAAGCGCAATTCCATCTTCATCTTCTGGCGTTTCTTCCTGCGCATCTTCCGCTTTTTGGGCATCCCGCTGGAAACGGATTTCTGCGATATCTGCAAAACGCCGCAAAGGATTATGGCGTTTGATAATAGCGGTGGTATCTATTGTAAAGAGTGCGGCACATATGCCCATTTTCAAGCCTTTAGCCCCCTGGCGCGAGAGCTTTGGCAAGCTCTGCCCACTATCGCCCGGCATTTGGATGATTACCAACCGGATAGGACAAGCCTGAGTCAGATCAATTCCTTACTTCTTTGCTACATGGAGTCGCAACATAAAAAGAGTTTTCAGCTGAAAAGCCTGAAAGTATTGATGCAATTCTACCCTGAAAAAGAAGCCCAGATAACAAAGCCGGTCTTGCAATGAAGCAAAACCGGCATTCACCAACAAAGGAGATTTGAGTCTATTTTATGCGCAGACCTTAGAAGGGCTGCCAGTCATTCACCTGCCAGTAATACTCTTCGGCTTCTTTTTGGATTTTAGCCAAATCGTCATAGTGAATCTGCTCATACTTTTTCATCACGGCAAAGAATGATTTAAGCGTGGGGTGTTTTTGTTCCGCTTCCAGTTTTGCGTAGTGTTCCATTGCTCTTAGTTCCAAAAGCAAGGCAGTGGAAATTGCCGAAAACAGCACGTGATCCTCGCCAATTCGCTTCATAAAGTCGTTAGTAAAGATCTGAGCTTCCATCTTTTCGGGTTCCAATTCCTGAGATACTCCACGAGGTTCCTGATTATTGGAGATTTGCTTGTAATACTCCAAAATATGGTTGTAATGCAGCTGCTCTTCATTCATTCTTTCGGAAAAGAACTTCTTTACTTCAGGGTCTTTAGCATGGTTTGCGGCATTTTTGTATAGGTTTACACTATCCATTTCACCTTGCATGGCTTTCTTGAGTGCTAAGAGTAATTCTTCTCTCTGAGTCATTTACACATCCTCTTTGTTTAATATTTCTTTATATCAATTATGATAAGCAAGATTAGAAATTATGCAAATAAATATCCAGGAAGAAGCAATCCCGAATTGCCAAAAGCCAAGCGCGCAATCTATTACACTGGGAGTGTAGAGATGGAGATGCTCACTGTATATGCTTGGAGAGCCTCTGCGTCTTTTATGTTTGCAAACTATATCAAACACACAGAGATGGCACGCGAGAGGAAAAGATGATTCAGCCCCCAAAGAAATCACTTGCCATAAATTGAATGTCCAAAATCCTGTCTTAAAAAATACTGGAGTACGCCATGAAAAAATATCTGATTCTCGTTCTGCTTAGCCTGTTTGCCGCCGGACTGCTGGCCCAAGCTGGAGATGAACTCTTTTGGGCAGCAGATCAATCTCTGATCATAATGCCCACTGCCTATACCATGCCCCAGGGTATGCACGCCTTTACAAATCTGGAATTAGCTATCCTGCAATATGCCTATGCGGCTACAAACCGCACCCACCTCAGCGCCGGAATGGTATTTCCTTTTACCAAAGATATGATCAAGACCTTTACGGCAGGTGTAAAAACGAGCTTCTATAAAAGCGACCAAGTGCAGGCAGCAGTAATCGGCAGCTTCAATCCTCATACCCGCGCAGGTTATGGCGCCATTGTAAGTAGCTTTGGCAATCCCGATATCAGCATGCACCTCATGGCTTCCGAGCTATATAACTTCAAGAATGGTGAGAACCAGGCGATGTTTGCCCTGGGTGGTATCAAAAGAATTGGCGAGCGCTTTTCCGGCATTATGGAATGCTACGTAATCCCGCAGGAATTGGGAGATTTTAGCGATGACCCGGATGCACTGCAATTTGCCATCGTTTTGGGCGCCAGATTCAAGGGGCACAAGATAAGCTGGGATATAGGTATCGGCAGAGCGCTGGGCATCGATATGGGAGATTTTATTGGCATCCCCGCACTCAAAGCCACCTTCCTCTTCTAAATAGTTGTTTTACTCTGTATGTGTAGCCAGATCCGCTTCTTTGGGTCTGGCTTCTTCGTAGTAAATAAAGTCTGTAGAGCCGGCTTTTACGATGTTCTTTACTTTGTCGCCAATCATCTCCATAGCATCGATAAAATCAATGGTATTCAAGCCGCTTTCGGCGTTGCATTCGCCATTTTGAATGCGGCTGAGGATTTCGACTCGCATGCTACGGTGGCGTTCGTTTATCCTGCCTTCCATCTCGATAATCTGATAAATCTGTTTCTGCTGAAAATCCACCATATAGCTCAGGGTAAGATCCAGCATAATCTGCACCTTGGTTTCCAAATCTTCTATTACTTTCAGATATACTGCATCAAGCGGGCTTTTCTGTTCTTTGATCTGGATATTCAGGATGCGGTTCATCTCCACGGTAAAGTCACCTATCTTTTCGATATCGTTTACGGTGTGTAATAGCGCCGGTATCTTGCGAATAATGTTATCCGCATTGGTCTTTGCATTTACAGCCACCAAATAGCGGGTAATCTCATATTGCAGGTTGTCGATGGCGTCTTCTACCTTTTCCACCTTATCCTTCTTTTGGTAATCCCCTTCCCGAAAAGCTTCAAAGGAAAGCGCAATGGCATACTTTACCAGTTTCAGCATTTCTCGCATTTCCTTTATCGCCTGCCCCACTGCCAAATAGGGGTCGTTTACCAGATGGAGATTTAGATGCTTAGGCTCGCCAAAGATGATCTCTTCCTCAGTTTTCTTGGGGACGATTTTCTCTGCCAGTTTTGCCAGAGCGCCGGCAAATGGCAGGAAGATGATGGTATTTAGCACGTTAAAAAAGGTATGTCCATTGGCGATATGCCGCGCTACGTTTTCTCCTGCCAATACATCGCCGGGAGTGATGCGATTGATAAAAAGCGTATAAAGCCCTAAATAGGTAAGGATGCCAAAGATGATGGTGCCAAATACGTTAAAGAGCGTATGCACCAAGGCTACGCGCCGCGCCGTGCTATTTGCGCCAATGCCGGCTAACCAGGCGGTAACCGTTGTGCCCACATTGCCGCCATATACCAGATACAAAGCTCCTTCAAAGCCGATTAGCCCCGCATTTGCCAATACGATAATGATACCGATCGAGGCGGAAGAGCTTTGCAGGATCATGGTAAAAATGATACCGCTTAAGATACCCAGAATGGGGTTTGAAGAAAGCCGTGCGATTACCTGATGCGCCACCGCAGATTCTTTGAGCGGGATTGCCGCCTGCGCCATGAAGTTCAGCCCCACAAAGAGCATACCAAAGCCCAGGATAATCATGCTCCAGTGTTCCATCGCCCGGCTGCGTTTTACGAACATCAGGATTACGCCAGCTATTACAAATAGCAGGGCAAAGCGCCCAAGATTGAAGGCAATCAGCTGGGCGGTTACCGTGGTGCCGATATTTGCGCCCATGATGATGCCCACCGCCTGGTTCAGGGTCATAATCCCCGCATTTACCAAGCCGATCATCATCACCGTGGTGGCAGAGCTGCTTTGCACCAGCATAGTAAAGCCCATGCCCACCAATGCGCCCCGTAGCGGTGTGCCCGTAAGTTTCTTAAGTATCTTGCGCATCTCGCTGCCGGCTACTGCCTGCAAGTTGTCGCTCATCCGCCCCATACCAAAGATAAAGAGTGCCAAGCCGCCGAAGAAGTTTAATATCTGAAAAAAACCCATTTTTTATTCACCATTCCCGATACTTTTGGGTGAGTTTAATCTGTGTTTGTGGTATCAAAATAGCATTTAAGAGGGGTTAGGAGCTCCCAACCCCTCATACATTATTTTATGCTTAACCCAGGTAGGGATAGCGGTAATTTACCGGAGGCACAAAGTTTTCTTTGATGCTGCGGGCAGAAGTCCAGCGCATCAGGTTCAGCGCAGAACCCGCTTTGTCGTTTGTGCCGGAGTTTCTGGCGCCACCAAAAGGTTGCTGACCCACCACCGCACCGGTAGGTTTGTCGTTTATATAGAAATTACCCGCAGCGTGGCGCAACGCTTCAAAGCCTTCCACGATGGCTGCTCTTTCCTGCGCAAAGATGGCGCCGGTAAGCCCGTATGGAGAGGTGGTATCGCAAAGCTTGAGCGTTTCGCTGTATTCATTTTCCGGATACACATATACGGTAAGCACGGGACCAAAGATCTCTTCGCACATGCTTTTGAACTTCGGATTTGTGGTTTTAATCACGGTGGGTTCAATATAGTAGCCCTTACTATCGTCATAAGCACCGCCAAAGAGGATTTCCGCATCACTGGCAGCCTTGGCATACTCGATATAGCCCTTGATGGTATTGAAGGAGCTTTGGTCGATTACGGCATTTACGAAGTTTGAGAAATCCATTACATCGCCCATCTTAACGGTGGCGAGCATGGCTTCCATCTCGGCTTTCCAGGCGGGATAGAGGTTATCTGGAATGTAAAGGCGGGAGGCGGCGCTGCATTTTTGCCCCTGAAACTCGAAGGCGCCGCGCAGGCTGGCAACTGCCAAAGCCTTGGCGTCTGCAGAGCGATGCGCAAAGATGAAGTCTTTACCGCCGGTTTCGCCCACAATGCGGGGATAGCTCTTGTAGCGCGAGAGGTTATTTGCCGTTCTCTGCCAGATGCTATTGAATACCTGAGTGCTGCCGGTAAAGTGAACGCCTGCCAGGTGTTCGGAATCCGTAATGAAATTGCCAATCTTGGAGCCGGCGCCAGGAACGAAATTGATAACGCCATCCGGCAAGCCCGCTTCTTTGAGGATTTGCATGATATAATAGCCGCTAAATACAGCCGTGCCAGCCGGTTTCCATACCACAGTATTACCCATCAAGGCAGGAGAGGTAGGCAGGTTGCCAGCAATAGAAGTAAAGTTAAAAGGCGTAATGGCAAAGATAAAGCCTTCTAAGGCGCGGTATTCGGAGATGTTCCATTCTCCCAAAGGCGATACGGGAGGCTGTTCCTCATAAATCTTTTGGGCAAAATAGGTATTAAACCGCCAGAAATCGATCAGCTCGCAAGCGGCATCGATCTCCGCCTGATGCGGGTTTTTGCTCTGACCCAGCATGGTAGCGGCGTTTAGGATATTGCGATATTTTGTAGTAAGCAGATGCGCGGCTTTCAGGAAGATGGCAGCGCGATGGTGAAAGCTCATTCTCTCCCACTGGGGGCGCGCTCTATTGGCAGCGGCAATGGCGAGTTCAATCTCCTTTTCGCCTACCTGATGGTAATCTGCTAAAATGTGTTGATGGTTATGCGGCTCGATGCACTTTCCCAGATTGCCAGTAAAAACTTCCTTGCCATCGATAATGGCGGGAATCTCAATCTTGCGATTGTGCATTTCTTCCAAAGTCTTTTTCAAGCTAAGGGTTTCCTCGGTACCGGGTGCGTAAAGGCGTACAGGCTCGTTTTGGGGAGTGGGAATGTTAAATAACATTTTTATCTCCTATTCATTTAATTATTTCAAAGCTTAAAGGCAATGCTTCCAAGGGTCTTTATCGCTATCCCTCAAAGCATTTTGCCGTTTGATTCATAATTTCTGATGGGCGATATTATGTCAAGTTTAGTATTGAAAATGAGCAAAATATATGGGGTGAAATGGCTGTAATTTTATATTTAAAACAGTCCCGTAGCGGGCGACGGTGTAAGACGCTGCGCATGTTTATATGATACCTCATATCAGGATGCAATAATTGCCTGATGAATTGAATCCCCGTTTGCCTCTCTCATAATGCCCTCGCCTCTCCCCAGAAAAAGCGGGTTGAGGTGAGGGCATTGCGAGGGCGGGAAACGGGCAAGCGCAGCGACCAGCCTCTTGGACTTCGCAGCGCTGCGCGAGGTGTTAGCTGATAGGGCTTAGGTGTTAGGCGCTTACGCTCGGTTCGGAGATATTTGTTTTGGAATAGACATTATTGGCAGGTTGCAGGTGGCAGGTCGCAGGGCTAACGCTCGGTTCGGGGTTGTTTGTTTTGGATTCAGAATTTAGTTAGTAGGGGTATAATAGAAGATTTTACCATGAATGCCGTGGAGTTAATGGCGGCAAGAAATTTATGCCGATACCGAAACTATCAGCCGACATTGACTTCACGAACTGCAATGCGCTTAGCTTTTTTTATCCACGGATTTTGACGGATACCATGGATTTTTATTACCACCGAAAGCATCGAAAGCATCGAGAACACTGAAGCGGCTTTCTAAAAATTGTAAATGTGGCATCTTGGCGCATGTTTTGTTTTTTATATACGACAAGATGTCGCTTCTACCCGCGATCGCCAGCTCTGATAAACCTGCGCTTGCGCAGCCGCATGAGTTCCAGAGGAACGACATTTCAGGTAGCCCAGGGTGTGCTTGTCAAAAACGAGCTTGCGAGTTTTAGGCAAGATCACCCTGGGTAAAGAAACGCGTTTAAATAAGGAAATAAAACCCCTGCCCCCCTTGTAATTAAGGGCACAAAACACCTCGGGTTTTGTGCCCTTAATTACAAGGGGGGCAGGGGGATAAAAAGGATTTCATCAAAACATGCCTGCTACCCAGGGTGATCGTGCCCCAATATTCGCAAGCTCATATTGGGGCACTAACACCCTGGGCTATCTGAACCACTGTCCCTGACGGGACAAGAAAGTCGGTAATGCAAGCCCTTGGAGTTTATGACGCTTATCCGCCTTTTACCTGAACTGCGCATTAAGATAGCGGCATAGACTTCAAGCGGATGTAACAGTTCGTGAAGTCCATGGCGGCAATAAATCCCGATAACAGCATACATTCCGTGCCGCCATGAACTCAACGCACGGCGGGCAGGGGGAAAAATCCCCCTGCACCCCCGTCTGGCTCTAAACGCATACTTCGTCCCTTCGACCTGAAATTTGCAAAAGGCAAAAAGAACAAAAAACAAAAATCAAGGGGAAACCCTGCAGACGCGGAAGCCTACATTGCTGTAGCTGTAAGTCGCAGCGCTGTCACTCCGAACCGAAACGGTGCAATAAGTGGCATGGATGTTCCAGCAACCGCCGCGAAGCACACGGTTGGACCCGCTTGCAGGACCATGCGGATTAGTTTGAGCGCCACTGGGATAAGAGCCATAAATATCCCAATTCCATTCCCAAACGTTGCCACTCATATCGTAAATGCCAAGCTCGTTCGGAAGCTTGGTGCCAACAGGTTTGGTGCCGTTGGGTGAATTGTTGCCAGCATACCACGCCACGGCATTGATATCATTACTGCCGGAATAGGTATAACCCTGGCTTTGGTTCCCACCCTTGGCAGCATACATCCATTCCATCTCCGTAGGTAAACGGTAGCCATTCGCTGTCCAATTGCAGCTAACATTGGTGTGGTTGTTAGAGTTGCCATTCCAGCCGCTGGGCCAGGCATCAGGATTAGTGCCATAAGTACTATAGCTATAGCAGGGTGTAAGCCCTTCCTGCATGCTGCGACGGTTGCAATATTCGATAGCATTTAACCAGTTAACCCCCTCCACGGGGCGCTCAAGATTGCCTGTATAATAAGAGGGGTTCGTGCCCATCAGCGCCAGATATTCAGCCTGTGTAGTCTCATATTTTGTGATGTAAAAGCTGGAAAGCGTCACGTAGGAAGTGCCATTATTAAATGTGCCACCTTGAACAAAAGCCATATTGAACACATAGCTACTATTGGCAACCTCACTATCTGACCAACCGTTTTTAAATGCCTTCGCTTTTATGCTTGTATTTTCGCTAACCAGGATCGCAGCACAATATAGGGTGGAGAAACTGGAGGGCATGCTGCCGTCAGTAGTATAACGGATGTCGGCTCCGGTTGTGGCACAGCTAATAGTAACACTCTGTGGGGAATCATAGATACCTCCATCTGGATTAAATGTTGGCGTGGCAACTTTCAAAACATAAACGCTATTAGCAGTTTCACTTTCTGTCCATCCGCTTTTAAATGCTTTCGCTTTTATGCTTGTATTTTCGCTGACCTGGATCGCTCCACTATATAAGGTGGAGGAAACGGTGGGTGTGCTGCCATCAGTCGTATAGCGAATCTGAGCACCCGAAGAAGCGCAGCTAATAACAACACTCTGCTCGGAAGCATAGGTACCTCCGGCAGGATTAAAAGTAGGAGTGAATACCGTAAAAATGTAGTTCGCACTGGCAGTAGAGCTATCTAACCAATCATATTTGAATGCCTTTGCCTTGATCATGATTGAACCATCTAACGAGATGGCTTTGGTATAAAGTGTGGATGAATTGGTAGGGGTACTACCGTCTGTAGTATAACGAATCTGAGCACCTTCAGTGGCGCAGCTTATAATAAGCTTTTGAGGAGTGCTATAGTTACCGCCGTCAGGTTTAAAAGTGGGTGTGGCAACAGTTGGTAAGTTTATCACATAATTGCTTTTAGCTGTTTCACTATCTGTCCAGCCGCTTTTAAAAGCTTTGTCTTTCAGTGTTGTATTTTCGCTAATCTGGATCGCAGCGCTATATAAAGGGGAGGAACTATTTGGCGTGCTGCCATCGGTAGTATAACGGATTGCAGCACCACTTGTAACGCAGGTGATACTTACATATTGTGAAGAGGTGTATGTACCGCTATCAATGCTGAAAGTGGGGGTAGATACCATTAAGTCGTAATTAGCAATGGCAATCTCGCTTTCTTGCCAGCCATTTTTGAAAGCTCTGGCTTTTATCGTGGAATTTACGTTCACCGGTATTGCTTTGCCGTAAAGCGTCGAAGAACTGGTTGGGATGCTACCATCCGTAGTATAGCGAATTTGAGCCCCAGGAGTAGCGCAGCTTATTGTGAGTTCAAAAGAATCGTAGTAAGTACCTGCTTCTTTACTAAAAATTGGTTCAGCTACATTTAGCGATACTTCATCGCTGTTTATGCCACTAAGAGATTTATAGTATGCTTTCACACGCCAGGCGGTGATAAGGCTATCTGCATCAACAGGTTCGTATTCCCATATTCTGAGATCAGACTCTACAGAAGCGAAGTTTTCCTGCCATTCACCGGACTTAAGCTTGGTATCGATCTTATATCCTTCGGCAAAATGGTTTGTTACTTCCCAGCTAAGTTTGATTTTATTCTCAGCTAAAGCTTCAATGCTGAGACTGGTAGGAGGATAAAGAGAATAATTGAAGGAAGACTCGGTAGATTTGGGGGATTTGTAATTGTCATTCACCGCATAAATCTGATATGTGTAAACCCTGCCCAAACTGACATCTTCATCTTGCCAGATGCTGCTATTTGCCGGCAAGGTCTTGATATGAGCATAATTGCCGGTACCTGTTTTTCGGAAAATCTGGAAGCTATCCTCTATTTTACATATATCCACCCAGCTTAGTTCTAAAATATCTTCATCTACCACCTTTATTTGAAGGCTATCTGGGGGCAGGAGATTATCATCGATCAAATCCGGATCGACGGGGTTATTGAACTCCCGCTCGCAGCAGCTGAGCGTAGCCAAGACGATTAAAACGCAAATAAACAGGGACTTCTTCATTTTTCTTTCTCCATGTTGTAGCTTGGGGCAAGATTATTATTTGTAAGAAATTAGTCAAGCAGAAAATGACTGGCTGCGTCCAGCCTCTTGGACTTCAGCGCGCTTATCCGCCTTTTAGTTCGGGCAACGCCTTATGCAAGCGTGCTGGAGTTCAAGGGGCTTTCCCAATTCCACACACCATGCGCCAGCATCTAATAAACCATTGCGAGCCTGCGAGCAATACCATGGATAGGCTGTCCAGAAATACGAAAAACAATATAACAACAAGAAATGTCCATCCCTAAAATGTAGGGGTTCAATGCCTTGAACCCGCCGAAATTTATACCCAACAGCTAATCATTGCGGATTATATACCAATTCTTTAGCGGTGTGCGCTGCGCGCACGCTTTGTTAAGTGCGGGCGCAAAGCCTTGCGCCCCTACACTCCCAATTTGGCAGATATCGAGCTTGGTTTTGGCATTTCAAGACAGCCTCAGTGGTTCAGGTAGCCCAGGGTGTGCTTGCCAAAAACGAGCTTGCGAGTTTTAGGCAAGATCACCCTGGGTAAAGAAACGCGTTTAAATAAGGAAATAAAACCCCTGCCCCCCTTGTAATTAAGGGCACAAAACACCTCGGGTTTTGTGCCGTTAATTACAAGGGGGGCTGGGGGATAAAAAGGATTTAATCAAAACATGCCTGTCACCCAGGGTGATCGTGCCACAATATTCGCAAGCTCATATTGGGGCACTAAGGCCCTGGGCTACCTGAACCACTGTCCCTGACGGGACAAGACCTTTACACAGCTTGAATTTGAAGCCATCTTAGGCTTCATTTTCTCCGTATTAGCTCATTGTTTTTTTTCTTTACCCACTATATGTGAAAGAGAGCCATTTAAAGATATCAAAATGCCGTATTTACCTATATTTCATATGCAGCACTCCGAGCGGAGAGGCTGTCCAGAAATACGATAATAACACAAAACCAAGAAATGTCCATCCCTAAAATGTAGGGGTTCAAGGTCTTGAACCCGCCGAAATTTACACCCAACAGGTAATCATTGCGGATTGTGTTTCAATTTATTGTGGTGTGCGCTGCGCGCACGCTTTGTTAAATGCGGGCGCAAAGCCTTGCGCCCCTACACTCCCAATTTGGCAGATATCGAGCTTGGTTTTGTCATTTCAAGACAGCCTCAGTGGTTCAGATAGCCCAGGGTGTGCTTGCCAAAAACGAGCTTGCGAGTTTTAGGCAAGATCACCCTGGGTATCTGAACCACTGTCCCTGACGGGACAAGACCTTTACGCAGCTTGAATTTGATGCCATCTTAGGCTTCATTTTTCCGTATAAGCTCATTGTTTTTTTCTTTACCCACTATGTTTGAAAGAGAGCCAAAAGATTTTCCTTTACAAAATAAGGGCTTTTATTAAATCTGAAATAATGCTACTAATAGCTGATATAACACTGAAAAATGAAATAAGCTGATGAGGAAAATGAAAAACCCATATTTGCTTCAATATCCGGAGCCGCAGGAGACAGGCAGCTTCATACAAGAGCTGCATAAAGTGCTCAAGCAGGGCTATTTGCCGCTGCACTATTTTGGCACTCCGGAAGATTTGCTATATGCCTTGCTCTTCAAAGGGGATGAAATCCTGGCATTTTGCGCACCCTTCCCCGCGGAACGGGTGCTGCCCAGCCTGGCAAATCTTTACCCCGCTTTCGGCATCTTCGAGCGCCTATTATATGAAGAATATGGCATCAAGCCTGAGGGGCATCCCTGGCTGAAAGCGGTAAGAAACTTTCTGCCAGGCGATAGTAAACACGAGGATTACGAGTTCTTTAGAAGCGATTCTCCTGAATTGCACGAAGTGGGCGTAGGTCCTGTGCACGCCGGAGTAATTGAACCCGGACACTTCCGCTTCATCTGCAAAGGCGAGATTGTGCATCATTTGGAAATCCAGCTTGGCTATCAACACCGTGGTGTGGAAAAGCTTTTGGCGCAGGGCGATCCGCTATTGCAATACCCTTTGGCAGAAGCGATAGCCGGCGATACAGTGATTGGGCACGGGCTGGCGCATGCGCTGATGCTGGAAAAGCTGCACGATCGCGAGGGCGCTGCTACCAAGATACGCAATATTGCCCTCGAAATGGAGCGTATTGCCATGCACTTGGCAGACCTCAGCGCTTTGGCGGCAGACGTGGCATATATCATGGGGCAAAACCTCTTTGCGGCATTGCGCACCACGGTAATCAATTCCAGTTTAGCCATCTGCGGCAGCCGTTTTGGCAAACGCTGGCTGCGCCCTGGTGGGGTAAACTACGGCATCTCCCCTGATCAGGCGGATACCCTGAAAAAGACGCTTTTAACAGTAAAACAGCAAGTGATAGACAGCTGTGAGGCGATGTTTGGAAACCTTAGCGTAATCACCCGTTTAATGGATACCGGCGTGTTAAAGTATGAGGACGCCATCGCATTGGGCACCAGCGGATTAACGGCAAGAGCTTCCGGAGTTTTGGTGGATTGCCGCATGAACTTTCCCATCGAAGAAGAAAGCGGATTTCTCCCTTATATTGAGGGCGGTGGCGATGTTTACAGCCGCGCTTACCTCAGGTACCGCGAGATCATCCAATCCCTGGATTTTATCATTGAAGACCTGGAACTGCTGGATTTTCAAGCTCCGCTCTATACTGCTCCCGGCAAGATGGTACCAAATGCCATCTCGCTGGCAATGGTGGAAGGCTGGCGCGGACGCATCCTGCATATTGCCAAATCCTGCGCTGATGGCACTCTAAACTGGTACAAAGTGCTGGACCCCTCGCTGGTAAACTGGCAGGGGCTGGCTTTGGCAATGCGGGAAACAGCGATTTCGGATTTCCCAATCTGCAATAAAAGCTTTGATCTTTCCTACTGTGGGAGCGACTTATGATAAACCTACTCAAAGCCCGCTTGCGCCATGGCTATCAAGCCATCCCAAATCCGCTTACAGTACCCATCCACGAAAGCTTTCCGGGTTTGCCATATATCCAGCCCGATGCAGATCTGGAGAAGCTCAATCGCCTTTGCCCGGTGAAGGCATTTTGTGAAAAGGGACTGGATTTGGGTAAATGCGTATTTTGCGGCATCTGCGAGCGCGAGGAGCCACAGATGATAGATTTCAAGCCAAATTACCAGATCGCCACCGATGCCCGCGAAAAGCTGATCATCGCTCCCGGACAAGAGAAACTCCCGCCCATTGTGCCCATCAATCCCCGCCTGATACGGCGTTCATTTGCGCTGCGCAATGTAAGCGCCGCGGGCTGCAACGCCTGTGAACTGGAATTAGGCGCATCAACCAATGTAAACTTTGATATGGGGCGCTATGGCATTGAGATTGAAGCCTCGCCGCGCCATACCGATGCCCTTATTTTAACGGGACCCATCAGCCGCAATATGGCAGATGCGCTACAGATTACCTGGAACGCCATCCCCAGCCCCAAATATCTGGTGCTTTGCGGCAGCTGCGCCATTAGCGGCGGCATCTTTGCCCAGTCCAGCGAGCTAAAACGAGAATTCCTCTCCCGCTTTGAGGCACAGCTCTTTATCGCCGGCTGTCCCGCCCATCCATTATCAATAATCTATGCTATTCATAGCTTTATGGGGGCAAAATGAGTATCGGAATCATTATCCTCTTTGTTGCGCTCATCCCCGCCCTCTGGCGCCGCAGCGGCACCTTTGCCCTGCTCTGGCTTTTGGGCAGTGGACTCATGGCATTTGAATACATGCAAGTGCTTTTTTCCTGGAGCGTTCAGGACTATATAGTTAGCTTCCCCTTACCCATCGGCGAGGCAAATATCGGGCTAAACAGGCTCTCCGCCTTCTTTGGCGTTATCTTCTCGCTGGGGCTGCCTTTGGGGATACTTTATGGGCATTATTACTTGAAGGCTCACACACCGGGGCACCTGCGCACGCACCTTGTAGCCTTGGGAGTATTGGGGCTTAGTATGCACGGCGTACTCTGGATGCGCCACGGCTTGCTTTTCGTTTTGGTATGGGAACTCATGAGCATTTCCTCGTTTCTCTGCATTATCTACGATGGTAAAAGCAGCTTCAAAGCCGCGCTGAATTACCTGATCACCATGCAGATTGGCGCCGCTTTCCTCATGGCTGCTTTTGCGCACTTGTATTACCAAACAGGCTCCTTCGATTTTGATAATCTCTACAATATGCCCCGCCTGCCGCTTTATCTTTTACTCATCGGTTTTTCCTTCAAGGCAGGCTTTGTGCCCTTTGCTTCCTGGCTTCCTTTGGCTCATCCCGTGGCGCCGGCACATGTTTCGGGCATTATGAGTGCACTCATGATCAAAACCGGTATCTACGGCATTCTCCTGCTCTTTGGCTTGAATATCTTTAGCCTGCCGGAAATCCTGGTCTTTACCGTAATTGCCGTAATCAGCGCCTTTTGGGGGGTAATCCATGCCATGATTAGCCCCAATATCAAGCGCGCTTTGGCATATTCTTCCATAGAAAATATCGGGATTATCGGGATCGGGCTTTGCCTCTGGCTTTTGGGCATGCGGCTGGATATTCCAAAGCTGGCTACACTGGCTTTGGCAGGCGTTTTGATGCATATATTTTTCCATAGTCTCTTTAAAGCCCTGCTCTTTTACCTTTCTGGCAATATTCAGCTTGCCACCGGCTCTTTGGAGATGAACTCCCTGGGCGGTTTGGCAAAGAAACTGCGCACAACCGCCGTATTCTCGTTATTGGGCACTTTCGCCATCTCTGCCTTGCCTATAGGTAATGGCTTTATCAGCGAATTCAGCCTTTATTTTGGTTTGCTTTCCGCTCTGCCGCAGCAAAGCATGATTCTTAGCCTCTTTGCCATCTTGCTTTTAGGTTCACTGGCATTTGTAGGAGCTTTGGCGCTGATTGCCTTTGCCCGACTCTTTGGTATCA
>JAQVIX010000060.1 GCA_028695495.1 Candidatus Cloacimonadota bacterium | reverse complement strand
CTTCATAAAGACATTCTGCCCTTTGCGAAAAGTCTATCCCGCTTTGGGCTTCCAATACTTGGGTTTTAGCTTTGCCCAGGTGGGCGATCAGGTTATTACGCAGGGTTTTGCGTTTATGGGCAAAGGCGGCTTTGATCAGGGCGTAAAAGGCGTCCGGCGCTATTAGTTCCGGTGCATCCGGGCGCGGGGTCATCAGGATTACGGCGGAATCTACCTGCGGGGGCGGGTCAAAGTCTTCGGGCTTCAGGCGCATTACAATCCGGCTATTGTATTTAAGCCCCAAACGCAGGGTAAGCTGCCCATAGCTCTTTTTGCCGGGTGGAGAGCAAAGCCGCTCTACTACTTCCTTTTGCAGCATCATTACAATGCGTTCAAAGTGCTGGTGGTAGCTTTCTAAGAGATACAGTAGCGGAGAACTGATTTGGTAAGGGATATTTGCCACCAGCTTGATGGGGGAGGGGTACTGGGCAAGGCGGGCAGCCCAATCCACTTGCAGGATGTCTGCCATTACCAGCTCCAGATTATCCGCCGGAAATCTCTTATTCAACACTTCCTGCATGCGTTTATCCAGCTCAAAGGCGGATACCCGGGCACCTCGCTGAAGCAGCGCTGCGGTAAGTATGCCCTGTCCGGGACCTATCTCCCATACCCTGTCTCCAGCTTTTAGCTCGGCAAAATCCGCAATCTCGCCGGCAAGGGCGGGGTCTTTCAGGAAGTGTTGCCCCAGTTCTTTAATCGCTTTCATCTTATAGAAAAAACGGATTTAGCGGTATGCATACAGGCACTTTAGCGCTGTAAGGATCCGATAAATCCGTATCATTGATGCTGTGTGAAAGTATATTAGCCCAATCTATCTGCGGGAAGGCCTTTGCACACTTTGCATACTTTATGGGTCTTATCGCCGGCTTTGATTTCGTAAATCACTTTCACGCCGGTGCGCTTGCAGATGGGGCAAGTGCCTCTCCCAGCATTAACCAGCTTCTTGATCTCTTTTCCACGGTTTGTTTTTGGCATTGGGGACTCCTTTTATTTCATAAATACTTATCTTGCTTTGAGAATGTCAAGATTCTCAAGGCAGCTGTAAAGTCAATGAATTTCTTAAAATAACTCTTTTACCAACTCTTCCGGTTCCAATCTGAAGTGCGAGCCTTTCCCCTCAAAAAAGTGGTGGGCACGAATCAGATGGATATGAAGTGCCGTAAAGGTAAAGCTTTTCTTGCTTTGCAGGTTCGTAACCGTGGTGTAGCTTTTGCGATACATTCCCTGATGCGCAAAGGGGCAGGCAATATAGCCTCTTACTACCTCGGTTTCTACATCCCATTTGTCTTCTAAAACCGTGCTGCTTTGGAAACTATCAAAACTGACTTGCTGAAAATACTCCAAACGGTCAGCGATCTCTTCGGCACTTTTACCCAGAGTATCCAGCTTCTTTTCATCATCTGCTATGATATCCAGATAGTGGCGTTTATCCGTGCCCAAAAACCCGCCGTAAGTAATTACCCCAGGCTGCATTCTGGCCTGTATCTTAAGTTCCTTAGGTGTTTTCTTCATAATATCATCCAAAACTATCGTAATAGATTTTCCCTTCCGGAACGCCGTATTCCTTCAGGGATTTGGTAACGGCTGCTATCATGCCCGGACTGCCACAGAGATAGGCTTCGGTATTTTGGGGATCGCGAATGGCATCCTTAAAGAATGGCATTACAAAGCCCGTCTTACCCGTCCAGCCATCTCCCGGCTCGGGATGGGATAGCACCGGCACATACTCGAAGTTTTCAAAGACTTTTTCAAAAGCTTGCATTTCTTCCGTGAGATAGAGGTCTCTTACCGTGCGTGCGCCAAAGAAATAGCTCATCTTTCTGGAAGTACCTGTTTCGGCAAGGTGTTCCAGGATGGATTTGATTGGCGCTTTGCCGCTACCACCGGCTACAAAGATGATATCGGCATCGGTATCTCGTAAAAAGAAATCGCCATAGGGACCGGTAAAGCTTACTTTGTCTCCAACTTTTAGGTGTTTATGTACCCAGGTGGTGCAGATGCCTTCGGGTACCTGGCGGATGATGAGCTGCAGTCTGTTTTGCAGCGAGGGTTTGGAGGAAATGGAGTAAGCGCGGATTGCCTTTTGCTTTACCTTCTCGTAAGGCTTACTTTCGAGCTGAACATACTGACCGGCTTTGAAATCGATAGTTTGTTCATCCAGCAATTTGAAAGTAATGCCTTTGGTATCGTAAGTGTAATCCAGGATCTCTACTACTTCTGTTTGATATTTGCGAATATTGAAGATGCTGTCTGGGATTTGGATTTTGACATTATTTTTTACCTTCACCTGGCAGGAAAGGCGTATATTGCCTACCAGCTCTGCCTTGGAAAGTAGAGGCTTTTCGGTGGGTAATACGGGTCCGCCGCCTTCATCCACCTTGCACTTACATGCCCCGCAAGTGCCTCTGCCGCCACAGGCGGAAGGCAGGAATATCTGCTTTTCGGAAAGGCTGCTAAGTAGCGAATTGCCGCCGATAACCGTGATATCCCGCTTGCCATTGATATTGATGCTTAGCTCTCCGTAGTTGCTTAACCATCTTTGGGCGATTACCATAAGCAGCGCCAAAATGACACCAATGGCGCTCATAATCGCGATATCGAGTAAAACCTTAGTAATCATCTGTATATCCACCCCTCTACTGAATCTGCACGATGCCAGAAAAGCCCACGAAGCCCATTGCCATGATACCGGTAATAATCAGGGAGATACCGGCGCCACGCAGCCCAACGGGGATCATCTTTTCCTTTAGCTTGCGGCGCACTCCGGCGAGCATCATGATGGCAAGCAGCCAGCCGATCCCGCTACCTGCGCCAAAGGCTATGGATTGCAGGAAGTTGTAATTGCGAATTACCATAAACAGACTGGCACCAAAGATGGCGCAATTTACGGTAATAAGAGGCAGGAAGATGCCTAATGTATAGTAAAGTGCCGGTGCATAGCGCTCGATGATAAGCTCCAGGAACTGCACAAAAGCGGCGATAACGATGATGAACACGATGAATTCCAGATATTCTATATGAAGCGGCACCAGGATGAGATGATGCACCAGCCAGTTCAGCGCGGTGGTGGCAGTTAGCACAAAAAACACCGCTACACCCAAGCCGATGGAGCTTTCTATCTCTTTGGATACCGAGAGGTAGGAACACATCCCCAGAAAGTTTGTGAGCAAGATATTGCTGGTAAAGATCGCTGCCCAAAATAATACAAATGCGCTGATATCCATTATGCTTTCACCTTGTAATAATAAGTATTTATGAACCAGATAAACATGGCTAAGATAAAGAAGGCGCTGGGAGCCATTACCATGATGCTCCACTTTGTCCACCATGCGCCCAACACCTGGAAGCCGAAGATGCTGCCAAAGCCAAATAGCTCGCGGATGAAGGAGATTACCAAAAGCACCAAGGTGTAGCCCACGCCTGCACCCACGCCATCTACAAAGGAATCTAAAGGCTTATTTTGCATGGCAAAGGCTTCGGCACGCCCCATCAGGATGCAATTTGTAATAATCAAACCCACATAAGGTCCCAATTGCTTGCTAATCTGCGGCAGCCAGGCTTTTAGCGCGATATCTACCAGAATTACATACGCGGCAATAATCAGGGTCTGCACCATCATGCGCACGCTGCGGGGCGTCCATTCCCGAATAAAGGAAATGGTCATATTCGCAAATGCCGTGCTGAAAATCACGCCTACGCCCATGATTAGGCTATTCATCATCAGGTTTGTAACCGCCAAAGCGGAGCAGATACCCAGTATCTGACGCCAAACCGAGTTTTCGGTGAAGGCGCTGGTAAGAAAGATGTCTTTACGCTTCATGATTATTGCCCCTCATAATGTTTATAGATTTCGGAGATTTCGCCTTTGAGCATGCGCACTACTGCGTCGCTGGTGATGGTAGCGCCGGTAACGCGCCTGAGCTGCATATCGTTTTCTGGCTCCTGCGTTTCGGCGATATATTCATACTTTCCGGTAAGCTCCTCTGTGCCCGGATTCAGGATAAAAAAGCGATTTCTGAATTGGCTGAGGAACCAGGGTTCTTCAATGCGCGCTCCCAAACCGGGGGTTTCCATCTGGTCCACCAAGGCGAAGTCGATAATCGTGCGATAATCCGTACTAAGCGCTACCAAAGCCCGGATGCTGCCCCAGAGACCCTTGCCTTTGATCTCAAAGCAGTATGCCACGGTGTTGTCGTGTACAACGGCGCTAAAAGCACGCTTATCCAAATCGCTTTCTGGTAATTCCTTTACGTATTGGGCAAAGCTTTCGGGGTAGGCGGCATTGATTTCCGAAGCATCGGCATCTATAGCAGCCGCTATCTTATCCGCCATCAGTTTCAGCACGGTTTTATTATACTCATCAATGCGGTATTTCTCTATCTTGCCTTCGCTTGAACGGTATGCCACGGCTAATACACCCACAAAGATGATTACGATAACCAGCATAAAAAGGATGGGGTAGAAGAAGCTATCCTTCATTTTACACCTGCCTTTTCCAGACCGTATTCAATAAGCGGCATGAAGGCATTGGTAAGCAACAGGGCAAACATAAAGCCTTCTGCAAAAAGCGAATAGCGGCGGATGAAAACGGTTAAGAAGCCAATTAAAAGCCCATAAATCCACACAGCAATTCTCCCGCGCGGACTGGTAATGGGATCGGTAACCATAAAGACGATACCAAACATCGCACCGCCACTAATGAGGATATATAAGGGATCTTGCTGCGGATAAAAGATATAATTAAAGACCACCAGCGAGCCTGCCGTGCCCAGCATAGTCTCCCACCTTGCCGTTTTGGTGATAATTAGATAAATGCCTGCCAATAGGATGATAAGCGCACTGGTTTCCCCCGCCGAACCGGACACAAAGCCCAGAAAGTTATCCATAAAACCATATAAAGGCTCCGGCGATATGCGCATACTATTCAGGATAGTGGCGCCCGTTTGCATGGCTTTGGGTGCCGCCCAGTGGGCAAAACCGCCGGGGAAATCTGCCCAGGTGAAGGGCTTCAGCCAGGAGATGGTCATCTGGTTTGGGAAGGAGATATATACGAAAGTGCGTCCCATGATGGCGGGATTGAAAATATTTGTGCCAAAGCCGCCAAATACCATCTTGCCAAAGGCGATGGAGACAATGGCAGAAACCGCCGATATCCAAAGCGGGATAGTGGGCGGCAGGCTAAGCGCTACCAAGGATGCCGTTACAAATGCAGCCATAGATACCTTACCCGCTTTTTTCTTGTAAATAAAGAGGTATTCGGTAAAATACGCTGCCAAATTTGCCACAGCTACCACGGCAATTACCCGCAAGCCAAAGAGATACATGGAGAAGAGAAGCACCGGAATAAGGGCATACAATACCCGGTTCATCATCTTCTGTTTAAGGATTCTCTCAAACATTGTGCTTTTCCTTACTCTATTCGATGTGAATATGATAATGCGATATACAGCTTTCTGTCAATGATTATTTTTCAAAAAAGCCGCAAGGTGCCGTAAGCGAACTCATAATATGATGCTATATAGTAAATTATGGTGATGAAAACTATCTTTATAAACGGAGCAAACCGCGGGTCGAAAGAAAGGGGTTTGCGCTATTTTGGATATGAAAAAAACGGAGGCTCTCTTTCAAATATAGTGGGTAAAGAAAAAAAACAATGAGTTAATACGGTGAATTTGAAGCCTAAGATGGCTTCAAATTCAAGCTGTGTAAAGGTCTTGAGGTTGTCCCGAAATGCCAAAACCAAGCACGATATCTAACGAAATGGGAGTGTAGGGGCGCAATGCTTTGCGCCCGCTTTTAACAAAGCGTGCGCGCAGCGCACACCGTAATAAATTGATGCACAATCCGTAATGATTACCTGTTGCGTGTAATTCTCGGCGGGTTCAAGGCATTGAACCCCTACATTTCAGGGGTTGACATTTCATGTTGTTATGTTGTTTTTCGTATTGCTGAACCACTGTCCCTGACGGGACAAGACAGCTAGGATGCCATCATTTCGGGAAACAAACGCATCCAATATATTCGATAGCTACCCACTAAGTTTGAAAGTGAGCCAAAACGGATTTGGTGGGGAAAAGCGAGGATTTCACCCTTGTTATGCCGATTGCCTCCTGAATCCCTCGTGAATGCCTCTTGAACGCTCATTCAAGAGGCACAGGAGAGGCTGTAGCGAAATCGCTTGTAGTGCTCCGCTATCTGCCAATAAGGCAGGCGATTCTCAGCCTGGCGTTATTCTTTTCCCAAGGCGTAAGATACGAAGGCTAAAATGGCTTGCTGGCTAATGGGATTGTGCCGGTAGCACTCCTCAAGATGCTGCGTCAAAACTGTGTGGTCAATCCAGGCATCTTGTTTAATGGATTGGCTTTGTGCCAGACCGCGGATTTCCCTTTCATAATGCTTTAGGAAAAGCAGATTTGGATTCTGCCCCGGCTTTCGGCGTTGCTTGAGCAGCGATATCAGCTTCATGGGGATGGGACGCAGATGGTAAGAAGCCGAGCTATCTACGATTGCCAGGTCAAAGCGAGAGAGTTCCGGAGCATTACGTTTTATCGTGTGCCGGTGCAGACCTTCATTCAGTTGATTCCCATAGCCATAATGCCAGTGTTGCCCTGCTAATGAGGGTTGCAGATAGGGCATGAAGTCCAAGATGTGATGATCTATATAGCACAAATCCGGCATATACATGGTATGCGGGCAAAAGCGGGTTAAGAGCAGATTCATCCACATCGGCGCCGGCATGCTACTGGCGGGCGGAAGGCTCTTTACCCCTTCTGCAAGCTCTTCCCTAAAGCCCTCGTACAAGGCTTTATTTACTTCCGGGATAAAGCAAGAAGGGGGCTGTAAATATAGGTAATTAAAGAAACTATGGTAATCCGGACGCTTCAGGGAAAAGATGCTTTTGATATGCGCCGCCATAAAGCGGAAGCGGTAAAGCTCGCCAAAGCAGCCGCTTACAAAGACTTCACTTTCCTGCCCCAAAATGGGGAAATATGCCATCAACCGGCTGCTGGCAGGGTTGAAGCCAAAACCCCGTGTATAGATATACTCTTGCACCTGCTCCCAGCCCCCTGTAGCCTCTGCCAAAGATATATGCCGGAAGGGTAGCTTGAAATAGGCGGCAATCTCCCTCGCCAGCGCAAAGTCCCGCGTACTATCATCTCCAAAATGAGCAGTGCTAAACCCAAGTCCGGAACCCAGATAGATGGCGCTAAGAGCACGGATATCCATACCGCCGGTAAGCCCAACCGTTAGCTTTTTCCCTGCTTTGAGGGGCAATAGCGTCATGTTCTTTAGCAAGTTATGAATATCCAGCTTTTCATCCGGAACCTTAAAAAGGCGGTGATGAAGGGTGTATTCATCCTTTGTAAGGCGCAGAGAGCCAGATTGATACAGCATATCCGTATCTTTGAAATAGCTCTGGGTGCTTACAGTATAATGGCGCTTGTGCGCCGGAAAGAGGCTATGCCAATAAGCACCAAAACGCTTAAGATCAAGCTCGGCGCGCTTTGCTTCCTTCAATAGAGCTATCTCCGAGCAAAAGAAGTAGTTATCTTTTCCTTTATGAATCCAGAGGCTGCGCTTGCACAAAGGGTCATTATATGCCCGTATGCCGTTTTCGGAAGCGATGAGAATGAGGTAATGCCCGTCCAGAGTATTCAAACGGCTTTCATTCTGCAAAAGCTGCGCCCAGTCAGCCAGTTCGGGATAGCGGAAGTCTTCACCTTGGCGCAGGATGGGGTCGCCCAGGATAAATATTTTATCATTGGGGGCGGCGGGGCTATCAAAAACCCGGATATTCCTTGTACCACCAGCATATAGCTTCAAGTGCCTACTTTCAAAACAGTAGTCATAACCGCGCAGGATGGGTGCCTGAGGCTCATGCTCTTTGGCAAAATAACCGTATAACCAGCTCATCAATCTTTCCTTGTTTAGTATCTTATGCCAGCCTGCTGCAAAGGCAATAAATGTCAAATGCTTTTTCGTGTTATGTTTAAATTGGTGTCTTTAGGGATCATTGATAATTCATTATTTTGCTCTATGTTAGCTGTGTTTGCGGTGCTTTCCCGTCCCTTCCCCGTCCGTTGTCCGTGTAAGCAACGAGAAATTAACGGGTTAGGAAGGAGTTACGAACAGGGTATTTGTCCTGCACTGAAATTGCTTGATCAAGAAAAGAGTAAAATGAGGAGGTTTTTTGTTGGTAATAGGCTAAGAAATATGACGTTTATCAAGAATCATAGAACCCAAACTTGTATTGTTTTAAACATATAGACAAGGAAAGCTTGAACAGAGAATATCATGCTTGGCTTTATTTCCACAATTCTTGGGAAATAATTGTTCTCCGAATAAAAAAGGGCTTATCCCCCCACGAATGAACAAGCCCTCAATCAAACCACATTATATCCAAACTTGCTTTTTTGCAATACATGGGTAATATGTAATTATTCAAGCCTGCACAAGGCTGAAAATATCAGAATAATAAAGGACATAATAAAATGGCACAGATAAAATTACATGGCAATCCCATTAACACTATTGGCGAGCTTCCCGCTTTGGGCAGCGTGGCTCCTGCTTTCACCCTTACCGCTTCCGATCTTTCGGATCACGCTTTGGCAGATTACTCTGGCAAGCGAGTAGTACTTAATATCTTCCCTTCCATCGATACCGGAGTGTGCGCCGCCAGCGTGCGCAGATTCAATCAAGAAGCGGGGGATTTGGATAACACCGTGGTACTGGGCGCATCTCCCGACCTGCCCTTTGCTTTGGGACGCTTTTGCGGTGCCGAAGGCATCGAGTGGGTTTATACCTTATCCGAAATGAAAAACCGCGATTTTGGCAAAGCTTATGGCGTGGAGATCGTGGATGGACCTATGCGGGGGCTTTTAGCTCGCGCCGTGGTGATTATCGATACCGATGGCAAGGTGATCTACACCCAGTTAGTAAGTGAGATCACGGAAGAGCCGGATTATGAAGCTGCGCTGAAAGTGCTTAAAGCTTAATAGTTTCGCCCGGTTTTAGAATCAGAACCTTAATACCGTCTTCCTCTACCAAAGCCTGAAACTCCTGCGGGTTTGCCTTGATTACGGGAAAGGTATTGTAGTGCATGGGGATGGCATACTTTGGATTGATCCAGGATGTGGCGATGGCTGCGTCCTGGATATCCATGGTAAAATTACCGCCGATGGGCACTAAAAAGTAGTCAATATCGTTCAAATCCCCAATCAAATCCAGATCCCCAAAAAGTCCGGTATCGCCGGCGTGATATAAAGTGGCACCCTCCAGCTCCAGGATAATCCCCGCCGCCAAACCGGCATATACGCCATCCGGAGTTTGGCTTCCGTGCAAAGCCTGCGTAAACTTTACTCTGCCAAAGGGAAAGCTAAAGGCTCCGCCTATCTGCATGGCATGGGTTTTATAGCCGGCTTTTTCCAGTAAACCCGCCAATTCATATACACAAACGATGGTGGTTTCTTTCTTATGTGCCAGGCTGAGGGTATCGCCCAGGTGGTCGGCATGGGCGTGGGTTAGCAGGATGTAATCTGCCTTCAAGCCCTCGATGCCGCAAGCAGATAAGGGGTTTTCGCTAATGAAGGGATCGATAAAGATGCTGAGTCCGCTATCGGTAACAATCTGAAAGGCTGAGTGTCCAAAATATTTAAGGGTCATGGTATGGGTTCTCCTTGTAAAGTGTAGTTATTTACCTTTAGCTTTAGCCCCGTTTCGCAATTGATAAAGTGCCGGTGGGCTGCAAAGGCAATTTCGGGAAGCGCATTGATGGGAAAGAAGCGCGCATCGGTGGCGTCATCCCCCGCTTTCAAAGTTCCTCCAGTAATCTGCATTCTAAAACCAAGGGAGAGAACGCGGTAGTAGATGGGGCTATAGCCAAAAAACCAATCGATAAAGCGCGTTATCTCGCCGTCTAATCCGGTTTCTTCTTTTAGTTCGGCGATGGCGTTTTCCTCCGGCGTCATAAAGATTTCCGCATATCCGCTGGGCAGTGCCCACATCCCGATTTGGGGTTCTATTCCGCGCTTGATCAGAAGTATTTCGTTCTGCTCGTTTAGCACCAGGATCGCCACTGCGGGGATGGGGTTGCGATAGAGCACAAAGCCGCAGTTTTCGCAGATGGCGCGCAGCTTGTGCTCGAAATCTGCTTTGATCTCAAGTTTGTTGCCGCAGCGCTGGCAAAAGTGCGCATCTTTGTAGAGTAAATTAGCAAGTTCTTTCATGGGGAAATCACTTCCAGATAGAGGGGATAACGTTTTAGGTATAAATCATGTAGCTCATCATCACGATAATAGCGGCAGAGCGCGGATGGCTCCTTTTGCAAGCGGGAAAGGATAAGCTCCCAAGAGGGATTGAGCCATATTACGCGTTGCTTTCTAAGAAATACACGGTTTTCGGCTAATTCCACAATGCCGCCTCCGCAGGCTACGATTTGGCTTAGTTTAGAGGCAGGAAGCGGGGGAGAGGCTTCCCCCAGTTCCTGCAAGATTTGGCGTTCCAGGGTGCGGAAGGCGTCCCAGCCGGAGCTTGCTACATACTCGGCAATACTTTGCTTTGTATGCGCCTCTATAAGCAAATCCGTATCGATAAAGGGCAGTTTCAGATGCTGTGCCAGGCTTTTGCCCAAAGTGCTTTTACCGGCGCGGCTGAAACCGACTATGTAAAGCTTCATTTAGAGCAGCCGCGTGGCTACATCCTGTTCAATCTCTTCTGCCAGTGCACAGCATTTTGCTATTAGTTCGCTGGCGGCGGCAAGGGTTTGGGTTTTGTAATTCTCATCCGTTACACCCGCCATATTGATCAAAACGTTAAAGTTCGCCGCTTTGGCAGCTGCCAGTGCGGTAAGTGCTGCTACTCCGGCATCGGAAAGGGCGTTTATATTGCCGATCTTTGCCACTTCTTTGGCAAGCAGCAAAGCTTCATGCGAAATGCGCAAAGTGCTGAGCGGGGCGTTGATCGCACCCTGGGTGCTCTTTTCAATCTCGGCGTTGCGGTGGGCAATCTCTTCCTCGGTCTTCTTGGGCAAACGCATGGCGTCCATCATGCTGTAAAAGGCGTCTGTATCCACGTCTATGCAGTGGATAGCGCGCTCTTTGATATCCTGCGCCTGCGGGGCGAGTTCAAGGGCTTTTTCCTGAACGTTTTCATAACCCTTTTTGCCAATGGTAAGGTTTGATACCATTGCGCTTAAGGCTCCGCTCATGGCGAGGCAGAGCGCTGCCACAGAACCGCCGCCAGGGGCAGGGGCATCCGTGGAAAGCAGGTCGCAAAAGCCTTTAACTGTAAGGTCGCTAAGGCTATCCTTGCGGGCGATGGCATATTCAATCACCTTTTTATCCAGATCGAAGGGGGCTAATTCCGCCAAACCCATGGATTGGATAGCGGTTTCCATTATCATCTTTTCCGGAATGCCGGTGGATTCGTTCATCTTGTTCAGATAGTGTTTACCTGCTTCAATGAGTGCGGCTTTGGGCAGCAATCCTACCAATTCACTACCGGTTACCTGAATGCCCATCTCGGAAGCGAGTTCGCGCACTTTGTCCAAAACTGCATACGGCGGGGTAATCTTGTAATTGGTAAGGTTTATGCTGATCTGAGCGCGGTTGTATTCATCGATATACCAGCCCACGGCTTTGCAATGGCTAAAGATGCCGGGAATCATTACTTTGTTGCCGTCTTTGTCGCGTATCATCTTACCATTCTCATCACGGGCAGCTTTGCCGCTCTCGCGAATGCTGAGGGCGATATCGTGCGCTTTCTTCTTATCGCGGGTATTGAGATTGATATTGTAAGCGATCAGGAATTCACGGGCGGAAATGGCGGTGGCGCCGCTCTTGGCGTTAAAAGCGTGGGGACCAAAATCCGGTTTCCAGTAGGGGTCTTTCGCCTTTTCGGGCAGGGCTTCATATTCGCCGGAGCGCACTACAGCAAGGTTTTGC
The DNA here is from genome assembly GCA_028695495.1 of Candidatus Cloacimonadota bacterium. GTDB lineage: Bacteria > Cloacimonadota > Cloacimonadia > Cloacimonadales > Cloacimonadaceae > UBA5456. Next base: position 2,739 of record JAQVIX010000060.1, on the reverse strand, counting down.
CATTCGGGTTTGCTGGCGGCGTTTTCGTAAAGATATACGGGGATGCTCAGCTCTTCGCCCACTCTTTTGCCCAGTTTGCGGGCATATTCGGCGCATTCTTCCATCGTCATATCCGAGATGGGGATAAAGGGGCATACGTCTGTGGCGCCCATGCGGGGGTGCGCACCTTTGTGCTGGCGCATATCGATTAGTTCAGCTGCGGTTTTAATAGCCTGAAATGCTGCTTCCACCACGGCTTCAGGCTCGCCTGCCATGGTAAATACGGTGCGGTTCGTATCGGCGCCCGGATCCACGTCCAGCAGCACCACGTTCTTTACAGCTCGGATGGATTGCGCGATGGCGTCCAAAATACCTTTGTCTCGCCCTTCGCTAAAGTTTGGTACACATTCCATGAGTTTCATTTGTTTATACCTCGTGTTTTTTATTTATTTTGTTAATTCAAATATCTATATTGTCTTATGTATCTTTACCTTGATTACCTTTTTATCCGTAGCCTGAAGCACCTGAATGCGGTAAGGCGGGATGTTTATAAATTGCCCCTGATGCGGGATGCGCTCGAGGCGGTGCAGGATAAGCCCGGCAATGGTTTCGTAATCCCCTTCCGGCAGCTCTATTTCATAGTCGTCCAGCAAGCGGTCTATCTCCACATCTGCCATAGCGATCCAGGTATTGGGGCTAATCTGCTCCACATCCGCTTCCTCTTCTTCATCGTATTCATCCTCTATTTCGCCCACTATCTCTTCCAAGATATCTTCCATGGTAAGCATGCCGGCAGTTCCGCCATAGGAATCCACGATGATTGCCACGCTGCGGCTATCTCGCTGCATTTCTTTCAGAAGCACGTCCAAATCGATATTCTCCGGCGCAAAATAGGGTTCGTGCACAATGTCTGCCGCCAGCATATCGTCATGGATATCGCGCTTTAAGATGTCGTAAATAATCAGGATGCCGATGATATCATCCAGGTTGTTTCGATATACCGGGTAGCGGGTAAAACCCTCTGCTTTGGCTATTTCCATTACTTCTTTGATGCTGGCGGTATCCTGAATGGCTACAATCTCCGTACGGGGCACCATCACATTGCGCGCTTCCAGCTCCTTAAAATCCAGGGCATCCTCAATCATCTCAATCTGAGGGGAATCTGCGGTGTCGGCATTATTCGCTTCCGCAAAAAGCAGCGAGATATCATCTTTGGTAAGGAAATCGTACTGGAAGTTTTTTGGCATATTCAAGATTTTGCGTAAAGCGCCATTGATATAGCCCACCACCACTACCAAGGGGTAAAGAAGCACGTAAAAGAACTGCATGAGGGGGTATAGCCGGGGCACAAGACTATCTGCATTATCCCGAAAGAGCGCTTTGGGAATGATCTCGCCAAAGATGAGCACGATGATGCCGACAAATAGCGAGGTATAACGGGCGTCGAAAAAGGAGCTATCCATCTGCGCCACCATTAGCGTGCTAAGCGAGGCAAGGATGGAATGCACGATATTGCTGCCGATCAAGGTAGTTCCCAAAAACTTATCCGGATTGCGCACAAAATCCAAAAGCGAAGCGTGCTTGCGATCGCGCTTGGCGCTTTGCTCCAAAGCTATCTGGTCCAGTGAGATAAATCCCGCTTCCATGCCGGCAAAAAAGAGGGCAATCAAGAGGAAAAACACCAAAATAACTGCTATCAGAACTACCTGAATTAAGAACATTTATTCATTTACCTTTTCGTTTATGTGGGCTATTCGTAGCGACTGGATAAAGTCGTCTATCTCTCCTGCCAAAAAAGCATCAAGGCTATAACTTGTCAAGTTTATTCTGTGGTCGGTTACGCGGCTTTGGGGAAAATTGTAGGTGCGAATCTTGGCAGAGCGGTCTCCGGTAGATACTTGCGCCTTGCGGGAGGAGGCAATCTCCTGCTCCTGCTTACTTATTTCCAAATCTAATAGCTTGCTGCGCAAAACCTTCATTGCCTTGGCTTTGTTTTTGATTTGGGATTTTTCATCCTGGCAGGTGACTACCAGTCCGGTGGGGATATGGGTAATGCGCACGGCAGAATCCGTGGTATTCACGCTTTGCCCGCCATTGCCGCTGCTGCGGTAAACATCGATGCGCAGCTCGTTTTCGCTGATCTCGATATCGATATCTTCCGCTTCGGGGAGTACCGCCACGCTTACTGCCGAGGTATGGATACGCCCGCCGGATTCAGTTACCGGAACGCGCTGTACGCGGTGCACTCCGCTTTCAAAACGCATTAGACCGTAGGCACTCTCGCCACTAAGCTGAAATACTATTTCCTTATATCCGCCCAAACCTGTATCCGAGGTATCGATAAGCTGCTTTTTCCAGCCTTTTATTTCGGCATAATGGCTGTACATGCGGTATAAATCTGCCACAAAGAGCGCCGCTTCTTCGCCACCGGTGCCGGCGCGAATCTCGATGATGGCGTTCTTTTCGTCGTTGGGATCGCTGGGGATAAGCAGGGTGCGCAGTGCTGCTTCAGAGCTATCCAAAGCGTCGCTTAAGGTGCTTATTTCGTCCTTTGCCATCTGGATTAGCTCGCTATCATCCGCGCTCTCCAAAAGCTCTTTGGCTTCTTTTAGCTCTTGCTGTAGATTCTGGTGCTGATTCCAGGCGTCGCTAATGGCAGCCAGTTCCTTGTAGCGCCGCATAATCTCGCGATATTTGCGGGCATCGCTCATCAGCGAGGCATCCGAAACCCTATCCTGCAATTCCAGATACTCCTGCTTT
>JAQVIX010000146.1 GCA_028695495.1 Candidatus Cloacimonadota bacterium | reverse complement strand
TTTTCCTCCTCTTCGCCCTCCGCCGCCACTCCGCCGCGCAGCCGCTCCGCCACTCCGCCGCGCAGCCGCGCAGCCCGTAGGGCTGCCTGCGCATCCCGCAGCCCGTAGGGCTGGTCACAGGACTACCCTCTCTTTTCGCCTTTCCCATCGGCTTCTGTTTGCCTGCCGTGCTGCGTTTTTTGCGCTGTTCTCCGCCGCAGGGCTGCCTCCAAGGCAGCCCTGCGGCGGTTATAGTCATTACAGAACACACTTTAGAGATTCCCACTGCCATTTATTTTTTCTCTCACGAGATTCCTGCTCAAAAGGGTTTTTACCCCGCCCGTTAGGGCGGGGTAAAAATAATTTAGAGTTGGAACAGTGTTTGCAAGTTAAGTAAAAAAACTGTGAGGTGAACCATGAAAAGCACACAAATTTACCAACTAATCCTTACCATTCAAGAGTGTTTGGATGAAATTCTCAGGATTGCGGATGAAACAAATCAATCCAATCAATCAAATCAAAAGAATTCTTTATCTGATTTCATAGATCGATCTGATCATGATCTTAATCTTAATCATGATCATGATCATGATCAAGATCAGGATCAGAAAAAAAAGTTAAGTGGAACTTATGAAAAATTCATATTGTTATGTAGGCAATATGATTATGACTATTCCCGGATTGATTTTCAATCTCAAGACAGGAATATTAATTGGATTGTAAATAATTTCGGGTCTATTAGGGACCCAAACAAGTATCTTCATAAGTGTTTTGACGGTGCAAAAAAGAGTAGGATTGGATTTGAGATTGTATCCAATAATTCTGTCAATAGAGTTGCTAATCAGATTTTTGATAGGATAGAAGAAACTAATGAAGATGTCTACGGCGTTCCTAATGCAGAGATTATGGAAAAACAAAATAGATTAACACAAGCAATTTATGAAGAAGTCAAAGAAGGAATAAAACATTATCAGGACATTATTCCTACTTGGGATAAGGTAAAAGATAATAGTATAAAGAGAAAAATTGTAACAGCAGAAGCAATAAAAAGGGGGTTGTTGTAATAATAAAAATAGCCCCGCCCGTTAGGGCGGGGCTATTCCTTTTTATTCCAGCTTCTTAGGGGCTTATCTCTATAGGTTTCTTGCTTGAAAAGTTTTGTTGTTGCGTTTTGTTTACGATTTCAGTTTGCGGACTTTTCCTGGCAGAAATTTTGTTTTAGTTTCTGCTGTTTGAACAAACTGCTTTGCCGCTTTTTTGTTCGTTTTTCCTGAAAATCAGCGTTTCTTGTTTTGGCTGTTTTCAGGAAAACTTCTGGGGTTATGTTTGTGATTCGCTATGAAATTAATCCCAATTTGCAATATACTCCATTGAGTTCGGCGTTATAGGAAGAAGTCCAGCTGTCGTTTGATCAGCGATATTCGTCACTGGAGGAGAAATTGCATTTAATTGCGCCATTGTCACTGTTTTAAGATCTATCGTGGCACTGTGTGCTTTTTTAATTGCAAATAGAAGCATCACGAAAACCGCGAAAGCACTGTAAGCACGATCTGATCGTGGTTTTCCATAATTTGCCAAGGCGTGATATTCGATGGCGTACGCTTTCATATCGGTTTTGTAGCCGCTATTAATCTCTGAATTCCAGAGGTAAGAAAGGTGGTCCATAATAGCACCTTTTTCGTGGTTGTTTGCTGTGAGGGTCGGATATGAATAATTTCGTAGGTATGACATTCCGCCTTTCGCTGAAATCATATATACACCTTCACCTACTTTACCGCTAATATGGCTTACTGTTGGAGCGAGAAATATCTTTGCCATTTGTGGTCTCCTTTATAGTTTTTTATTGCTGGATTTTACCAGGCGGCCAAGTATGTTGACGATTTTGGTGTCGCTGGAATCCATCCAGCAGCCACCTGTTCTGCTATTGAAAGTTGGTTTGGAAAAACGACTCTAAGGTCTGACATTACTACAGAGTCGAGCATTATATGCGCAGGATCTGCTGCCTTCACCTTCCATAGTATAGAAACGAAAATTGCGAAGGCGCTGTATGTGCGATCCGATCGTGCTTTTCCATAGTTCGCCAGGGCGTGATATTCGATGGCGTACCATTTTAATTCTTTTTTGTAATCTGCACCTACCTCAATATTCCATCTTTTGGATAGGTTAGCCAAAATAGCACCTTTTTCGTGATTGTTTTGCGTTATTGTGGGGTATGTGTAGCGGCGAAGGTATGACATTCCGCCTTTCCCGGTTATGGTATATACTCCTTCACCTATTCTTCCACTCATGAAGTTTATTGTCGGTGCGAAGAATACTTTAGCCATTTCGGTCTCCTTTTTTATTGTCTACTTTGTTTACTGTTACGTAGAACTGTTGTTTGCCATTTCTGACCCGAAATGTGATTCCTGCGTGCTTTCCGGTGATTGTCGCTCCACTGTGAAGAATGTAGACAATGTGTCGCGGAAGTTTACATGCGGGTCGCTTTCTCATTTTTTCATTGAATCCGGAAGGAACTCATCGATGAGCCCCAACAGGAAGGTTAAAATTGTTCTGATTAGCGAGTATTCCATATCTTCAGTAAGGAATGGAATATCGATTTTAGTATTGATGAACTTTGCAATTTCGTTGATTAACTCTGATGGGATTTCTTTCTGATCGTTCATTTTTGGCTTCCTTTTATATTATTTTTGGAAATTTCGGGGTATAAGTATACCAGCAGGTACGAGATTATCGAGTATTTGGGGTCTATTTCGCTTTGGTTTTGAACCCGGCTGCCGCCGCCCGCGTCTCGCCTGCCTGTGGTGTTGGGTGGTATAGGTCTGGGCTCGGACACAGGCAGGCCTCGCTTGCGGGCTTCCCTGGGTAGGAAGCGCTGGCACTTGTCTGTCGCTGCGGGTTTTTTGCTGACCCCTGGGAGGGGCGCTGATATAATATGAGGTGTCACTGTTATCTCCTGGAACAAAAAAATATGTACCTAAAAAGCTGTCAAGCTTTTTATCAGCGCCCCATAATTTGAGTGTGTAGTGTGGCAGGTGGCAGGCAGGCATGGCAGGCCTTTTTTCCCCCCCCTTTTATAATGCCATGCCTGCCTGCCGTCTGCCACGCACACACGACGCGGTGGTTTTGCGGTGCTATTTTTATTGAGGCCAAAAACCCCGAAAGCCGCCCTGCGGGCATGCATTATTTCCCCCCACACGACAATGCCCGCAGGGCGGCTTTCGGGGTTTTTGGCCGACCTTTTCCACCGAACCGCCGCCAGCGGTCAGTCGCAACCGAGCCGTTCCGAACGCTGCCAGATGCGTTAGCGGCTGGCAGGGTGAGGATGCGGCGAGGGGGCGGAGCTGGCGGCGACTACCAGCCCACCGAGGGAAAGCGCTTCCTACCCAGGGAAGCCCGCAAGCGAGGCC
>JAQVIX010000059.1 GCA_028695495.1 Candidatus Cloacimonadota bacterium | reverse complement strand
AAAGCAATTGGCAGAAGAGATAAATACCCGGGATCTCAAATCCACCGCCCTCAGAAACTTCTACAATGAATTTCTGCGCATCAAGCACTTGCCGGAAAACAACAATGAAGAAAAGAAAATCCTCATCCGGCTCTTGGTTTCCAAAGCGCATTACAAAAAGACTACCGCAAATCTCCCCGATAGATTTGTTTCTTTCATCGAAAAGCTGATCAACGAAGTAAACGATGATCTGAAAAAATTTGATAAAGCCTGCCTGGTAATGGAAGCCATCGTGGGCTATTTCCCCAAAAGATAAAAACAAAAGGAGTTTAACATGTTGAAAACAACTATTATATCCGGATACATCGTATTAAAAAGCGGCCTGCATATTGGCGGCAATAAAGACACCATGCAGATTGGCGGTATAGATTCCCCCGTGATTAAAAACCCGCTTACAAAGCTTCCCTACATCCCCGGCTCTTCCCTCAAAGGCAAGATCAGGTTTTTATTGGAACACTATCTGGATCTCGTAACCGATGGCAATATTCCCATGGAAAAGGACGGTAATATCCTCAGAACAGCTGTAATCTTTGGACACCTGAAACATGACACATATCAATCAAAGCCTACCCGGGTGATCTTTTCTGATTCCAACGTAGCCGGCATCATTGGCGAAAATGGTAATATCGATACTGAGGCTTTACAAAATCCAGATTTGGAGCTGAGCGAAGCCAAAACTGAAGTGAGTATAAACCGGTTGAGCGGCACCCAAGGCGGCGGCCTCAGAATCATGGAACGCGTGCCCGCCGGAGTGGTTTTTGATCTCAATATCACTTTGAAAACTTATGACGAAAGTGCCGACGCAGGAGATCTGGATATCATCCTCAAAGGTTTGAAACTGCTGGCAAATGATGCCTTAGGCGGCTCCGGTTCCCGCGGTAGCGGCAAAATCGAATTTCGTGATTTGAAAGTAAACGATAAGGATATCAGCCTGGATAGCATCGAACTATAGGAGGAAAACGTGCAAAGCTATAAAATAAGCTGGGAACCGAGATCCACGGCCGCCACTTTCCTGCAAAGCGATACCATATTTGGTCATCTCGCCTGGGCCGTCAAATATCTCTGGGGAGAAGAAGAATTAGAAAGGCTGATCTCGGAGCTTAAATCTAAGCCAGTCTTTGTATTATCCTCCGCTTTTCCCAAAGGTCTTTTGCCCAAACCTGCCCTAAGCCTTAGCGGCCAGATCCTAAATCTGGGCAGAGCAGCCTTATTGGAAAAGTATAAGGTCTCAGATTTGGAGCTTTCCCGCCTTTTTAAAACAATAAAAAAGGACACTTACATCAGTTTGGACTATTTGCAAAAGCAGGACTATGTTTATAATGCGCTGGATCATTTGGAACTGAGATTGAAACAAGAAGTGGCAAAGAAAAAAGATTCCGGCTCCCGTCGCGAACCCCAAAAAGAAACCAAACAAATTGAATTTCACAACAAGATAGATCGCCAAAGCGGCACCACTTCTGGCGCCGGAGAGCTTTTTGCCAGTCCGGTCACTTTTTATCACGATCTGTGTTTTGATTCCTGGTTGGACACAGATTTTTATAATCACGAGCAATTGCAAGAGCTCTTCAATTTCATTTCCATCCACGGATTTGGTAAAGATAAAAACACCGGCAGGGGCAAATATGAAATCAAGATCGAGCCCTATAACTGGTCAAGATGCACAGATTTCAACGCCCATCTGAACCTTTCCAATATGGTGCCTTCCGAGTGTGACAATCCCCGTTGTTCTTATTTAAGCAATACCAAATTTGGCAAAGTGGGTGGAGATTTTGCCGTGAGTGAAACGCCCTTCAAGTATCCGGTTTTAGTAATTGGTCCCGGTGCGGTATTTTCTGCTGTAGAAGTGCCACAGCCACCCCGTGGCAGCTTGCTTGATAGTATTCACCCAAACCCCAAAATCGTGCAAAACCTCTATTCATACTCTATACCCGTCAAAATCAAGGGGGAAACAAAATGGTAAATAAAAACTACAAACTCACTATTAAACCGATTACACCTTTTCACATCGGAAATGGTGAAGTGCATGACCCCATGAAGTTTATCATCAAAGGTGGTAGCGCCCACTTTTTGAAAGAAATGGAGTATCTGCGCTACTTAACACAGAGAAACCCCAAAGAATTTGAAGAAAAGCTGGCGTTAGCCAATCTCAAAGTGCTTCAGAATTATTATTACACATGTTTTGATCCCGAACAAACGCAATGCTACGCATTTAAATACCGGGTATTAGATGAAATTCAGAATCATGTCGAAAAACAGCTTAACAACCCCCGGGCTGAAGGGCAAATCCTTACCTTTATCCGCTCCGGACTATATCTGGCACCCTTTATTCCAGGCAGTTCACTCAAAGGCGCCATACGCACCGCCATTTTATCGCATCATACTAGCAGGTTGCCAGACTATGAACCCAAAAAAGCAGATGATGCAGATAAAAGATTGCAGGCAAATACGCTGAAATATATAGACTGGAATCGGGACAAAGAAGATATCACCCTGGATCCCTTCAAAGCCATCAAGATCGGCGATGCACCCTGGAAAAACGAGTGGATGGCAATATATGAGGCAAAAGTGGTAAACCCGCCGGCGGCAAACAGTTCCCCAAACCCAATGGCAATAGCTCACCCCAAAGCCACTACTGCCAAAGCCCAAACATTACCGATCCTCATGGAAACAGGGTGTTCCAGCAAGGGAATGCAAACCGAAACCGAACTCAGCATTTGCATCACAGATAGTCGCCTGCCCGGTTTAGGCAAGCTTTTCCCGGACGAATTAGGTGATGCAAAAGCCATTATCACCATGATCAATGATTATTCCAAAACGCAACTGCGCAAGGAAGCAGACTTTTTCCGCCGCATGGGTGGAAACGCCTTTAGTAACTATCAATATCTGCTGAATAACCATTTTGCGGCTCTAAAAGAGAATCAATGCTTGTTGCGCATCGGCATGGGAAGTGGTCAGCGTTTTTTAAGCTATGCCATTACAGATCACCATCCCAAGACCCGCAAAATGATCGGCGATTTACCTTTGGGCTGGCTCAAAATCTCTTTTGAGGAAAAGTTATGAGTACGATTATGCTTTCGCCGGTGGGAACCAGCACTTTTACCAAAGGGAATTTCCCGCGTGAGATACATACCTATTCAAATTGTCGCAGTAAAGAGGAAATCCCCCCTGAAGCCAGGGAAAAAATCGAAGCTTACATTGCCGAGACTCACCAGCTCGTAATGAATCTATCCACAAACGAGATAAAACAGCGCTCTGCCGAGCTCAATGGCATTGTTCAATACTATCAGGGAATTATGGAAAATGCCAGAGCAGATACCCATATCCTGCTTCCCAGCGATACCTACATCGGCAAAGCGGCATGCCAAATAGTGGAATCCTACTTAAAAAGATATTGCAATGACGTACGTTTGCTGGAGATCAAGGATTTGCAAACTCAGGATGGTGGCACCTTTCAATATGCCTTAAGTGGGCTTGCTAAAGAGATTATGACGATCAAAGAAGGCATGTATCAAGGGCAAAAATTGGTTTTCAATCTCACCGGTGGTTTCAAAGCCATCCTGGGTTTTTTGCAATCCTTGGGCATGTTTTATGCAGATGAAACCGTATATGTTTTTGAGTTTTCAGATTCTCTGCTGCGCATCCCGCCTTTGCCGGTAAAACTGGTACCGGATGAATATCTGAAAGACTATTCGCGCATCTTTCGCCGTTTGGATAGAGCTTTGCCCGTGCAGGAAGCTGAATGCTCCCAAATCCCTGCCAGCCTGGTACTTTGTCTCTTTGATGAAACTACCCTTTCCATTTATGGCAAGATCGTTTGGGACAATTTCCGCCGGGATTTGTATTCCAGTCGCTTGCTGGATTCTCCCAGCGAGCTTATCCAATATACTAAAAAGTTCGTAAATACCGTGCAGGAAGAGCGTAATGAAAAAGCTTTTTACGAGCTTAACAGCCGCATGGATGATCTGGCAGTGTATCTGGAAAAGGGGCGTAAAAATATGCCAAAATCCCTGGATTTGAAGCAACTCAAATTGGATCAGGGCATCAGCACCCATGAATTTGATGCCTGGGCAGATAGAGATGCCAAGCGTGTATTTTGCCATTATAAAGAAGGAGTTTTAGTTTTGGATGAATTAGGAGCCGGACTCCATTAAAGCAATTTAAGACAAGAAAAAGGAGCAATTTATTCAGAAGATGCAAAGATGAAAATGATGATACATCTATGAGTATCCCCTTTATGGGAAGCAGCTTACCAGCTCATACATGGCCTTGTATCGTGGCTCTGGAGCCCCAAACTGGTAGTGATAAACCGTGATGGGCATAAAGTGTCCAAACGCAACGCCCAAAGCCATACACAAAGCCGTGGGCGCCGTTTGAAACAGATGGATTCTTTGCCAGTAGTGCTTCCCGCGCACCTCGTTTAAGGCGGAATTTATCTCCTGTACCCAGGGCAGCCAGTCTGTATCCAGGTTCATCACCCCCTGCGCGTCTTTTGCCTCTATTATCAAATAATTTTCCACATCCAAGTATGTGCGGGAATACGCCTTAGCCTCACCGATGGGGTTGTGGCTGCCCAGATACAAGATCAGGCTCAAGCCTAATGATTCCGGTTTATTCAATTCCAAGTTCACTTTTATTTTGCTGAAATTATCCGCTTGTTTAGATACGTTTTTTAGCTCCCGCGCATTTGTTTGACCATATAGTGATACCACTTCTTTATATCTGGAGCTCGAAAAATCCAATTGCAAAATGCCCAAAGCTTGCTTGAAGCCAATTACAGCGCCGATGCCAAATTGCAGGGCGCTGATCTGCCCCGCCAAAAACCAGATTATCCCTTTCTCCCCCATTTTTTGCCGCAATCCCTCGATCGCCCCTTTCACGGTTTCACACAAAAAATCTTGCCACAGTTTAGGCTCAAAAGGCAAAAGGCCGGCATCCCCCAGGATCAGCTCGTTGGCTGCAATGCCATACCAATCCTCCAAAGCCGCTATACTAAACCAGGGCTGGCTTTCCTGAATGCACTTTTCAATGCTCACCAGGCAGCGCATTTGTTCTATTTCACTGCCAAAATATTGCAGTAAAGGTAAGGGGATCTGCTCTTCATTCAGCCATTTCTCCAGCTTTTTTGCACTATCTATGCGGTGTATCAGCTTAATGCCCCTTTCTTTGCAAAAAGCTAATTTTTCCTCTAAAAAACTCGCTGTTCTGATCTCACCCGTTGCCGTCACAATTCCGCTAAACGCATATTCCGCACTCAGCCTTGTTTTGCTCTGAAGCGCGGCTAAGGCGCTCATTTGCCAGGAATTACCCTCTACCGGAGCGTCAAACGCGATGATGCAGCTTTTAGCGCTCAGGTCTGCCAAATGATCTGCAGATTCTATCCCTGCTCCTTTCAAACAAATGGCTCTTGACTCCTCATTGGACAAAATGTACAGAATTACCCGCCTTGAAGATACGCCCTGACCGCTGCCATAAGCGGGAAAGTATACCTCCAGAGGTGTAATGCTTTTCAAACGCTCCAAAGTGGAGCTTTCAAAACCAAGCAATTGACTCAATTCCTGCCACATCACCTGCATTTTTACCAGCCACAATAGTGCTGCCAATTGCAATGCCGGATGCCAGGCTTTTTCCACCAATTCATATACTTGCTTTTTTTCCGAAGGCGCCACATTTTCTTGCAAGATCATTTGTAAAGCAATCTGGCTGTATTTAGAGGAACCGGCTTGCAGGCAGTTTTTTGCCACTTCTTTAAAATCTGGCATTGTATTCCTTCATCATTCTTACATTTACATTCAGGAAAAGCTGAGCCTTATCTACAGTAAGCGGTATAAAATGTGCCAAAACCAGGCTTTGCGGCAGGATACCCCGAAATATCACGATATCACCACACAAGATTTCTGCTTTTTGACCCACATATTCCAGATCTGTAATGAAGACCAAATCATGGCTCTCATTGCGTTGCAGGCTAAATTCCCTGGCAAAAAATACATTCTTGTCTTGTTGATTTTTCAAAACCCTAAAGACCTCATCCAGCCCACTATCTGCGGCTGCCTTTGCCAAGACGGATTCTGCATCCCGCCTATATTGCAAATGGTATTGCGGTATCCACAAAGCAGCGCCTAAATGGCGGCTACGATATCCCAAAGTGAGCTCGTGTTCCATTATCCTAAATCTATTTTCCGGCGCTGCTAAATCTGTAATCCCTTTTGCTGCCACCGGTTTTTTTTGATACTCTTCCATCCGCTGCTGTAGCTCTACCCGCTCTTTTTCTGCTAAATATCCAAATACTATTCCTTGCTTTAGTTCTTGAGCATTCAAATAATAGTGATTATCCATCTGCAAAAGGAATTGGCTACTGCCTGAGTTAAAGATCAAATCATATTCGCTGGCGAAACAGATGAAGCTACTGATCTTGTAAGCCTCATATTGCCCATTTTTTGCGTTTCCTGTTATCAGGCTATGTACCTCGTAATCCCCGCATTGGCTTGCCAAAAGGATGCCTGCCACATCCGGCGCTTTTTCTTTTGTTTCTGTAAAGCTCAATTCAGCCTGATCCGGCAATCCTGTACGATTAATACCCGAAAATGTTTCCTGCGGGATTTCGCTATATAAGCTGGCAAGATATACTTCATATTGGCTGTTTTTATTGTTTTCCGGCATTGCTGTCTCCCTTATTTCTTGCTTTCTTTATACCCTTATATGTGCTCAGCACCTCGCAGTTCTGACACATTTTTTCCAAGTATCTCCCTACAAACAGCCGTCCTGCTTCTTCACAAAGTCCCTGATCATACAAGGTTTTTCTTAGTTTTTCCCGGATTCTTTGATGCAGCTTGTAGATATTTGTCTGTGTTTCATCTCGCAAACGTTCACAAGCGATCGTGCCGCTGCTCTCCAAATCGTGACATAATACGTTCAGTTCCTGCGGTTTCCAGTGTTCCTGGATATGATTTTTCAAATATTGGGCTTGCTGTCGCACCTGAATCTGGTATTGTAAGATTTCGATGGGCGGCAAAATCTGCCCTTTGTGAGGTTCATACCCATGTTCCGACTCTTGCATCTCCTGCTTTGCTCCTCGTATTTCATGTGCCAATTCAGTTAAACAGTTACCCAATATAATCACAGTGGTTCCAAACAGATACTTATAAAATTCCGTTTCGGGCAGAGCTTTTTGCTTCTTTGCCAAAGCAGCCCTTGCCTCTAAAAGCTTCTGGATCAATTTGCCAAACAAGCATAGCTCTAAATCATCCTGATTGAAATGATCTCTAAATGCGATATCATATACCACAAGGTACTGACGCTTTTTAGAACCTTTGCATACCTGCATAAACGCGTAGCTCTTGTACAAAAGCTCCGCATCCTGGCTCAAACGTTCCGGCTCTTGCAAAGCCTGCCACATCGCAGATGCATAATCCGCCAAATCCCGCTCTTTTTCAGAGCTCTTCAGCCACGATATGTAATCACTATAAAATCCCATAATCTCTTCCATTTTATATCTTATCGCTACAATGCTAATAAATAATATTGGCATTTTTTTGTCAAATAGAAAACAAAGGGTCGAATATAGTATTGTAAATAAAGAAAATCAGGAGCAAAAAAATGGAAAACACAGTAATCAGCTTAAACACAGAAGCAAAAAGATACTCAGACAATGGCTTTCATGCCTATCGCTTGCAGTTTAATTCAGTTTTTTTGGCAGAAAATTATAGCCTTGCTTATGAATTAACTCAACGTATCGCACAGATTTCAGAGCTTAGCGAGCATCAATTATTGGAATTGAGTAGAAATTATTCGCTTTTAGGATACTCTGAAGCTGCCTTGCAATGTCTTGAACGAGCTCTTTTACAAAACCCAAATCTCCAGCAAGCAATCCTGGAAAAGCTAAAACTGCTTAAAAACTTAGACCAAACTGACGCATATCTGGCGTTATTAAAAAGCAGCATTGATCTGAATCCTTGCAATCTGCAGTTTTATCAAATGCTTCATGAATACTATCTCCAAGAAAACCTAAGCGATTTACGTTTGGAATTGGAAACAAAAGCACAGCTTCATAACCTGGAGTTAAAACCTTCTTTTGTACAAACTCCCTGTATTCAAGACCTTGATTCACCTGCGGATATCGTATTTGAAGACCCGGTTTTTATAGAGAGATTCCTAAATCTGTTTCGAGGCAGAGAAAACCTACACGCGCGACAATGGGTTTCCAGCAAAGGTATGTCCGGCTACAATCCGGTATCAGAACCCCTTACTCATGCCAATATCCGGGGACATCTCATGGGTTTGTACACTCTTGGTGTATATCAATTGAACTTGCAAAACCGGGTGAAATGGCTCGTATTTGATATCGACATTGCCAAAGAACATTTGCCAGACCTTCATGACCCCCAGTTTAGCAGCTGGATCGAGGAAGGTTTTTGTTACAGCTTAAACTCCATAAAACAGGTTCTTGATACATATCAAATCCAGGCATTATACGAATTTAGCGGTTTCAAAGGTTACCATGTTTGGATTTTGTTTCAAAACGAGATCAGCGCTTCTTTAGCAAGGGGATTGGCTCAGAAATTGGCAGAGAAATTTGATCTGGCTGCCTATCCTCTGAATCTGGAAGTTTTCCCAAAACAAAGCCGGGTCGGGAAAAATAATTTTGGAAACTTAGTAAAATTGCCGGGCGGGATACACAAGGTAACGGGTTTGCGAAGTCATTTTGTTCAGGTAATGCAAGACCATTTATTGCCTTTACAAATCTCTGATGCCATAAATACGGTCAAAACTCTCGGTCCAGACCAAGTGATGAGCCTCGTGCAAGCCTTGCAGCCAGACTTTTCTACACCAAATAATAGCCAAGAACAAATGAAGCTTCCAAATTCCGTTGTCGGCTCTGAAACCGAGCTTTTTGAAGACCCACTCTCAACCCCGCAGTGGCTGTGGCTCAAAGAACGCTGTTTTGCCCTGCGCAGCCTTGTGTCAGACTTGGAAAGCCAAAACTTTTTAGATGCAGAGCAAAAGAAAGTAATTACATATACATTGGGTACACTCCCCAATGGCAATTTGATCGTAAATGCACTCCTAAAAAAAGCGGAGAATAGCCAGCCCATAGACCTTTTGAGGTCACCGCTAAAGGGAAACGCAATGAGCTGCCACAAAATACGTAAGCATCTTAATATCTCAACAGAACATGAACTATGCAATTGCGATTTTTCGGCTCTGAATGCTGCGTATGATAGCCCCGTATTATACTGGGAACTTTATAAATGCGCAGATACAAAGCCTGCGCAAAACCAAAAACTGCGGCTAAGAGAAACTGTATCTAAATATCTGGATCTCAAAAAAAACCATCAGGCATTTCAAATGGAACTAAAACAAATAGAAGCGAAGCTTTACGACCTTTTTGAAGAAACCGGTGTATTAGAATTTGATACTGGGTTTGGCATTCTTAAATTGGTGCAAAACGAAGAGCAAAAAACCTTGATACTCGAATTGGGAGCTAAAAAATGAAACAAAAAAACGACAATATTGATTTGGCTAAAAAGCTGATGAGTGAAGCAAAATATCAAGAAGCTTCCGTTATCCTAGAGCAGCTTGGGAAACAAGACACTGAAAGCAAGCCGAATTATTATCCTGGATTTCTCCTGCTAAATTGCTATCAGAAAATGGCTTTGTGGCAGCCTGCTCTCAGATTGGCAGAAGAATTGGTAAAATATGATGATTGCTGGCAATCCATCAAAACAAGCTATGCTTGGATTATTTATTTTGCATTTTTCAAAGCTCAAAGCAAGATAAAAATCGAAGAACTGCTACTACAAATCGATCTGATTTGTGATCTTTTAAAAATGGAAACTTCAAAGCTGGCGTTATTTTTAGCCATTCAAAACATGCTCTCAAACCATCCACAATTAGACAAAATATTAGCTGTCCATTTGTTAGAGAAGATTGATTTTAATAGCCTAAAAACTGAAATCCAAAACAAAAGCGACCAACATTCAAATCAATCTGACATTGCCGAAAGGTACAGTATGTTGTATTCAAAATACCTGCTTGTTGCAGAGTATTATGATAAATGTGCCGAGTTTTGTCATCAGGTTTTGCAAGAATCAAATAGTATTTCCCCGGCAAATCGAATCTGGCTCTCCAGGCGTTTGGCGCTTTCTTTGCAAAAAACTGGCAGATCCGATCAGGCCCTGGAAATATACGAGCTTTTAATCTGCCAAAAACCGGAATGGTACATCTATTTTGAATACGCCCTTATTCTACACAAGCTTGAAAACTCCGGGGATGCTCTGAAAAACGCAGCAAAAGCTGCCATCATGAAAGGCGATCTGGAAATGAAAATAAATCTATGGAACTATTTGTTTTCTACTCTGCTATCTGAAGGATACTATCCACAAGCTACTAAATGCCTTGCCCTGGCTGCTGCTATTCGTATTCAAAAATCCTGGCCCATCGATCAAAAAATGCTCAAAGACTTAGCTCTTTACAATCTCGATCTGAAAAAACTGCCCGCTCCCAAATCTATCTTTTCAGAGATTATTGAATTCTTATCAAAGCTGAGTTACGATGCAGATAGCGAAAAAACAGGCTATCTTAGCCATATCTTGCCCCATGGAAAAGCTGGATTTATCAAATCAGGTGCCGATTCTTTTTATTTTAAAATCTCAGATTTGAGCTTTTCTACACAGCTCTTAAAAACAGGGATGCGATTGCGCTTTAATCTGGTAAAAAGCTTTGATCCCAAAAAACAAATGGAATCGCAGAACGCCGTGAATATCAGGAAAGATGAATAATGGCTGTGGTATATATTGCAGATCAAGGCGCGCTCGTGTGCAAAAAAAACGACCGACTGTATGTATATAAAGCGCAGCAACTACTACGCTGGTTTCATACAAAAGACCTCGCCCAGCTTATCCTGGTAGGAAATGTAGCGCTTAGCACTCCTACCATTACCTATTTATTAAAACATCGCATCGATACCGTATTTATCTCCTATTATGGAAAATACAAGGGCAGATTGATCGGAGAATTTGGAAAAAACGTCGCGCTCAGATTGGCTCAATTTGATTATTTGGCAAAAGAGACAAACCGTGAAATGCTGGCAAATATCATTGTTGCTGCAAAAATCCAAAACTCCATCGCCTTGCTAAAAAAACGTAAACCCAAAGATGATGCTAAATCAATACAAGCTACAATTATCAAAAACCAGGCAATTTGCGATTTATTAAAGAAGAACACTTTGCCGCTCAGCAGCATCAGAGGTTATGAAGGTATAGCAGCAAAAAACTACTTTGCCGTTTTTCCCGCGCTGATAAAAAACAAAGATTTCCCCTTTAATGGTAGAAACAAAAGACCTCCAAAAGACGAAGTAAATGCACTATTGAGCTTAAGCTATACATTCCTTATGAATCAGGTAATGTGCGCCGCTTATATTTGTGGACTGGATGTATATTATGGCTCTTTGCATGAGATTGATTATGGCAGACAATCATTGGTGCTTGATTTGATGGAAGAATTTAGACCCCTTGCAGATAATATGGTATTCACGCTCATAAACCGAAAAGAAATTCGCCTTGAACATTTCGTGTACAACGTGTTAAACGATGAAGAAAATCCCGAATATGATCCGCAAAACAAACTACTGCCAGTTTCCCTGGCAAATGACGGGATGAGAATCATCATCACTGCCTTCAATAAGCTGATCAATACAAAAATTGCCAACCAAGACCCGCCCGGAAACTGGAGCTTGAAAGATATCTTTGCGCTGCAAACCAGAAAACTGGCAAATCACTTTGAGAATAAAAAGGAGTATTCTCCCTTTGTATGGCTATGAAACATACATTCTATCTCATTTGCTTTGATATCGTAAAAGACCGCACGCGCTATCGCTGCGCCAAACAACTCTTAAACTATGGAAAAAGAGTGCAAAAAAGCGTATTTGAATGCATCCTGAACGATGCTCAATTCCTGGAGCTAAAACGTAAACTGGATCAAATAATAGACCAGGAAACAGACAGCCTGCGCTATTATATCCTGTGTAAAAGCTGTGCGGAAAACGTCCTGGTAACCGGTATCGGCTACTATACACAATTTGAAGACCTGATCATCATATAAGTTAAATGCTTAAATAATACTTGACCGATTCCGCAAGTCTGTACTTTGGGTACATAAGTGATGCTACTATATTCTTTAAGCAAGGAGACAAGAAAATGAACGTGATTTATCAAAAAAAATCGCAAAACAAGAATCTCTTGATTCAAAAGTACTTAGAACTTTTTTGTCCAAAATCACAACAAAATACCTATATTGCTATGAAAGTGTTAGTTAATGCCTGTTCAAAAAGCATGACCCCCACCCCTAACCTCCGGATAAGTCATCACCACAAAAATAGAACCCTTAAATCCGCTTTGCGGCAGGGGGAAAATCACCTGCTATAGAAATACCATTGACCCGTTTGAGGGGATTGAGACTATCCGATTACTTTCCTTCGCATGCAGCCGGATATCCATGCCATAGAAATACCATTGACCCGTTTGAGGGGATTGAGACCACGATAACTGCTTAATTGGCTTAAGCTTGCCGTAGCTCTGTATAGAAATACCATTGACCCGTTTGAGGGGATTGAGACTATCATGACTTCAAGCCAATACAGTGCATCATCCACATAGAAATACCATTGACCCGTTTGAGGGGATTGAGACTTTTTTAATAAGGGAACCATTGTGTTCTGCATCGTGGGATAGAAATACCATTGACCCGTTTGAGGGGATTGAGACCATAGCGGGCCTCTAATTCCCATTCCTTAGGCCAGGATAGAAATACCATTGACCCGTTTGAGGGGATTGAGACCATTATAATCTTTTTGTCCATCATCCACCTCCATGGAATAGAAATACCATTGACCCGTTTGAGGGGATTGAGACTAATTTACCCGTCTAATTTTCCTTTAAGACATCTCTAACCCAAATAGAAATACCATTGACCCGTTTGAGGGGATTGAGACCAATGCACATCATTGTGATTATATTGGGGGCGGTATAGAAATACCATTGACCCGTTTGAGGGGATTGAGACTTTAAGAGCATCCATAATAACCTCAGGCTTGTGCCTTTTATAGAAATACCATTGACCCGTTTGAGGGGATTGAGACGTAGTTAAAAAATTGTTTGTTTTTCTTATGTTTGAATAGAAATACCATTGACCCGTTTGAGGGGATTGAGACATTGTGTCAAGCTTGGTCATCTATCCTCCTCACCATAGAAATACCATTGACCCGTTTGAGGGGATTGAGACGATATGGGCCGGGTCTTGATGCCCTGTCTGCTCTAGACACACATAGAAATACCATTGACCCGTTTGAGGGGATCGAGACTGGCACAAGCGCTTCAAGCGGCTTGCTATAATATATAGAAATACCATTGACCCGTTTGAGGGGATTGAGACAGTATCCTGCATGACCAGCAATCTCCTCCAGCTTTTCAAATAGAAATACCATTGACCCGTTTGAGGGGATTGAGACTTATTCACCACCTTTCGGGCGGGATTCTAAGGTGTATACCATAGAAATACCATTGACCCGTTTGAGGGGATTGAGACTTTTTTTTGTTCCTTTGTCATGTTTCTTTCCTCATGTATAGAAATACCATTGACCCGTTTGAGGGGATTGAGACGATCGAATTCTCTGCCAAAGTGATCCTTATCTCCCTATAGAAATACCATTGACCCGTTTGAGGGGATTGAGACCTGACCAGGACGGCGCAATCCTCGCCGCCGCCGGAAATCCATATAGAAATACCATTGACCCGTTTGAGGGGATTGAGACCCAGTCTAAATATTCAAATTGTGGATACTGTTTGTTAATATAGAAATACCATTGACCCGTTTGAGGGGATTGAGACCTGCTTTTCTTGCATTAAAAACATCTTTGGTGACTCTGATAGAAATACCATTGACCCGTTTGAGGGGATTGAGACATGTCATTTCTTTTGTTTTCATGTTTTTACCTCGCATGTTATAGAAATACCATTGACCCGTTTGAGGGGATTGAGACGATTTGCCATTACCACGTAAACAATTTTTGTGTCTTTCATTTTATAGAAATACCATTGCCCCGTTTGAGGGGATTGAGACCAAATATGTATTTTATGGATATGGTTGTGGAATGTCATAGAAATACAATTGATCCGTTTGAGGGGATTCAGATATAAACTTTAATGATGTAAAAATTAGCATAGCGAAAAACATCAACATAGAAATACCATTGACCCGTTTGAGGGGATTGAGACTGTTAGTATCGTCTTTAATCAAAGCATTGATTTGGTCTTTATAGAAATACCATTGACCCGTTTGAGGGGATTGAGACATTCAAACATAGCCCCAATGAGATATAACAAAGTTTCCATAGAAATACCATTGACCCGTTTGAGGGGATTGAGACAATCTTGCTCTTGCTGTTTCATATTTCTGTTTCATGTTATCATAGAAATACCATTGACCCGTTTGAGGGGATTGAGACTTCAAAACGATCGAATTCTCTACCAAAGTGATCCTTATCTCCATAGAAATACCATTGACCCGTTTGAGGGGATTGAGACGAAAAAATCCCAGGTGTCTGTATTTCCATTTACGATAGAAATACCATTGACCCGTTTGAGGGGATTGAGACAACAATAAGCCATCCCCAACCAATAATACCAATTAGATAGAAATACCATTGACCCGTTTGAGGGGATTGAGACATAAAGCCGTAAGTTTTGCCGTCAAATTCAAAGCTATCAAAATAGAAATACCATTGACCCGTTTGAGGGGATTGAGACGCTGGAGAACGAAACAGCGGCTATTGTCCGCGATCCGCGATTATAGAAATACCATTGACCCGTTTGAGGGGATTGAGACCTCAGGAGTGACATCAGCCAAGTTTTTGTCAAGCAACTGATAGAAATACAGGCATTCCAAGATAAAATTGGGAAACAGTATTTGTAATAGACTGTAAATAATGCAATAACGTTACTGTAATGTCGTGCTATTTTGTTTTTGGAATTGTTTTTTTTACTGAAACATTCATCCCTAAAAAACAATGTCTCTAAATGCTAGTGAGACCCTTTGTTTATGCTATTTAGAGCATG
>JAQVIX010000058.1:10166-15166 GCA_028695495.1 Candidatus Cloacimonadota bacterium | reverse complement strand
TATGGAAATCTGCGCTTACGACCCCTATCTTACAGACGAGGTTTTTGCCAACGACGGCGTAAAGAGACTGAATAAAGTAGAGGAAATCTTCCAGAATGGCGACTATGTATCCTTGCATATTCCCGCTACTGCCGAGACCAAGAAGTCCATCAATTCCGGACTTCTGAACCTTCTGCCCAATGGCGCTACCTTGGTAAATACCGCTCGCAAGGAAGTAATCTGCGAAGAATCTCTCTTAAAAGCCTTTGCCGAAAAGAAGGGCTTCCGCTATGTAACAGACGTGGCTCCGGACAATATGGAAGCGATCAATGCCGAATTTGCCGACCGCATCTACGCTACTCCAAAGAAGATGGGGGCGCAAACCGCCGAAGCGAATAATAACGCCGGTGTAGCCGCAGCACGCCAGATCATTGGCTTCTTTGAAAAAGGCGACAAGACCTTCCAGGTAAATAAGTAATCTGAATATTCGATCAAGAAGAGCAGGCTAAGCCCCTGCTCTTTTTTTATTAGCTATTTTTTAAGGCACTTTCGGACGCAGAAAGTTTCAAAAATGCAAGCTTTTGGGGCTGGGCAGAAAATGGGGCTAATGAGATGTATATCATACAAATAAGATGTATGGAGAGCTTTTTTATCTTGACAAAATATAGGGCTTTGATAATGTCGAACCCATTATTTGAAATTTTTGTAAAGAAAATGAGGAATTAATGAAAAGATTAATGTTCACCCTTTTCGCCTTTCAGATCCTTTTTATAGGACCTGTAATTGCGGAATCGGTATATGGACTGGGGAGCGAGGAAATCAGCCTAGAGCAAAATGCTCTGGTGATTGACAGCTTACATACCCAGGAACCCCCGGGGTTTGAGCCTGAAGTGATGGTAGCCACATACTATGGAGGTAGATTCCATGGTCGTCGCACCGCCAGCGGTGAAATCTATAATAAACATGCCCTCACCTGTGCTCACAGAAGCCTCCCCTTCGATACCCAACTCGTTGTAACCAATCCCGATAACGGTAAATCTGTGGAAGTACGTGTAAATGATCGTGGTCCCTTTGTGCGGGGCAGAGATATTGATCTCTCTTATGCCGCTGCCAAGGAAATAGGCATCATCCTTCAAGGCGTGGCGCCCGTGGAAGTGATGGTGATTCACCCTGAAAACATCAGTGCAAATAGCAGCACGAAAGAAAACTACTTAGAAATCTGATCTGCACTCTCCTTTAGCCGGTCTCCGGTTTTACCCCAAATCATAATATGCTATATCAATCTCTTAGGATTCTGCCCGAAGTTTCTCTTGCTTTTGCCAAAAACCAGCCAGTTATCGCCCTGGAATCCACCATCCTGACCCATGGTTTGCCTTATCCCCAAAGTTTTGAGCTTTTGGAGGAATTGGAAGCTTTGGCAAAGGATAATGGTGCCATACCGGCTACAATTGCCGTTATCAAAGGGCAGGGGGTAATTGGCTTAAGCAAAGAGGATAGGCTTTATTTGAAAAGCTTACTGATGGGAGATTCGGAAGCAACAGCGCATAAACTATCCACCAGAGAGCTGCCTTTTGCCATGGTAAAGGGCTTTACGGGCGGAACTACCGTTTCTGCTACCCTGAAGCTGGCGCAGCTTGCTGGAATTAAGGTCTTTGCCACAGGCGGCATTGGCGGCGTGCATCGGGGCTGGCAGCAGCGTCCGGATATCTCAATGGATTTGGGGGCGCTGGCAAGTATCCCCATGATCGTAGTTTCCGCGGGCTGTAAAGCGATTTTGGATATTCCTGCTACCCTGGAAGCCCTGGAAAGCCTGGCGGTGCCGGTTTTGGGCTATAATACAGAGGAATTTCCCAGTTTCTATTCACGCCAAAGCGGGCAAAGAGTATTGGCTGCCTCGGCGCCGGAAATAGGGAAAACATATCATCAAATGCGGGCACTGGGCTATAATCAGGGCATCCTGGTGGCAAACCCCATACCGGCAAAGAGCGAGATACCTTTTGAAAAGATTCAGGAAAAGATAGAGGAAGCGATAGAGATGGCAGCATCTGCCGGCATCAGGGGCAAGGAGCTTACGCCATATTTATTAGACGCTCTGGCGCAGATAACGGGAGGGGAATCCATCCGGGCAAACTTAGCCTTGATCAAAAACAACCTCCTGGTCGCCATCGAGATTGCCCGTAATCTGGGATAGATAGTTATACAGTATGAGCTTGCAAAATATCCCGGCTGCTGTTGCCAATATTCCACATCTTGCGTAGTAATACAGAAGATCGGAATTGAGTCCCTATCTTTATGCTATATAAGATATTATCGTGATATATAAGAATCGTCCATAATGGCGATATTGCGGTTTAAGCTTTTTTCAATCAGATTATTATCTCGTGTTTGTTGCAAAAGTGCTACAAATCCATTGACACAATTGCCTATATCGGCAAAAAAGGCACTTGCTAAGCTTAAGATTCTTTTTTATATTCACAAAATCTTATTTAAGCAGGGGTTATGCCGTTTAGCAGTAAATCAAGTCCTATCCTCGTAATGGATATAGGCAATAGCAGCATTGTATGTGCCGTTTTTCAGGAAGCCAAAATCATTGATAGCTTCCGTGTGCCTGCGG
This sequence comes from Candidatus Cloacimonadota bacterium, assembly GCA_028695495.1. GTDB lineage: Bacteria > Cloacimonadota > Cloacimonadia > Cloacimonadales > Cloacimonadaceae > UBA5456. The sequence goes on along the minus strand of JAQVIX010000058.1, from coordinate 12,573 downwards.
TTCATACAGCCAGTAGCGAAGAGTGCTACCAAAGCTTCCTGGAATCTGGCGGTTCTAAGAGCCGTTTCGCTTCCGTGGCAATCGCATCGGTGGTGCCAAACTTGAGCAGTATCTACTGCCAGATCTTTCGGGAGAAGTATCAAATCAAATGTGTGGAGATTGATGCTTTATCCCCTATAGGGCTGGACTATCTGGCGCCGGATAGGGCTGCCATTGGTGCAGATCTGGTAGCCAATGCCTTTGCTGCCTGGAAGCTATATGCTGCGAATTGCATCGTAATCGATGCGGGAACTGCTACTACGCTGCAATTGATTACGGAAAAGGGCTTATATGCCGGTGTAGCCATCATGCCGGGGCTTAAAAGCTCAGCAGATTCCCTCTTTGCCAAGGCTGCGCGTTTGCAGGCTATCGAGCTAAAGCTACCCTCAAAGCTATTGGGAAATAATACCACGGATGCACTGCAAAGCGGGATCATTCGCGGGCATGCCTTTGCCATCCGCGCTTTTGTGGAGCAAATCCAGCTTGAATACGCAGAGCTTCAGCCGCTTAAGCTAATACTTTGTGGTGGGCTGGCAGACCTTTTGCAGCCGCTATTACCAAAGGATTTCATTCTGGATACCAGTCTTACTCTAAAAGGCATTCATTTAGCCTATATTACGCTTACGGCAGGTAAATAGTTTTTCATGCAGCGTAAGCTTCTGCTATTTGCTTTTTTGATGCCTTTGGCGCTATTTGCCAATGCTTTCCCCATGCGCCTGTATATAGAAGGCTACTATCCTACCTATAACAATAAGGTGGATATCTATAAGGTAAATAAAGGCTTAAATATCTATAAACAGAAGCCATATCTGGTAAGTGGCTTGGCGCTGGAACGGCAAGAAAAGGTGGATTATGAGGTGCAGAGGGTAATCATCTCCACCCAGGTGGCGGGGCAAAAGATTATCCCCGATCTCCCCTTAAGCTTCGATGCCTATTTGGAGAATATGAAGCGGCATGCTTTCCGCAAGGCGCTAAGCGAAAAGATAAAGCATTATACGCAAACCACAGAGGTTGCCAGCGGCGGCTTGATTGGCGAATTCGTATTGCAATTGCCGGATATCGCCATCCCCAAGGCAGTTAAAAGGGTGCTTGGTTCCAAAGCCGGACGCCTAAACCTGGATGGCACGCAAAAGATTAGCATGCAGGTGAGCAGTAAAAAGCGCAAGCAGGTGCCTATCTATGAGCTTCAAAACCGCAGTACCTTCGATATCAAGATGGAACAGGAGACCAATCTGCGGCTTACGGGTACCATTGGCGAAAAGATAGCGGTAAACCTGAAATACAATTCCAGCCAGGACGACCAGCTTTTTGATCCTAATAACATCAATATCAAATACACCGGCGATGAAGACGAGGTAGTAAAATCCATCGAAGCGGGAAATATAACGCTCTCGCTCTCCGGTAGCAAATACATTAGCTATTCCACCAGCTCGCAGGGGCTTTTTGGCGTTACCAGCAAGTTCAAATATGGCGATCTCGATCTCTCGGTAATTGCTTCCAAAGAAGAGGGGCAAAAGAATACCATGAGCTATACCGGGCAGTCGCAGGCAGATAGCGTGGTTTTTCGCAGTAGGGATTACTCCACCCGCAATATGTATTATCTCACTGATCCATACGATCTTTACGATATCTATAGCGAACATGATATCGGCTCCAATCCGCGGGGTTGGATTGATAATGCCATCAAGACCACTTCCTCCGGTGCCTGGATTATCAAGTATCCGGGCTTGTTGCCGGCGGATGGTTCAGTAAGACTCTTTTACGATGATGCCACCACCACAAACCTCAATATCAAGACTCCCGGCGATACCATCTTCTTTAGTCCCGAAGATTACTATATGCCGTTTTATGAAGAATTGATCGAGGGCACGGACTTTGTAACGGACTATGAAGGCGGTTTCCTTTCGATATTGCGCACCTTGGATAGACGCGCTACCCTGGCGGTGCTTTACCAGCGAAAAGACGGGCTGGCAGTGCATTCCAAAGATTACGACATAGAGCAGCATATCCCAAATAACGACCTGATCTATCCTTATGTAATCCGGCGCCGCAATCAGGAATATGATCCCAACGATCCGGAAAACGTGTGGCATTATCAGATGCGAAACGTATATAACATGAATAAGACCAACATCAAAAGCGATGGCTTTATGCTGGATGTATATACCCTAAACTCCGATAATACCCGAAACTATAACCTGCCGGATACTCTGGACGCCAGCGGGTACATTACCTACGTGGATTATCTGAGGTTGGATAGCTCTGGCGATGGTATCATCAATGGCGATGATAATACCGTAAATCTGGCTGCCGGTTTGGTCTTTTTCCCCTTCATCGAGCCTTTCAAACCCTTGGGGGATATGAATGT
>JAQVIX010000058.1:0-10156 GCA_028695495.1 Candidatus Cloacimonadota bacterium | reverse complement strand
GAATGTATATAAATATGAACCGGAATCTGTAAGCTATCTGGATATCAGGTTTTATATCTCGGTAAAGGGCAAGATTGGGCGCGAGGCGATTGAACTCTCCCAAACGGGCATCCTCAAGGGAAGCGTAAGGGTAAAGGTAAACGGCACAGAGCAAAAAGAGAATGTGGATTACATCGTGGATTACGATTTTGGGCGCATTACCTTCCTTACGCCAGCGGGTAAAGACCCGGATGCCAAGATTGAGATCGATTACGAAAACCGCTCCATGTTTGATATTACCCGCAAGAGTCTGGCAGGCATGAGGGCAGACTGGCGGCTTACGGATTTTGCCAAGCTGGGCGGTACTCTTATTTATCGCTCGGAAACCGTGGCGGATAAGCGTCCCCGCATTGGCAACGAAAATATCCAGATGTGGCTGGCAAATCTGGATGGCAGTATTGAGTTTAAGCCTGCATTTATTACGCGGTGGATCGATGCCCTGCCATTGATCTCCACTACCCGCGAAAGCGAAATTAGGCTCTCTGGCGAAATAGCCTATACCATCCCCAATATCTATGGCGATGCCGAAACCAAGAAGAAGGTCTCGTATGTGGATGATATGGAATCCATTATGGATAGCTTCCCGCTGGGGGTATCTTTCAATACTTGGGTAATGGGCAGTAAACCCTGGGGCACCTATTTTGCAAAGGGCAGACCGAACTGGTATAATCCCAAGAATATCCGTAGGGAGCAGATAGAGGATCCTGCCACTCTTACCGAGAAAGAGCGGCGCGAGACTGTAACGGTGCTGGCGCTAAGGCACTGGCCAAATACCCTGTATATGCCGGGCAGCAGCGTGCAAAGCTATAGCGGCATTATGAAGTATCTGGGCAATCAATTGGACTTTTCCCAAAAGAAGTATATCGAGCTGTATCTCAAAGTGGATCGCAGCGGTGGCGAACCCATAGACGACCTTAGCCTGCATGTGGATTTGGGGGATATCAATGAAGACTTCTATACCGAATATGGCGGCTATCGGGTACTGAATACAGAGGATAAAAACCTGGATGGTGTGCTTACCTTGGATGAAGATATCGGCTTGGACGGCATCAAACACGGCGAGCCGGAGCACGACCCGCTGGATTTGGCAAATACCCAGATGGATAACTATGGGGATTATCCCAATATCAACGGCACCGAAGGCAATCGGGTATTGGATACCGAAGACCTCAACGGCAATGGCAGGCTGGATACCCTTGACCGCTATTTTAGTTATACAGTATCGCTGGCAGATACCGTGGGGCAAAATCATGACGGCTGGGTGCTGTATCGCATCCCGCTTACCGACCCTGAGTATTACAATATCGTGAATATCTCCTCCACCGGTGTGCCGCCTTCATTCAAGAAGATTTCCTACGCCCGCATCTGGCTGCAAAGCGCCTATCCTGCCCGTATCTATATTGCCGATGCCTCGATAGTGGGCAATAAATGGCAGGATTTTCATATCCGCAACTCCTTGGGCACCATCCTCAGCCAAGAAGAGCTTGCTACCTATAATAGCAGCTATCTTACGGGTATTGTGAGCAATCAAAAGAACTCGAACCATTATAGCTCTCCACCCGGAACCGTATATATAGAAGAGCGCCGGGAATCCAGCGAATCCGCATTGTCGCTGGATATTCAAAACCTGCAAAGCGGGCATCAGGTACTCTTGAGGCAGCGCATGATAGATTCCTATAATCTCCTGGCTTATGAAGGCTTACGCTATTGGGTTTACCCAGAAGCAAATCCGGGAGAGAATCCAGAGGATCTGCAAATCCTCTTTAGGATTGGGGCAGACTCCCTAAACTACTATCAGGTAAGCCAAAAAGTGCCGGTAATACCCTATCAGAGCAAGATGAGCGCCAGCAATTGGGTGGAACTAAAATACGATCTGCAAGACATTACCGCCCTGAAGGAGCTAAATCCAGGGGCTACTTCAGATACCCTTACCGTGGGGAATGTGCACTATTATTATCGGGGACGCCCCACGCTTACCGCAATCCGGGAGATCTATCTGGGTGTGATAAATCCACGCACGGGCAGCCAGCAGGAAGCCTTTAACGGCACGGTTTACTTTAACGATATGCGGGTAACGAACCCCTATCAGGATATGGGTGTAGCCAAGCGCGTAAGCCTGAATACCCGTTTTGCCGATCTCTCTACGCTGGACATTGAATACGAAAACAAAAGCGAGAACTTCAACCCCACCATCCAGCGCGGTAGAGCCAATACCTATACCAGCACCGAGACCTTTAATATCAATAATAAATACTTCCTGAACAAGTTCTTCCCCAATTCCTGGGGCTTGGATATTCCGCTTACGCTAAGGCGAAATTATACCAGAGGTCAGCCCCGCTTCAGGGCAAATTCAGACCTCTTGGTGGATAACATAATAGACCCTGCCGATCGTGAACGGGAACGCACTGAAACCTTAAGCTATTATGGCGAAGCCGCATTTTCGCAAAAGAGCCAATCCAAGAACAAGATATTGCAATATACCCTAAATAAGCTCACCCTCAGCGGCAATATGGAAAACCGCATTAGCCATACCGCTACGGCGATAGATAGTACCCAAAGCTGGCGCGGCACCATGGGTTATAACCTAAGCTTTGCAAACGACAAGATTAGCTTCCCTATATATAAAAACTACCGCTTTGGCTATTTCCCCACTGCCTTTTCCAATAGCTTTAGCATCAATAGCAACGATCCCAATAGCTACAACTGGGAAAAGCGAACTAATCCCGATAATCCGGAAGAATCTAATGTGTATAAATGGTATAAACGCACGCAGGCTATACCCACCTTGCTTTTTACCAGCGACAACAATATCACCTGACCTTTTACCAGCGATATCAGCCTTTCTGCCCGCCTGAATACCAAACGCGACCTCTTGCAAAAGGAATATATCAAAGACTTTACTATAGGCAAGAAAACCGAATACGTGCAGGACTTGGGCATAAACTATACTCCCAGCTTCCTGCCCCGCTATTTCAATCTCAGTTCCAGCATTTCCGCCCGCTTTACGGATATGATGCGCAAATACTACGAGAATCAGGAAGGGTATCAGGTAGAGGTATTTCAGCGCGATGGCAATACAAACCGGGCACTGAGGGCAAACCTTTCGCTTATGAACTCCAACCTCTTAAGCTCCTGGGCATCATCCATGGGCGGCAGACGCCCCTCCGGCAAGCAAGATGAAAAGGGCGGCTACTATGACGAGAAAGAAGAGAAATATCGAGACTTTGAGTTTAATGAAGACTTGAGCGAAGAAGTGTTAAAGAAGATGGAGCAGGAACGCGAGGAACTAAGAAAGCGCGAAGAAGAGCGGCGTAAACAGGAAGACGCTTACAGAGACGAAGAGGAAAAGCGCAAGCAAGAGCTTTTGGACAAAGAAGAAGATGAAGAAAAGCTGCGCCAGGAAGAGGAGAAAAAGACAAGCGAAGAGGAAGAGGAAGAAGAACCGGAAGCACAAGAGGATACTGAAGAACAGCCAGAAGATGAGCAAAAAGAGGATAAGAAGCAGAAGGAACCCAAGGCTGAACGTCCGCCTTTTAATCCCCTGCTCTTTGTAGTGCAAAACCTGGCGCGGGTAAAGAACATCACTGGTCAATACCAAAATAGCTATACCATGAATTATACCCGCAAGAGCGATCTGCCTCCCTTTGCCTTCCAGCTGGGTTTGCCGCATACCGTGGACCGCGACTTCCTGGATTCCATTGGCGATGAAAATACGATAACGCTTTCCAGTGGACTCTTTTTGGGGCGCAATCTGGATAGCACCATCAGCTTTGCACATGGCTTTAATAAACGCATATCCTCTGCCAGCCAGCAAAATATAGGCACCACCTTCCCGGATATTACGCTTACCCTGATGAACTTTGAACCCTGGATAGGCCTTAGCAAATACCTGCAAAGCGGCAGGATCAATACCGGTTTCCAATACACCACCCGCGCTTCGGGGGATATAGATTGGGATAAACCCAAGCAGGAAAGTAATACCATCTCCTTATCGCCCCTGGTAGGCTTTAGCGGCACCTTCTTCCAAAAGGTTTCCACCAATATCGGCTTCTCGCTATCTAAAACCGAAAGCATCACCGCCATGGATGACTACAACATTATCAAAACCAGCGATAGCCAAAACCTAAACGGCAACTTTTCCTATAGCTTCAACCAAGGACGTGCCTTTACCATTCCCTTTACCGGCAAGAAGATACACCTCAAAAATCAGCTTTCATCTTCCTTGGGCATCTCTTATGAAAATGGTGAGGATATTACCCGCGGGCGTCAGGATTCCAGCCAGGTAGAGCGCTCCAGCTCCCGCTTTGCCATTACCCCCGGCGCCACCTATCAATTTGACCAAAACATCCGCGGCGGGCTTACCTCCAGCTTCGAGCTTACCGAAGATAGAAAGCGGGACGACGGCACCCGCACCTTTAGCCTGGGCATTTGGGTAGAGGTAAATCTCTAAAGCCCTTAGCAGATAATCACTTCAATGGGATGGTAACAAATACCGTGGTGCCTTCGTTTTCCTTGCTCTTGATCCAGATATCCCCGCCGTGCAATTCTACAATCCGCTTTGATGTAGCCAAGCCCAGCCCCAGTCCACTGGAACGGTATTCCACCGTGCCAGACTTATGCGCATAGATTTCATTTAGCTCGTAAAACTTTCTAAATACATTCTTGAGCTGATATTCGGGGATGCCGATGCCGTTATCTTGCACAAAGATTACCAGGCTATCCTTGCCATCGATCTTTTCCTGATGGAAGGCGGCTTTGCGTGCTCCTATAGTAATGGTACCAAAGTCGTTTGTAAAACGGATGGAATTCAGCACCAGATTGTAGATCAAAAGATGCAGCGCTTCCCAATTTGCCTTTACCTTGCCCAAATCCCTTTCCAGCTCGATTTTGAAGAACATCTTGCGATTGCGGGAAAGGATCTCCACTTCCTGCTGCACCAGCTCCAGGATTTCCGCCATATCCACCGGCGCCATGGGCAGGCTTTTCTTCAGGTTGTAGTTATTCATGGTATTGATATCGCTGGCAGTTACGATTAGCTTGCGCACCGAAGTCTCGATCTTGCTTACTATCTCCTGCCGCTCTTCTTCGCCTACGTAGAGATTGCGTTTTAGGCGCGAAACGTAGCTTTGCAGGGTGGTAAGCGGTGTATTGATCTCGTGAGATACGATTGCCATGAATTCATCTTTCAATTGGTCTAAAGTGTTTAGCTCCTTACTCTTCTTTAGGATGCTATCGTAGAGCATGGCGTTTTTGAGCGCAATGGAAATCTGCTCGATAAAGAGATTGATAATCTCTGGCTTGAGATACATTTCGCGGCTGTTGTTATCCATATTATCCAGATAAAGAAAGCCAAAGAGATTCTCGCCCACCACGATAGGCGCGCAAAAGATGGTATGAAGCTGATAGTCTTGCACGCTGATGGCGCTCTTGAAGCGGCTATCTTCCATGGCATTGTAAGTACTGATGGGTTCCATCTCGGTTTGCGAGAGCGAAAGCACGGATTTGCTAATCCCCGCCACGCTGGTAAGCATCTGCTTATCCCGGCTAAGCTGCACACGGTGGATGTTATTTCCATCACTATCCCGTTTGATCAAAAAGCCACGCCCGCCATTGGTAAAATCCAGCGCCTGCGATACTATCTCCTGCTCCAAATCCGCTATATCCACAATGCGCATTAGTTCATGCGATATCTGCATAAGCTGATTCATCTTTTCGATGCGCATGGTAATATCGCTATAATCCTTTAGCCTTACGATAAGTGCAGAGAGGTGTTGCTTGATATTGCGCATAATGGAGATTTCCTGCCGCGTAAAGGGCAATTCGCCACTATCGCTTATTACCATATAGCCCACGCGCGTTAAGCCCATTACAAAGGGGATAATAACGATATTCTTGCCCCTAAATACTATCTGCACCAGATTATCATTTTTGAAGGCACGCTCTATTTCTGGCAGAAGCTCTGGCCAGATGAGGCTTTCTTTATCGCAATTGTAGCTTTGGAAGGTGCTGAAATGCTGAATGCGGCTGGAATATTCCCAGATCCGGAAGCGCCAGGGGCTGATTACCTCTTTCACTGCCTTCTCGATGAGAAACATGATGCGTTCGCGGTTTGAGAGATTGGCAATATTAAAGAGCAGATCGTTCCACTTGCGGCGCAGGTTTTTCTCCCGCGAGAGGATGGGCACTTGCGCAAACTTGCGTATTTGCTTTATCTGATATTGGTTTACATTCAGGTAGTTATTGCGGTCATCTTCCGGAATATCTCTGGTAATCTCCATCAGATAGTTCTGGTATTCCGTATATAGCCTTTCCGCTGCCTCCTCTTGTTTGAGTTCAATCAGGATTTGCAGCCGGATTTGCAGTAGTTCCACATTAAGCTGATAATACTCCTCGGCAGCCCATTTCTTTTGGTAGTGCATTGCCAGACGCAGAGATTCGCGCAAGGGGCTTTCGGTGGATACAAGGTTCAGCTTCAGTTCCAGAATATCCAGCTTTGCCTGCCAGTAATTGTAGCTGTATTTTTCGCAAAGCTCCCGCGCCTTGGCGGCATATTCCCGCGCCTTGCTATATTCCTTCAGCCCATAGTGGCATTCCACTTCCATTACGTAAAATACGGCAATAGCATAATTATTATTGATCGCTCCGGCATGGCGCAAAGCAGTCTTTAGCTCGCTATGCGCCCGTTCATAATCCTTTTCCACCAGTGCGATCATGCTCAGCACGTTATGATAAAACTCCTCTTCATGGATATGCTTGAAATTGATTTGGGTGTTGCTGGTAAGCAGCTTTTTCAGTTTCTTGGGGTTTTTCATCTCCGCCAGATAGTAGAAAAAGGTCTTAACCAAGGGGTTTATTTCGCTAAGTTTTCCGGTGATGAGGTTGGGCTCTTGCTCTTTGATAAACTGGTAATAATGCCCAAAATCCTGAATCTTGCTCTTTGCCAAAGCCAGGTTGCGCTGAATGGGGCTTAAGTAATTTGTGCTATTTACAGATTTAATCAGCTTTTCACAATCCAAAAGTAGCTCTTCCGCTTCGGCAAATTCCCCCATCTTGATCTTGGCTTCACCTTGATTGAGTAAAGCCAAAGCGCGAATCGAGGTAAGATTCAATTCATCTGCATATTCATAAGCCAGGCGCGAATAGGCGTGGGATTCCACGGTGATGCCCTGCTTGAGATAAAGATCTGCCAGGTTGTTATAGATCAAGCCCAAAAAGCGGCGGATATTATAGCGTTTCCAGATATTTAGCGCAATGCCCAGATGCTCTTCCGCTTCCTCGATATTCTTTTGGTCGCTATAAAACACACCCAGATTATTATGCAATGCGGCTAAGCGATACATTACGCGATCGTCATGCTCCGAAGGCAGGGTAGCAAAGAAATCCTCAATGATCTTAATCGCCAAATTGGTATCTTTTTGGATGTTGTGATATACGGCTAAGCGGTCGATAAAGGCTATCTTAAGGTCCAGCGTGGCATCTTCTTTCATGGCACGATCGATATAGTATTTTGCCTTTTCAATATCCGTCTTGAGAAATACCTGAATATATGCCAGCCAGATAAGCAGCTTTTGCCTGCCCGTTACTACCAGTTGCTCGGCAAGCTTGAAGCTTTCCAGCGCCAGAATGTGGTTTTCACGCAATAGATGAATACTGCCAATGGTATAGTATTTCTCAAAGATTTCCGGAATCTCATGCGAAGCCTCCAAAAGGAAGCCAGCGCGCTCGTATAACCCCGTAATCTCTGTCTTTTCCTGAAAATAGCTGAGGTCTTTGATGATCTCGGTAGTGCTTACCTGCGTTCGGGGGTCAAAATCCAGTTTCAATACGCTCAGCATGGCATCGTAAGCCCGCGTTTGCTCATAATCATCCGTGAGCAGCGCATAGAGTTTCAGATAGTAATGCCGTGCGGAATAGAGGTCTTCTGCCATAAAGGAATTATCAATCAGCCCCTGGCAGGTAATGAGGTCTTCCACTTCCTTGTTTTGAAAATACTGGATCAGACGTTTGGAAATAAGCACATGCACTTTTACATTGGATTCTTCAAACATCCTTGCCTTGGCCTCGATAAAGCTAACGTATAATACTTACCCTCTTTGGTAAGGATTTCGTTGTAGATAGCGTCATTTAGCAGGTTGTAAAGCTCCACGTCCTTCAGCTTTAGAATGTGCATGATCATCTCGCGGGTAAGCGGAGTTTGCACCACGCTTAGTTTTTGCAGATTGGCGTAGTTTTGGCTGGTGAGATGACTCATGCGCGAATATACCGAATGTAATAGCCGCATGGGTAATTGATAGTCATCTAAGTGCTTGGGATAGCTATCAACATCCGTAGGCTGGATCATCTTGCGTTGTACAAGGTCGATTAAGATTTCGCGGATGAAGCTGGGATTGCCGCTGGAGCGTAAGTAAAGTGCATTGCATAAGCTTACCGGCGCCGGACTGGGCAAGAGACGATTGATATAGTTATGGCTTTCCTCGCGGCTGAGGAAGGGGATATTGATCAAAACGGTATGGTTAATCTGGCTTACCTTATTGAAATCCGTGCAGGATAGCGCCACCATAATGCGGTTTTGCACCAAAGTGGGGGAGAAGTAATTCAGAAAGTCGATAGTATGGCGATTTACATATTGGAAATTGCGGATGATGAAGATGATGGGCTTCTGCTGGGAAAGCTGTACCAATAGTTCTTGCGCCGAGCTAAAATCGCTGCGCAAATCCTCCATACTCTGAGCCACCCCGCGCGCTTCCTGCTCGCTATTAAAGAGATAGTGGCGAAACTTTGGCGAAATGAGTTTGAGAGAATCATATCGCTGGATTTCTTCTTCGCTTAAGGATTGCAGATATTCTTTGATAAGCGCAAAGAAGGCTTCATGGTCGTGCCGCGTGCAGCTGTAATCGTACAAAAAGTATTCCCCGCCCAAGAGGTGATAGCGGAAGAGCGACAAAATGCTATCCTTGCCTAAGCCATCACCACCGATGAGGGAAAGGATTTTGCCATTGGAATTGTTGATTGCCGTCAAAAACTCCAGCATCTGGTGCGAATACTTTTCTCTTACTATATAGCTATTGAATTTCAGAGTATTTACTATAGACCAGGATACAGAGAAGGGGTAGTCATTACCGCTAATGCGATTGATATAGTCGATAATCTCGGCGCAGGATTGGAAACGGTTTTCCGGATTATGCTCCAAAAGCCGCAGGATCAGGCGCTCCAGCTCCAGCGGAATGTTTTTGTTCAATTCCGAGGGGAAATTGGGAATGAAATACTGGTGTCCTCCCTGAATAAGTGCATTTATTTGGTCTATACTAAAGGGGAACGAGCCGGTGGTAAGGCGATATAGCATTACGCCCAGCGCATAAAAATCTGTGTCTTTAGATGCCGGCTGTCCCAGATACATCTCCGGCGCTACATAAGGCAGAGAACCTGAGACCAATTGACTGTCCTTATTATGCTCCAGCTTCGAAAATCCATAGTCAATAAGCTTTACCTGTATTTGGTTGCCCTCGGTGCGAAAAAGCACGTTTTCCAGCTTGATATCCCGATGCAGTATCTTTTGATCGTGCAGAGAGTGCAGGGCATAGCAGATTTGCACGATGATGTCATAAACCTGGCTAATGCGGGATTTATTGAAACGGAAGTTATTAAGCGTTTTGCCTTCAAAGTATTCGCTAATGAAATAAACATGATCGCCCACATGCCCAAAATCCACCACGTGCAAGAGATTGGGGTGTTCAATCTTGGTAATATGGTGCATATCCTCGGCGCTAAAATGGCGGTAAAGCTCGTCTGAGGGTAAGTATTGGAATAGCTTCAGGCTATAAAGCTTGTTTGTGCGGATATCCTTTACTTTATATACGTTTGCCCAAGAGCCTGACCCCAGGCTCTCCAGCACTTCATAACGGTGATCTATATACATTCATTTCTCCAATAAATCCTGATGATCACATTTTAAACGGTCAATTTGCTTGTCAATGCTTTTGTGCAACAAAGCAGGCATTCCAAGATAAAAATGAGAGCAGTCAATTGTAATGTGCGGCGATACAGCTAATTATACATACCTAATGTCGCGCTATTTTGTTTTCAATATCGTCATTTTCCGTTGTTGAAATCATGAGCC
>JAQVIX010000057.1 GCA_028695495.1 Candidatus Cloacimonadota bacterium | reverse complement strand
ATGTATCGGCGGTGGATGCCGTGGCGATATTGACCCGGGTGGCGCGCGGGGATACGATAGCGGATATGCGGGACTTGCGCAATACCATGGGGCTTTCGCACTATGGCTATACAAACCTGCGCAATTACGTATATTACAAAGAGCCGCCGGTAAAGAATGCCCTGATGTTTGACGCTCAATTTCAGTATTATACCCGCTACTACGAAGAGGGGAAATACGATATGTTTCATGAACCCTTTGTGCCGCGCACCTATAGCAACGCCTGGGTAAAGATACCGCATGAAAAGCGCATGAGCTATTGGGGCTATTTCAATCTTGACCGCCTGGATCCGGATATGCTGCTCAAGCTGCGGCTGCGCTATGGCAAAAACTACAAGATGGGTATTATGAACTTTAGCCCGAAGGCGCATACCGGCTGGCAGGATATGAATACGCGGGACTTTTTGGGAAATAGCAAATACTATGCCGGCTATGAAAATGACGAATTGCCCTATTTGAATAACACCGCACTGAAACTGTATCTGGGGCACTATCGCGCTACCTTTGGCGAAGGGCTGGTAATGGAAAATACGGATTACTATAGCGCCCGCAAGACCGGCTTTGGCTTTAGCAAACGCATAATGGGCATTACGCCGGATCTCTCCCGCACCCAGGAATATGCGTTAAGGGGTGCTGCGCTGGAAATAGATAACCCCTATTTCAATGCCGCCTTCTTTGTATCGCAAGACGATAAAACTGCCCTGGCATATATCCACCAGGATGGCACTTATGTAATGCTGGACCGCTTTGGCAATGAACTATTAAAAGATGAAGACGGCAATCCTTACTATATGGAAGGCAATATCCGCCGCTATGCTTATGCCGATGGCAGCCCGGTGGTAGGGGATAAGCGCAAGCTCTTTAGCTATATCAATCCCAGTTTGGACCTCAATAATAACGAACTAATAGAAGCGGAAAGCGTATTTAATAACTATCTGAATCCCGCAGCCCCTTCCGGACAAATATACAACGCCTTTGCCATGCCCTACCTCAATCTCGCCGCACGAAAGGATGCCCTGAAGGAAAAGCTGTGGGGCACTCATATACAAATCAACCCCTTGATAGGCACGCGCCTGGGCTTTACCACCTATACCGCGCTGTATGATAATGCCCACTTCATGGTGCCGGGTTATGACACACTTTTGCAAACCCTCTTTAGAGATTCCTATTACTATCCCAAGCTGCAAAAGGCGCTAAATGCCGAGATTAGCTCCATGTATTCCACTTATACGGATACTTACAACCGAAATTACCGCCGCGTGATTGGCTTTGATGGCGGCACAGTGATAGGCAATACCGCCGTTCAGGGCGAATATGCCGAGCTAAGCGTAAATGGCGGGGATTTGAAACTGGGCGACGACCCCAAGGCGTATCTGATAAGTGCGCATACCCAATACGAAAATCTCTATCTGCTTACCCTTTATAGAAATTATGATATCGGCTTTGACAACCCCTATAGCAATAGCTTTTCCGAGCATGAGCGCTACGACGATACCATCCTGGAAAAGAATATTTATGCGCTTACAAACCCCACCATCTCGGATATCTTTCAGAATAGCAACCAGAGCCAGCCGGAAAAGGGCGTGTATTTTGAAACCCGCTACAAGTTCAATAACTACTTTACCATTGGCAGAAGCTATCTCGATCTTTGGGAGCGTTTGGCGGATGGACGCCGCAGCGCACGCTTCCAGAGTGAGCTGGAATTTCGCCCTCTCTTCCAGCTGGGCATGCGGTTGCGCTACAAAAACCAGGTAAACCGCTATGACGATTTGGCAGATAGAGGGGTATCCAAAACCAATGAATATACCTTGGCGATTCGCAGCTTTCTTTCAAACCGCGACTTTTTGGAATTGGAATACCGCTATAATACGGTGAAAAGCCCGCCTTATACCTCGCTTACAAATCCCGCAGTGCCGGGAGATAACACCATGGCGGCGGCGATGACGCTGATGACGGGAGACTACATCTGTGTAAATTATACTCACAATTTCTCGCCGGCGCTAAAGCTGCAAGGCTCTTTCCTATATTGGTACGGGCATGGCATCTCACACTGGGATTGGGAAGATATGGAGATCGACTTCATGGGCGAAAAAGGCGCCAAAGCCTGGATTGCCATCTCCAGCCGCATCTCCAGCAATATGTATATGAACCTAAAGTATCGTAATAAAACCTATCAGGATAAAGAACTCCGCATTCGCAAAAACAACGATCCCAATGCCATTGCCGATCTGCGTTATTTTGAACGTGTGGAACACAGTGAAAACACCATCAGACTTTCCCTTGATTATCGCTTCTAACGTGGAGGAAACATGTTATCAAATAAATCGATCTTCCTTACAATCCTGAGCCTGGCGTGCAGCCTGCTGCTGGGCTTTAGCATTACAGACGATTATTTTGGCAATGCCTACGGCGCCCTGGATGCCCGCAGCTATGCCATGGGCTCTGCCGGTATCTACAACGACTTTCGTGCGGCAGGCATTACAGAAAATCCGGCTAACCTGAGCCTGATGAAGAGATTTGCCGCGCTGCATTTGGGCGGAAACCTGAACCGCACCGAGGATATCCGCATGCTGCCCTTATACAATTCTTTCGATAACTATATCGACGACGCCGTATATGCCTCGAATATCAATAACTATACCGCCTTCAGCGCTGCCGGATTCATTGCCCCCAGCTTTGGCGCTTTCAATCTCGGCATTGGCGCCTATCACCGCCCGCTCTATAGCTTTGAAGGCACATACCGCGAGGAGATTCGCAACAACCGCAATACAGATGACGATATGTATCCGGAAAAAATAGCCCAAAACGATATCGAAAATAAAGGTGTAGTAAGCAAAAGCGCTGCGGTATTGGCGGTGGGATACAGCTTCAAAGAGAATCTGGAATTGCATTTAGGAGCGGATTATGGCTGGCTACAGGGCGATATTGAAAAGCTGAAAACCGTTCAGTGGAGCGATTGGGCTATTGAACGCATGCCTGCCAATAGAAACCTGCCGGAATATAGCCATCAGGTGGAATACGAGCTAAAAGGCGGAGACCTGAAGCTGGGTGCTGCCCTGCGCCTGGGCGCTCGTTGGGGACTGGGCTTTAGCTATAGCCCCCCGAAATCTCTAAAGCTAAAAGGCACGGACTATGAATATCGCGAAGCCTTCCGCAATACCGCCGTGGATAGCACCTTCACAGATCTGGATGATACCCACAAATACCCCAGCCAGATGAAGCTGGGCTTTGCCTACTACCCGCGCAATACCACCCGCACGGTATTCAATATGGATTTTGAGCGCGTGGATTATGAAGGCGTAAATAAAGCCTTTGATCCGCTGTATAATATCTATGCCGGAGTAGAGCACCACATCATTTACCGCATGCCCCTGCGTTTGGGCTTCCAGGCGGTGAATAGCTATTTGGTGGATCGGGTAGAAGAAACCAATGCTGCCGGCGAGACCTTCAGCGCTTTTGTAGCTACCAAGGTGCTTACGCCCATGATTACGGGCGGTTCCAGCATCGAGCTGGCAAAGAACCTGATCCTGGATTTGGGCTTTGGCTATGCCTGGCGCGAATACAGCGCTTTAGACCTCTTTGGCGATAGCTACTACAACGATAAAACCTATACCGGCTCCAGTACTTACGTGCTTTGGCCAAATAGCTATATCAAGCTGGCAGATCGCGGCTGGGAAAATCCGGACAAAGTAAAAGAGAGCTATATCAACCTGAATGCCGGCATTTCCATCTGCTGGTAACAGCGAGGTTTATCTTATGCGAAGATACATTTTACTCTTCCTGCTGCTTGCCGCTTTGCCGCTTCTTGTGGCAGAAGATTTGCGGCTGGATATTTTGTGGTCAAACGACGTGCATGGCGGTATCGACCGTGCCCAAGCTACCTTTATGAATCCGGAATTTCCGCCCCAGCTTGGGGGAGGTGCCTCTGCTGCCACGCTGATCAAGATGGTGCGAGCTTGGGAAAGCGCAAACCGGCAATCCCTGCTCTTGGACGCCGGAGATTTCTTTCAGGGGCGCCCCGTAGGCACGGTAAGTAAAGGTAAAGCCGTAATTGAGTTTATGAATTACATTGGCTACGATGCCATGACCATTGGGAATCATGAGTTTGACATCATGCAAGATGAGCTTATCGAAGCTCTGGAGATGGCAAACTTTCCCATCCTAAGCTGCAACGTAATCGATACCGCTACCGGCGAAATCCCGGACTATGCCATTCCTTATACCATTGTAAACCGCCTGGGCTTGCGCCTTGGTATTTTGGGCTTTACCACCACCGATACCGAAAAGATGAGCTTCCCTGAAAACATCAAGGGCTTGAAGTTCTTAGACGAAAAAGAAACCGTGCAGCGCTATGTAAACATCCTGCGTGATGAGGAAAAGGTAGATATAGTAATCGTTTTGGGGCATGCCGGCTTGCCTTATGATATAGAACCCACTTACCTGAGCCGCTACGACGAAAAAGGCACACCCCGCTATGCCACCCGCACAGCGCATTGGGGCTACGACGCCCAGGAGATAGCCCGTGAAGTAACTGGCATCGATCTCCTGATAGGCGGGCACATACACAAAGGCATCCCCAAACCCTGGATCGATCCCGTTACCCACACCATGGTAATTCAGAGCTATGCCTATGGCTCCAATCTGGGACTCATCACCCTTACCATCGATCCAGAAACCAAAACCGTCTCCGGCTATGAAAGCCCCGCCTTACGCGAAGGCAGCATGATTACCCTCTTTGAAGACCAATTCATCCCCGATGCCGAGGCGCTGGAGATGATAGAAGCGCAGGTAGCCAAAGCGGAAGTGGGGATGGACGAGATAGTAGGCTACTCCACAGTGCACCTTAGCCGCACCAATGTGGATGCGCAATCGCTGATGGGCAATACCATCGTGGAAGCAATGAAATACATGGTGGATGCGGATTTCTCGTTCCTAAATCTGGGAGGTGTGCGCGCCGAGATCAAAAACGGCCCCGTTACCTATCGCAGCATATTTGAGGTAATGCCCTTTGACAATATGGTGGTAAGCTTTACCTGCGATGGTGAATTTCTGCGCAAGATCATCGAAACGCGCGTGGAAGGCAGCCGCGCCGGGCTCATAGTAGCCGGCGTAAACGTGGTGTATTCCAAAAAACGCCCCAATTTCGACCGCGTAACCAGCCTAAAGATAGGCGGCAAAGCCTGGGACCCAAAAGCGACTTACAAGGTGGTGACCACAGACTTTTTGATGCAGGGCAATGCCGGACTAAACCTCCTGATGTATGTGCCCGAAGAAAACATTACCTATCACCAGATAAACCTGCGCGATGCCATTGTGCACTATTTCAAGCATAAATCTCCAGTAACCATGAAGCTGGACGACCGCTGGAAACGGGATGATAACTCTCAGCCTACCAAAGAAATGCTGAATGCAGCGCAAAATCCATGAATAATGAACAATGAACAATGAATGATGAATGATGAATGATGAATGATGGTGGTATTGCTTAGCTTCGCTCGCAATGCTTAATTAGAAGCTGACGCATGGTGTGTGTAATCTGGGAACGCCGCTTGAACTCATGCTCGCTTGCAGGGAATTGCCTCTCTCCCGTATGTAGGGGCAGCTTTGCGTGCCTGCCCTCATCAAGTGAATAATAAATGTAAAACCTTCAAGGATTGCTTTTGAAACGATTCATTTACCTTCTCATCATCCTGTTCTTGTTGCTGGCAAGCTCCTGCCGCAGAGGGATAGAGCAGGAACAAGAGCGCTATGTGGTGCTTTCACCCGAAATTGCCGAAATCCTGGCGGCGCTGGAGCTTACGCAGCGCATTGTGGGGCTTACGGATGAATGTACATATCCGCCCGCCCTGGCAGAGATTGAAAAGGTGGGCGCCTTTGGTGGCGTAAAGCTGGAAAAAGTGCTGGCACTCAAGCCTACAACCGTATTTACTACTGCTTTGGAGCAAGACGCCATCGCACAAGACCTCCGGCGCCTGGGCTACCGCGTGGAAAGCCTGTATCCCAAAAACGTGAACGAAATATATAGTGGCATCCTGCATTTGGGCGAGCTTACCGATAGCGGGGATAAGGCGCAGGCTTTGGTAAAGGAAATGCAATCCCAAATCGCTTCTATCCGGCAACAAAACCAGGGCAAAAGCGTCCCCAAAGTGTATCTGGAAATCTATCGCGATCCGCTGATGAGCGTGGCGGATAATTCCTTTGTGGGCGAATTGATTGAGCTGGCGGGCGGAGATAATGTATTCAACACTCTGGAACGGGATTACTCGCGGGTAAATCCCGAAGCGGTTATCAAAGCCGCACCGGATATCATGATCTGCTACTCGCGTGATAGCCGGCAAAACATCCTTTCCCGCAAAGGCTGGCAGAATATTCCGGCGCTCAAAAACGACCTGATCTTTTTTGAAGACGATATAGACCCCGATCTTATCCAAAGAGGCGCTCCCCGCATTGTGCAGGGTATCCAGAGGCTTAGCGAGATTTATGAGCTTTGGAGGGCTAAGACCGGTGAGTAAGCGTAAAGCTGGTATTTACTTTGTTTGGCTGATTATTGCCTTTAGCATATTGGTGCTCTATTTGGGCTGGGGCAAGCCGGATGCCAATATCCTGTGGCAGGTGCGCATCCCCCGGCTCTGGCTTACCCTCATTACCGGCATGAGCCTTGCCGGCATTGGCTCCGTATATCAGCTTATGCTGGGCAATCCCTTGGCAGAGCCTTACATTCTGGGGGTATCCTCCGGCTCCGCCTTTGGCAGTATTTTGATGGGTGTAATCGGCGCAGTGGTGCTCATGCCTTTGGGCGGCTTTGTGGGCGCTACGCTTACCATGCTTTTGGTCTGGCGTTTGGCGCAAAAACGCGGGGTATTCGATAAAACGCGGTTGATTATTGCCGGCGTAATCGTGGGGATGTTTTTCTCCAGCGCTATTTCGTTAATGATGTATCTTAATCGGGAAGATACCGTGTTGATATTGGGCACTTTGATGGGAAATCTGGGGCGCATATTTAGTTATGGTGAATGGCATCTTTTTATGGGGCTTAGCCTGCTGGTGCTTGCCATCCTCATCTGGCTATATCTCAAAAGCCGCGCTTTGGATATCATGAGCACTTCAGATGATTATGCCATGAGCGTGGGCATTAGTATCCACCGTCTGCGCCGGCAAATCTTTATCCTTAGTTCGCTCATTATCGGCATCATTGTATCATACGCCGGTATCATCGGCTTTGTGGGGCTTATCATTCCCCATATCGTAAGGCTCAGCAACTCCGGCACCCAAAAGAAAGTGTTTCTCTACAGCCTCTTTTTAGGCGCCTGCTACCTGCTGCTGGCAGATTTTATCGCTAAGAGTATCAGCGTATTAGAGCTTCCGGTGGGGATAGTTACCGCCGCTATCGGTTGCCCCTTCTTTTTGTGGCTTTTGCTGAAGAAATAGAGTCTTTTTAGTTTCGATTATTTTCAGGCAATCCCATACGGTGCAAACAACACAACATCAAGAAATGTCCACCCCTGAAATGTAGGGGTTCAAGGCATTGAACCCGCCGGATTTTACACGCAACAGGTAATCATTACGGACTCAATATCAATTTTTTACGGTGTGCGTAGTGCGCACGCTTTCTTAAAAGCGGGCTTTGGCGCCTTGCGCCCCTACACTCCCATTTCATTGGATATCGTGTATTTTTGGCATTTTGGGACAGCCTCTCCGCTCGGCAGCCAAGCTTGATATTCCCTGTTTAACCTTCCATAATTTATGGGCTTTAAAAATCTGTAAAAGCCTTGAAGCTATAAGATTATTTATAATCATCATGTTTTTTAGCCTATTATCAAACATAAATCGCCACAAATCGATTCAATTTGTGTTCAACCAAATTCAGTATGGGACATGCAAATCATTCGTAACCCGTTGTTAACCCGTTGCTTGCACGGAGAATGGACGGGGAACCAACGGGGAAGGAGTGTAAATACAATAGTAGAATGCAAATATGAACCTTCATAAATAATGTATCTCCTTTGAATACACGCAAGCAAGCGAAAAAGGCGAAGCGCAATGGTAAACCGATATGTGTATCTCTCACCGGCAATGATACTTGAACCCCCCAAAAAACAACAGACCTTAATATTTATATTGACAAAGCTTCAGTATTTATTTTATGTGTTTAATAATGGTAGATTGATAGAGGAGTATCGGATAATTGTATTTTAGCTGGCAGATAAAAAGAGCACCAAAACAAGCTGCACAGATCAGCTTGGGGCTGCCTTTTTTCCCAAAAATTCGAGAAAAATCCTACACTATTTCTTTATTATATTTGCAATCTATACAAGGCGGCAGGTTATTATGAAACAGCGCTTTAGTAAATATCTTCTTTTTGTGCTAAATATTGGCATCCTGGTCTTTTCCTTTTTGCTGGTGGCAAAGTTTCGCAGCGGCACTCGAGTAATTATCTCAAACTATTGGCGTTCGCTTATCCCCTTTGTCCTCATCTGGATAGGCGCCGGTATGGGGGGGCTAAAATTCTCTGTGGGCAGTGTGGAAAATGGGGCAGAGATGCTAAAACGGGTTATCAAATGCGATACGGTGGCAGCCCTAATCGTATTTGTGGCAATGTATATCTTCAATAAGTTCTATTATTCGCGCTATATCGTTTTGGGCACCATGCTTATCTCCGTGGGCATCGAGCTGCTCATCTTTATCGGCGTGTATTATAGCATGCGATTCAATCAGGAAAACCGCAGCTTTGCCTCGCCGCGTTTGATCACGGATTCTAAGGCGATGGAAGACCTGCAAAGCCCGAAGTTTTTCGTTCCCGAAGAGCCTTACCAAATCCCCACAATTTCCGACAAAGAATACATACCGTCTTTTGCCATTGAGATTGCAGAAGATAGCGTATTGGTGCCTTTCTTTGAAAAATATCTCGCCAAAGATACACAGTTATTTGAGTTCCTTACCCAATATATCGATCTCTCGCGTTTTAGCCGTAGCAAAAGCCTGGTGTTGGATAGCGATAGCATTTTCAATATCCAGGCTGAAGAAGATGGCAGCCGGCATCTCTTTATGAATCTGCATAAGATCAACGATTTCCGGCGCCTCAATGCCTATCTGATTCAGGCAAACCGTCTGCTGCAACCGGGCGGAGTATTTATCTGTAAGGGGCAAACCATTGGCGAACGCCGCAGAGACTTTTACAAACGCTATACCCCCTATTTTGGGATTGTGCTGTACGCATTCGATTTCCTTTTTCGCCGCGTAAGCCCAAAGCTGCCCATCATCCAGGGCTGGTATTTTGCCATTACCAGGGGAAAAAACCGCGCACTATCCGAAACGGAGATTCTGGGGCGCTTCTATTTCTGCGGATTTGAGCTAATTCACAAGCGGGAAATAGATAATACCATGCACTTTATCCTCAAGAAAAGTGCGGAGCCGCGGGAGGATAAAAACCCCAGTTATGGACCCCTTATCCGCCTTAAACGGCGCGGCAAAGGTGGCAAGATAATCTATGTAAAGAAGTTTCGCACCATGCACCCTTATAGCGAATATCTGCAATCTTATGTGCATGCTACCAATAGCTTACAGGAAGGCGGGAAGTTCAAGGACGATTTCCGCATTACTTCCTGGGGGCGCATTATGCGCAAGCTGTGGATAGATGAGCTGCCGCAATTTTTGAATCTCTTTGCGGGGGAACTCAGCCTGGTAGGGGTGCGCGCCCTTTCGGAACACTATTTTAGCCTCTATCCCGCTGATATGCAAGAACTAAGGCTAAAGGTAAAGCCGGGTTTGCTGCCGCCTTTTTATGCGGACATGCCCAAAACATTTGAGGAAATAGTGGAATCCGAACGTAAATACCTTGTGCAAAAGCTGGAAAAGCCTGTTAGAACGGATTTTAAGTATTTCTGTAAGGGAAGCTGGAATATCCTGGTAAAACGCGCCAGATCAAATTGAACTTCATCAGTAAAATGCCGTACGGCAGATCTGCATCTGATACAGAGTTTCTTTGGGTAGCCTGAATGTGGCTTCCAATACATCATATAATGCCGGACTGGCAAGGCTTTTCTTGAGTAAAAGCTGGGTGGGGCTAAGCTGATAATCCAGGATTATCTCTTTCAAATCGTAGCACTTTTCGCGCTTTTCTGTTTTCTTGATAAAATCTCTGCGCTCACTGGCGGCAAAGGCTTTTAGCTCAGAATCTATCTGAGTATATCGTTCTATGGGAAATACTATCTGGAGCAGCTCCGCTTGCGGCAGCCAGGCATCTTTGTCTATTCTCTGGCAGGAGCTTAGCTTAAAATCCGGGATTTGGGTTTGGGCAAAGGCGCTGAGGATTTCCTCTGGCTTTAGCTCTTTGTAAAATGAAATATCAAAGTATTCAGAGTGGCTTTCCACGCCCAGCGGCAGAGGAGGGGAGAGGCTTACTTTGGGATGCGGGGAAAAGCCCATGGTAAACACGGTGGGTAGCTCCAAAATGCTAATGCGGCGGAAGAGCATGCGCATCCAATCCAAATGGGAGATAAAGCGCAATAAGCCAAGCTTTTCGTAGCCAATGCGGTAGCGATATTGAATCTGGATATTGTATTCGGGCTTGGGTGGCGCTTCGTAGCTTTCCAGCGCCAAGGGTTTGGGAGCATCCACGGTAGCCACTTCCTCATCGCAAACGCCGCAAAGGCTGCAAAGTTCGCGGCAATCCGGCGTGCTTTCCGCTTTCTGTGCCTTTGCCCATTCGCTTTTTAAGAACTTTTTGCATACCCCAATATCAATGAAATCCCAGGGCAAGGGGGATTCCGGATCAAAGGAGGAGAGATACTCCTTGGGGTTTATACCCTGGGCGGCAAAAGCACTTTCCCAGCGGCTGTAATCCCAGCTTTCCTGCCAGCCGTCAAATAGCGCGCCTTGCCGGTAAGCGCTGTATAATACTTCCGCCATCCTGAGATCGCCGCGGGTAAGGCAGGCTTCCAAAATGGAGTTTTCAATCTGATGATAGCGGATGCGGATATTGCGCTGACGGGCAAAGGCGTCTTTGATGGTGAGGGCGCGCTTGAGTAGCAAATTGCGCTCCAGCATTCCGCTCCATTGGAAGGGAGTGAAAGGCTTTGGCGTAAAAGGCGATATGGTTACATTTAGTTGCAGGCGCTTTTTGCCTTGCAGGTTTATCTTGTGGATGAGATCGATAATCGCTTGAATATCCGCATCAGTTTCTTCGGGTAAACCGATCATGAAATAGAGCTTAATCTTTTGCCAGGAGAGGCTTTGAGCTATTTCCACGCCGCGCAGGATTTCATTTTCATTTAGGTTTTTATTAATAATGTCTCTTAAGCGCTGGCTGCCTGCTTCCGGGGCGATAGTAAGCCCCTCCCTGCCCAGTTCTTTCATCAGGCTTACCAGGGAGTCATCCAGGCTATCTACCCTCAAGGAAGGCAGCGAGATATGAGTTTTGCCGGTATCTACCACCTTCATCAGGCGCCACATCAGCTCGCGAATGCAGGAGTAATCGCTACTGGAAAGGGAGATAAGCCCGGCGTCGTCCCAGCCGCTGGCTTGTATCTCCTCGCTAAGCTCGCGGATGATGTCATCGCTATCGCGCTCGCGCACCGGACGGTAATAGTAGCCGGCGTGGCAAAAGCGGCAGCCGCGGGAGCAGCCACGCATAATCTCTGCCGTATAGCGATTGTGAGTGGCTAATTGCCAGCTTAGAAGCTGCGGTTTATGCAGCCTTTCCGAATGATGAAAGCTGGCGTATTTGCGGCTTTTAATGGGCAGCGCAGGCAAGAGAAGCTTAGCATCAAGGTATTCCGGAACCCAGCAGCCGGCTACATTCTTCAGCTCTCTCAGGCGCTCACTGCGGCTGGGGTAGTTCTGCAAAATGGCGGCAATTTCCTCAATCGCTTCCTCCGCTTCGCCGATAAAGAATACATCGATAAATGGCGCTAATGGCAGGGGATTGCTGGCGCAGGGACCTCCCACCATGATGAGGGGATGCCCTTCTTGGCGCTGGGTGCTGCGCAAAGGTATCTGCGAAGCTTCGATAAGCTTGAGCACATTCGTAAAGTTAAGTTCACTTTGCAGGGTAATGCCTATTAGGTCAAAGCTTTGGGCGCTTCTGCGGCTTTCCAAACCGAATAGGGGCAGATTATGCTCTTCCAAAAGCTTCAGTAGGTCGAGCCAGGGCAGATACATGCGGTCTGCCATGGCATAATCCAGATCATTTACAATGCTGTACAAGATCTTTAACCCCAGATGCGATACGCCTAATTCATAGAGATCTGGAAAGGCAAAAAGCATGCGTACCGGGTGGGCATCAAAGCTTTTACGGGCGGCGTTTATTTCGTGGTCTATATAGCGGGAAGGTTTTTCTACCAAAGGCAGAAGAGCTTCGATATCTATCATTATCCAATGTCCTTGTTTCTTTTGCGCTATGTTTTTGGGCAGGGCAAAATAGGTCAAGTGTTTTTGCCGGCAAGGCGGCTTAAGGATTTGGATATATAGGTGCAGCAAAAATAATTCTTTACAAAATCCAGCGCTCTAAAAACATGGTACTTTCAAATGTCGTTAGGAGATACTTATGTCAGACAAGGTGCGTGAAACCAGCAGCAAAGCTGCTTTAAAGGAAATGAAAGAAGATTATCTTCGCATGCTCGAGGATTCCTTTCAAAACACATCAGAAATCAAAAAAGGCGACGTCGTGGAAGCTCCCGTGGTAACCATTACGGATCAGTATTTGATCGTAAGTTTGGGAGATAAATACGATGCTTACGCCGAAATCGGCGAATATTCCGATGAAAAGGGCGCTCTCACTTTGCAAGTGGGAGATATTCTCAAAGGTTACGTGGTGGATCATAACGATCAGGGCTACGTAGTTGGCAAAAGCCTCACCAAGCAATATGTGGATAAAAAGGCCATACGCGATGCTTTCGAGAAGAAGATACCGGTGCAAGGCAAGGTATATTCGCTTACCAAGGGCGGTTTTAACGTCGATATTTTGGGGGCGCGGGCATTTTGTCCCGTTTCTCAGATATCGCTGCATCCAGCCGAGGATACCGCTTTATTTATCGGCAAAAGTATGGACTTCTTGGTGATTGAGTGCTCAGAGAATTGCCGCCGGATTGTGGTTTCCCACCGTCAATTGGCAGAACAACACGCTTTAGAAGCCAAAGAAGCTGCGCTTGCCCGCCTTTCCGAAGGCGATATCGTTCCCGGCAAAGTAATGCGCATGACCTCCTTTGGCGCCTTCATCGATTTAGGCGGCGTGGAAGGCTTGATGCACGTTTCCGAAATATCCTGGCAGCATGTAATAAAGCCGCAGGATGCGCTCAAAGTAGAGCAGGAATTGGAAGTAAAGATCCTCTCCATCAAAGGCGGTAAGATAGCGCTTTCGCTCAAAGCCATGCAGGAAAATCCCTTTTTAAGCGCCATGGCAGAGATTAAGGAAGGTGATGAAGTAAATTGCCGCGTTTTGCGCTTGCACAATTTTGGTGCCTTTGCCGAGATCAAACCCGGCGTGGAAGGGCTTATTCCCGTATCCGAAATGAGTCGGAACCGCAATATCAAGCATCCACGGGAAGCGCTGAAAGAAGGCGATTATGTTCAGGTGCAAATCCTGCGCATAGATCCCGATATGCAAAAGATTTCCCTCTCGCTTCGTGCGCTACAGCCGGATCCCT
Source organism: Candidatus Cloacimonadota bacterium (assembly GCA_028695495.1). Classification (GTDB taxonomy): domain Bacteria; phylum Cloacimonadota; class Cloacimonadia; order Cloacimonadales; family Cloacimonadaceae; genus UBA5456. The sequence continues at coordinate 1,549 of JAQVIX010000057.1, read as the reverse complement.
GGGATGATATCGATAGTATCATTACTCTGGAAGAGCCTTTTGAAGGCACTGTGGAATCCACCACCAATTTTGGTGTGTTTGTAACCATCCGCGAAGGTATTACCGGTCTTTTGCCGCGCTCCCGCGTGCGCAAAAGCGATAGCTTCAAAGGCGGGGATCAGGTAACCCTGATGGTGACCGCTGTGGATAAAGAAAACCATCGTATTACCCTGGACTATACGGATCGCACGCCCGAAGAAATAGCCGCTGCAAATCGCCCCAGAAGCGAAGAGCGGGGTCAACGCGAATATCGCGAGCCACGTGAACGCTCGGATTTTGGACGCCGCGGAGGCAGAGGCAGGTCAGACGAAGAATGGCGCAAATATGCCAGCCAGAAAACCGTTGCTATAGACGATAACCCCTTCAAAGACTTATAAATAAATGGCGGAAAATCAATTCATCAAGCTTCGCAAAGAAAAGCTACAGAAAATCCGTGCCCTGGGGATAGACCCTTATCCCATCCAAAGCAAGCGCACGCATAAGGTTGCTGCGCTATGGGAAGGGCAGGACAATTGGATTGAAAGCGGCGAGAAGGTGATAATAGCCGGACGCCTGGTAGCCATGCGGCGGCAGGGAAAGCTGGGCTTTGGTAATCTGGAAGATGATAGCGGCAAAATCCAGCTTTATGTATCTGAGCGCGAATTGGGTGAGGAAAACTACGCCCTCTTTAAGCTCTGCGATGCCGGAGACTTTGTGCAAGCAGAAGGTACGCTCTTTAGCACTCAGGCGGGGGAATACTCCCTGCGCTGTAGTTCTATCACGCTCTTGGGCAAGAATATCCGTCCCATCCCTGCCGTAAAAGAAAAGGTAGTGGATGGCAAAACAGTACGCTACGACGAGTTTTCGGATATCGAGCTGCGCTATCGCAAGCGCTATCTGGATTTGCTGCTCAATCCCGACCATCGCAAGGTGTTTGAATTGCGCTCCCGCATTGTAAGCGGAGTTCGCCGCTATATGGATTCCCGCGGCTATATCGAGGTGGAAACCCCCATCTTGCAACCCCTCTATGGCGGCGCCAATGCCCGCCCTTTCATTACGCATCACAATACCCTGGATGTGGATTTGTATCTGCGCATCGCAGTGGAGCTTTATCTCAAGCGCCTCATCGTAGGCGGCTTTGAGCGCGTATATGAGATCGGCAAAAACTTCCGCAATGAAGGGATGGACCGCACTCACAATCCAGAGTTTACCATGCTGGAATCCTACGAAGCTTATTCGGATTTGGCTGGAATGATGGACTTGGTAGAGGGGCTTATCCGCTATTTGGCGCATGATGTAGTGGGTAAAAGCCTGTATAAATACAATGGCTGCGAAGTGGAACTGGATAAGCCTTTTAGGCGTGCCACGATGAGTGAATTGGTGGATGAAGCAACGGGGCTGAAGGTACTCACAAGCAGCTATGAGGAGCTGGCTGCCTTTTGCAAAGAACACAAGATCGAAATCCCCGCCGGTAGCGGACAGGGAAAGCTGATTGCCCTTTTGTGTGAGCACTTTGTGGAGCACCAGATCG
>JAQVIX010000056.1 GCA_028695495.1 Candidatus Cloacimonadota bacterium | reverse complement strand
CACCCGCCTCTCTCATTGCTTGGATTCCGGCAGCCGAAGCAGCGCCCAAATGGTCTGCGGAAGTGCAGTTTAATTCTGCCGCCAGCTCTGCCCCACCTATAGGCTCTATCTCATCCGCATGCATCTTGAGTTTCATGCCATATTCCCGCGCTTTTGTCAATACGCGGCGAGATTCCTCAATGCTATATACATGCGCTTCGGTAAAGATATCGCAAAATACGGCGATGCCCTGCTCTGCCACGGCGGGAATCATTTCCTCACAAAGAATCTTGAGATAGCCTTCATGATCGTTTTTATAGCCGGCGGGATACTCATGCGCTCCCATAAAGGTGGGCACAATGCGGATGGGAAGCTCATCTGCCAATCTTTTTATTACCCTTAGCTGTTTTAGCTCTGCCTCAGTTTCCAGCCCATAGCCGCTTTTGGCTTCCAAAGTAGTAGTACCCAAGGCAATCATTTTATCAATGCGCTTTTTTGCCAAATCAAAGAGCTGTTCTTCGCTGGCAGCTATAGTGGAAGCAATACTGCTGCGGATTCCGCCCCCCGCCTGCGCTATCTCCACATAGCTTTTGCCCGCAATGCGCATGGCAAATTCATCCTCGCGGGTGTGTACAAATACCGGATGCGTATGGCTATCCACAAATCCGGGAGTCATTACCCTACCGCCGGCGTCGATCGCCTCATCCCAAGTGTAATCCTTTTCTATCTGCCGGCTGTCTCCAATCCCGATTATTTTACCCTCTTTGATGGCGATTCCGGCGTTTTTTACTAAACCGCTATCCTGCATCTCTTTGCCACATTTGGCTTTGCCACCATTTGCCATTGTATGTATCTCGCTGGCATTGATTATTATCAAATCTGCTTTCATCTCTATCTCCTCATTCCCGCTGTGAATTATCCATTATTTTAGTAGCTTTATTCATGATAATCCACATAATGAATCTCTCTTTTTTCGTCAAGACCAAAAAAGAGCCGGACTTGCCGGCTCTGGTTTTTGGGGAATATGTTTGCGGATTACGCTTCCGTTTCTTCTTCCTCATCTTCGAGTTCTTCATCAAATTCTTCCCAAAACGTTTCGGGATTTTCGATGTATTCTTCAAAGAGGGCTACCACGGCTGCGTATTCTTCATCATCTTCGATATGACTCAGTTTTGCATTTTCGATATCATCAATGCGGAGGATATACAGCGTCTCTCCATCTTGGTCTAATAAAGCGATATAGTTATTGCCATTGTAGGGCAAAACCTCTATCACCCTATATTCTGCGGTGCTGCCATCTTCCGCTTCCAATATAATGGTATTACGGTCGTATTCGCCACAACCGCATTCGTTATCTTCACATTCCGCGTTGTGCAGGTGTTCAGGCTCTTTCTTATTGGTCATTTTTACCATTCCTCTTGCTATTTTGTTTGCCACGCTTTTGGCAAGGCGCTTTTTGGCAAGAGAAAAAGATTTCACCTGCCGCAGATTGACCGGAAAACAGCGGTTTTTGCATCTCGCCAGATTACTTCATGAGCATCATTTTGCGGGTTTCGCTCTTGCCTTCGGTACTCAGGCGATAGAAATAAATACCGCTGGGAACCTTGTTGCCGCGGTTGTCCATGCCGTTCCATACCAGGCTGTTTCTACCATATTGAGCAGTGCCGTCAAAGAGACTCTTTACCAGCTGACCTTTTACGTTGTAAATCTCCAGTTTGGCAGCGCCGGCTTTGGGCATATCAAAGCTGATATTGGTTTCGGGATTGAAGGGGTTCGGATAGTTCGGATTCAGCATTCTGCTTACAGCCGGAACGGTATTATTTTGGTTAGCACCGGGAATGGGGAAGGTGATCTGCAATTCCATGAACATGATGTCGCCGCCATCGTTATTCTGGTGAGCAGGCGGGGAATTGGAATAAGAGCCCCAGGTAAAGTCGTCGTAGAACATAAAGCCGATTTTACCCACATTGTGTCCGTTTTCTTCGCCTATAAATAGCACCTTGTCTGCGGGATATACCCACATCGGTTTGATGCCGGCAAATTCAGGGGTATCAACGTTATTCAGGATAATGGGTTCGCTCCAGGAATCGCCGTTATCTGGGGATACGGAGATCCAAATTTCCGGAGTTTGAGCATAAGCCAGATAGTCATCGTCGTTATCCGCATTGTATCTCTTGGCGCGATAGCTATCTTGCCATACGGCTACCATCATGCCTTTCTCATTCGCTTCGGAAAGCTTTACATTGCTGTAGTGGAAGAACATGGCATCACTATGCAGAGATTGATCCCAGTGCGGGAAGGGATAGGTCAAGCCCGAAAGCTGCAATATGCCGTCATCATAATCTTCTTCGCCAAAGGGAGCTTCCACGTCCCAGTGCGTAAATACCTGGTTAAAATCATCCTCCTCGGGTTTTTGAGGATAGATTTCTCTTTCTGAAAAGCTATTGTCGTTCGGATTCCATACTACGGATTTTACGGTGTGGAAGGCAGGCCAATAAACGCCGCTGGGGTGATATACGGAATAAAGTGCGCCAAAATGTCCACGACCGCGAGCGTCTGACACTGCATTCAAGTGCCCGGAATTGATGATGCTCCAAACAATGTCTGGATATTCGTCCGGATCACCAAACAAGGGGTCATCATTGCTGCCTTCATAAATCTCAGGGTTCCAGGTTTCAATATCATCTGAACCATGATATTCTACCCAGGTTCCTTCACCATAGTTGTCGCATTTGAATACATCCAGTTGCGGCTCGTGAATGGAGTTTTCATCTGCATCCCAGGCATTGTGATAGCCCAGATAAAAGAGATTACCCAGGTTATCTACATAAATGGCGTTGCTGGGGCGGCGCAGAGCTTCCAGATCGTTGTTCCATGCGTCCATAAAAGGTACGGTGGTGTGTTGCCAATCCAAAGGCACTCCGCCTTCCAGCATGTCTCCATCAAAATCGGCATAAGCGATCAAGGGGTTTTCGCTGGGGTTGCCATTCAAAGCGTGGCTTGTGTTATTGCGCATGGATACATATACTCTGCGCTTACCTGTTACCGGCGAAGGACCTACCACAGCCGTTGGCCAGATAAATTCATTACCAAGCACTTCTACGCCATTGGGCAGGATAATGGTGCTGGGATTATCGGCAATAATATCCAATTCGTTGAAAAGACCGGAAATACCAAACATATAGGCATCGGAAGTAAATTCCACGACCAATTCATCGTTGGGAGCATTGCTGGCATGCCAGGCATACATCGGCTTGCCAGATACAGGGTCAACCGCCAAAGTGGGATAACCTTCGTTGTTATCAACAGCGGTTATTTCGTTGTTGTTCAATACGTTTCCATTGGCATCCAAATGTGCATAATATACCCGGCGGGTACCGCTGGCGGTGCGCTTGCCATGATAAGTCATAAAATAGCCCGGAAAATCCGGATCGGTAGTAACCCGCAAGGGCAAGCCGTTGTAGCTCCCGATCATATAATCGTAATAGCTGGTCATCAAGGCGGTAGGAAGTTTGGTAAAAGTAAATTCCGGCGCATTGCGAAATGCTTTCGGAGCACTGCCTTGAACCTGAATATCAAGTGCTTTGGCTTGCTTAGACGGCTGCATCTGAGTGGCTGCCAAACCGGCAATCACCAAAAACAGGCTAAGGACGATTAACAAGGATTTTTTCATCTTTCCTCCATTTTTTTTTAGGATTCTTTTATTAGTTATTTTATTGAAATTGCAGCTGTGTGTCCCCGGCATTTTGCGCTGTTTTGGCAAAATAATGGGGCATTTCCCAGCTCATCCAGTACACGCTATATGCTTAAGCTATACGCTGATATTAAGGGACTTAGGCAGTATATGCCAGGTTCAATATCAAAGCGTTTCGGCTGTTCAACGAACTATAAACCCACGATAATTGAACTAAAATAAATTGTCAACACTTTTTATGCTTTTTTGAGTTTTTAGCTGAGAAAGGAGAAGGAATAAGATGGGTTTTGGAGCTTTTTGGGGGGATGTAGATCCAGTTTATGCGGCTAATAGAGAATAGCAGAAATGTCCAGAAATAAGAAATTGTCTTATACTGAAATAGGTTTACTCTATTTTGCAATAGAATTAGCATTGTTTAATGGGTGTTTTTGAGGGTTTTCTTAGGCATTGCCAAAATGAGTGCTGGACTCATGCTATTTGTGATCAACAAACGAGCTTAGCCCGTCAGAGCTAACAGTTTAGGTAGCCCAGGGTGTTCGTGCCCAAAATGAGCTTGCGATATTTTGGGCAAGATAAACCCTGGGTAATAGGTGCGTTCTGATGATTGTCTTTTTATCCCCCAGCCCTATTCTCTTTTATGGCAGAAAACTCCTCAGAGCTTTCTGCCATAAAAGAGAATAGGGCTGGGGTTTTATTTATCATGTTGCTACATAACGCGATTGCTATCTATAATGCCGAGGTTGTCCAGTAATACGCAAACAACACAACACCAAGAAATGTCCACACCTGAAATGTAGGGGTTCAAGGCATTGAACCCGCCGAAATCATTACGCAGCAGGTAATCATTACGGATAGTGTTTGAATTTATTACGGTGTGCGCTGCGCGCACGCTTTGTTAAAAGCGAGCTTTGGCGCCTTGCGCCCCTACATTCTCGTTTTGCTTGATATCGTGCTTGGTTTTGGCATTTCGGGACAACCTCTCCGCGCGGCAGCCAAGCATGATACTCTCTGTTCAAGCTTTCAATGTTTTTATGTTTTAATATTTTACAAGTTTGGGTTTTATGATTATTTATAACCGCCATATTTCACAGCCTATTATCCAACCTGAATTCTCTCATTTGACTCCTTATTTGGTAAACCAATATCAGTGCAAGCCCTTGGAGTTAATGACGCTTATCCGCCTTTTACCCGATCAACGCCTTTCACAAGCGACATTGACTTCAAGTGGCGGAAATGCTCGCAAGCTCGCAAATGAACAATGAATGATGAATAATGAATAATGGCGGCTGCGCAAGCGCAGGTTAATTTAATAGCTGACGCTCAGGGCAGGGTTATCGTGTTTGAATCCAGGAGTCCATGGCTGCCGTAAATCCTTTAGCAGGCGTTAGGTGATAGGTTTTAGGTATTAGGCGTTGCGCTCGTTTCGAGAGTAACTTGTTAGGTTTAAGACTTTTATTTGTGGCGTATTCGCGCAAATTAGCGGTGCTTAATTTTCATTTACAGGTAACCCATAACCCAAAATCGATACCCCCGCCATGAGCGCAGCTATGATCAACCTGCGCTGCGCAGCCGTCATTATTCATCATTCATTAGTTGAGCGCAGCGAAGCAAGCCTCCCGTCTGCCTCCCTCGCAATGCCCTCGCCTCTCCCCAGAATTTGCCGGTTGAGGCGAGGGCATTGCGAGGACATCAAACGGGTGAGGGAGCTTAATCTGCCCAAACTGTGTAATCTCTTTATACTTCGTGATGCAGATGGTATTTGAAATTGGTGCACTTTGGCACTCTATAATGAAATCAAAAAGATAAAGAAATAAAGCTTGACTAAAATAACACAAATAGAATAAAGGAGTTTGTGAGGTATCCCTCACGTATAGCTAATTAGCTATATGTAATGTTAAAGAAGATGGTAATTTAAAAGTTTTTTAGGATTAAGCATTAGAAGATCAAGGACATCAAGCATGAAAAAAAGAAAAAGCTCACAAATATACATAGACTACATTATGGATGAGACACTAAATGATCGCACAATAATAAGACAGCGAAAGAAAAAAATTGCGTTCGGCTGGTATGGGGGCAAGTTCTCTCATCTTGGATGGTTGCTGCCGCTATTACCTGATTGTCACCATTATTGCGAGCCTTTTGCTGGGTCTGGCGCCGTTTTGATAAACAGATTTCCCTCTCCGGTGGAAACATACAATGATATTGACGGCGAGGTTGTGAATTTCTTTAAAGTTTTAAGAGATAACCCCGATGAGCTTACCAGGCTTATCGCTTTCACACCGGTATCCAGAGAAGAATACTTCCTTTCCATATATGACGACAGTTGTTCAGATATTGAAAGAGCAAGAAGATTTTATGTAAGAGCCAGACAAACGAGAACCGCCCTGGCTCAAACGGCATCATTAGGCAGATGGGCAAACTGCAAAAAAACCAGCAGATCGGGAATGTCTGGAGTCGTTTCAAGATGGCTGGGGGGAATTGATCAATTAGCCGATATTGCCGAAAGACTGTTGCGCGTTCAAATCGAAAATAGACCTGCAGTTGATGTTATCGACCTGTACGATGATATAAACACCTTGTTTTATTGTGACCCTCCCTATCTGCACATTACACGAGGGGATAGCAATGCTTATGGCTTTGAGATGAGTATGGAACAGCATCGTGAGTTTGCAGATTCAATAAATAGTTGCAAAGCAAAGGTTGCAATATCGGGATATGATCATCCTGTGATGGATGAATTATTTGCCCCTAAAAAATGGACAAAGCACTATGGTAAGGTGAGAACAATTCATTCCACCAAAGGTGAAAGACAGGAAGTCCTTTGGACAAACTATAGACTATAAAAAAAGAGGAAGCTAATGACTGGCGATAATTCTACAAATAAAACATTAAAACAATTGGACAAACTGTATTTACGGGTAATGAAAAATATCAATTATAAGTTTGTAAAAGAAACAGAAATTGTTGAGGATATTCGGTACATAAGCAGATGTGAAGGGAACAGATCCGGATCAAGATTACTATTGTCTTGTTTATTGGCAAAAATGATAAATCCAGATATAGACCCACGCAAACCATATACAGAAATAGGTAGCAAAGATGCATTCTCCGGCAGAACTTACGACGAGAAGTATATTACTCATTTTATCAATAAATATGAGCTTCCTTTGAATACTACTACTGCCTTCCTAACGCCTACATTGAGGAATATCAACGAACCGTTAAATAAGGATAAATCCCTGGTAGGACGCCCCAAAGAACTTTACACAAAAACACTCAATTTATTGCACTTAGTGGCACTGAATCTTCAAAAAGCAGAGAATGTTTTCTTGGAAATGCTTCGTCAATTGCTGATATTTAAAGAAGAGAAACAAAACAGATTGGATCAATTGATGGATTCGCTGAGCACCACAAAAGATGCATTACTTCTTTCATCTGAATCAATTGTTATCTTGCTTCAGCAACATCTCTCCTGCAAAAAAGCAAGCCGGCTTCCCGTTTTAATGGTTGCAGCAGCTTATAATACTATCAAAGAATGCCTTGGGGAAAGAATAAAACCATTGCAGCATCATAATGCGGCAGATAAACAAACCAAATCGCTGGGTGACATTGAGGTGTGCATAGAGAATGAAGAAAATATCGTAACTGTATATGAAATGAAGATGAAACAGGTTTCTATAGACGATATTGATTGTGCAAAGACAAAGATTATCAATGCTGGATTTCATTTGGATAACTACTTGTTCGTAACTACAGAGAACACACCGAAAGAGGTTCTCGACTATGCAGCTAATTGCTACGGTCTTTTGGGGGGCACAGAAATTGGCATATTGGATTGCCTTAGTTTTATGAAGAGCTTTTTATCCTTATTTCATAGAAGCAGAATTGTTTTTTTGGATAATTATCAAGACCTGCTGCTTAAAGAACCAGAATCCGCAGTTTCACAAGCATTAAAGGAAGTATTCCTAACGCTTCGGATAGAAGCAGAATCTGAATGAGTTCTTATTTACCATTACAAGTATTTTTCGTAATGAACAGAACTAAACAGCAGAATTTAAATGCTGAGTGAGAGTACACATATATATACGGGATGAATGTAAGAATAATATGGCGCTCTTTTTGCCTTTCACAAAACCCCCTGTCATTCACATCCCATGTCCATATAACCTTCTGAATCTCCGTTCAAGAGGGGTTCGAGAGACCTTAGGGAGAGCTTAGCGTAGCATAGGCAAATGAATTGAACGAACACAAATAACACAGTGGCATTGGTGGCATGCTCACCTGCCTTTCGCACCCCGCTATCCGATCTCAAAATCCCTCCCCTCAAAAAAACATTTGACATTTCCTGCTCACTTTAGATTCTGGATATAATGACGATATTTGGTGGTAAACCATGAAACTTAGTGCCGAAATCCTGGCGCGCTTTGAGAGCCAGGTGCAAGAAGCAGGCTTGCTTATTAGCGGTGACAAACTGATTTTGGGAATCTCCGGCGGGGCAGATTCCACGGCACTTTTGTATCTATTTTCCCGGCTGCGCTATAGCTACCATCTCTCCCTTTTGGCAGTGCATATCAATCACCAATTGCGCGGCGAAAATAGCCTGGCGGATGAAGATTATGTAAAAAAACTGTGCATCCGTTTCAATATCCCGCTCATCATACGGTGCATTGAGCTTGAACCTGGCGGAGATTTGGAAAATCGTGCCCGCATCCTGCGGTTTGAAATCTTTGAAAGCGTAAGGCAGGCTTACAAATTCGATAAAATAGCCTTGGGGCATCACCGTTGGGACCAGGCGGAAACCATGCTGCTGAATCTGATTCGCGGCACCGGTCTTTCCGGACTTTCTGGCATCAAAGCGCGGCAGGATAATCTTATTCACCCGCTGCTTGCCTTTACTCCAGATGAATTGAAAGAGCTGCTGAAGGCGCAGAATATCCCCTGGCGCGAGGATGAATCCAATCTCCAAAACCTCTTTACCCGCAACCGTTTGCGCAACGAGCTTATCCCTTTGGTAGAGCAAACTTACAATCCCCAATTCAAAGAAAAGCTTGCCGAAAGCGCCGGCATCTTTTACGAAGCGGATCTCTATATCCGCGAGCGCAGCCTAAGGCGCTATAAACGCCTGCTTTTGGACGCCAGCAAGGAGCGCATCTACCTGAATCTGGAAGACTTACTCAAAGCGCCCAATATCGAGCAATACTACATCCTGCGTCAGGCATATCAGGCGCTATGCGGAGTGGAGCAAGATTTTATGCGCCATAGCTTTAGCGAGATCAAAGGCATCTTGCAGGCAGAAGGCAGCAAATATATCAGCCTGCCCCGCGGCATCATTGTAAAAAAGCAGTATCAGGAGCTGGTTTTTAGCAAAGTGCCCTCGGATATCCAGAGCGAAACCAGCGAGATTTATGCGCTGGAAGCCGAGCGCAGCCGCGTTGTTTATATGGATTACCGCTTTAGCTTTAAATATCTGAAGGTATTGCCAGAAAACTTCCGCGAGCTAGCGCCATATACGGTTTTCCTCGATGCAGACAAGCTATCTGGCTCTCTGGCAATCCGTTCCCGCCTGGCAGGAGACCGCTTTATCCCGCTGGGAATGAGTAATTTGAAAAAGCTCAAGGACTTTTTCATTGACGAAAAAGTGCCCAAATATGATAGGGATCTTATCCCCATTTTTGTGGATAATGAAAAGCTTGTTTGGATATGCGGTCAGCGTTTGGATGATAGGCTAAAGATAGATGAGCATAGCAATCGCTACCTGATGATAAGCGCGGAACCGCTATACCAGAAACCCAAGCGAGCAGCAAGCAGAATAAAGAGAGGAATCAATGAATTTGATGAATTGTGATATATCTCGTGTGCTTTTTGATGAGCAGCAAATCCAAGCGCGCATCAAAGAGATTGGACAGATGATCGATAAGGATTATGAGGGCAAAGAGCCGGTAATCATCGGCATCTTAAAAGGTGGTTTCATCTTTATGAGCGACCTCGTACGCAGCATTTCCCTGCATTTGGAGATAGATTTTATGGCGATCAGCAGCTATGGCGCCGGCACCTCCAGCAGCGGCGTGGTAAAGATTCGTAAGGATATCGATATCCCTTTGGAAAATAGGGATGTAATCATCGTGGAAGATATCGTGGATAGCGGGCTTTCGCTGCAATATATCAAGGATTATATCTGGAAACACAAACCCGCCAGCGTAAGAACCTGCATCCTGCTAAATAAACCGGAAGCGCATAAAACGGAGATGGAGTTTGATTACGTATGCTTTGAGGTGGGCAATGAATTTGTAGTGGGCTATGGGCTGGACTATGGAGAGCGCTATCGCAATCTGCCTTATATCGGGATTTTGAAAGAAGAGTGCTATTCATGAAATATCTCTTTACTCTCCTTTTTATCTGCCTTGCCCTGGCTTTGGGGGCAAGCGAGGCATCGGAAAATGTGCCGGAAGTGTTGAATACTTTTAGCGGTATGCTACAATGGTTTGTATATGCCATTATCGCCATCTCGGTAATCGGTATCATCCGCATCATATTGGTAAAGCGGGCGCTAAAAAAGCGGGATGATCCCAATAACCCGTCCTCTGCCAAACCCAGCCTGCCGCGCAAGGCTTTTAACCCCATTCCGCTTATCTTTATCGCCCTTTTGGTGGCAATCGTTTTTTGGCATACTTATAGCGGCAGTAAAAATCAGATAATCAAGGAAAGCTATAGCAATTTCACCCTGCGTATGCAGAAAAACGAGCTGGCAAATGTGCAGTTTTCCGAGCGGGATATCATCTATACGGATAGCGCTGGCAAAAAGTATCTTAGCTCTCTGCCTTTTGAAGACCCGCGGCTGGTGGATAGCCTTTTGGTGCGCGGCGTAAAAGTAAATACCATCAAACCGCCCAAATGGACTGGCATCATTAGCTACATGCTGCCCTTTATCTTGCTGCTCTTCTTCTATTTCTTCCTGATGCGGGGCATGACAAGTCAGAATTCCAAAGCCTTTAGTTTTGGTAAAAGCAAGGCGCGTTTGCACGAAGGCACAAAGTCCAAAACCAGTTTCAAGGATGTGGCGGGGGTGGACGAAGCCAAAGAGGAATTGCAGGAGATTGTGGAGTTTCTCAAAGACCCGCATAAGTTTCAGCGCCTGGGCGGACGCATCCCGCGCGGGGTGCTGCTGGTGGGGCGTCCGGGAACGGGTAAAACTCTACTTGCCAAAGCTGTAGCCGGCGAAGCGGCGGTGCCCTTCTACTCCATTTCCGGTTCCGACTTTGTGGAAGTATTTGTAGGCGTAGGTGCAGCGCGGGTGCGAGACCTCTTTGAACAAGCCAAAAAGAACTCCCCCTGCATCACTTTTATAGACGAAATAGACGCCGTGGGCAGGCATCGCGGCACTGGGCTGGGCGGCGGGCACGATGAACGCGAGCAAACCCTGAATCAGCTTTTGGTGGAAATGGATGGCTTTGAACCCAACGAAGCGGTAATCATTATCGCCGCTACAAACCGTCCGGACATCCTGGACCCTGCGCTCTTGCGTCCGGGGCGCTTCGACCGTCAAGTAACCGTAGATTTGCCGGATATCAAGGGCAGAACCGAGATTTTGAAGGTGCATTCCGCCAAGGTGCCATTAAGCGAAAACGTACATTTAGAGCTTATTGCGCGCGGCACTCCCGGCTTTAGCGGGGCAGACCTCGCAAACCTGGTAAATGAAGCCGCTTTGATAGCCGCCAGCCACGGCAAGACCAAAATCGATATGCAAGATTTTGAAAATGCGAAAGATAAACTTACTTTGGGCAAAGAAAAGAAAAGCCGTGTAATTCCCGAAGAGGATAAGAGACTCACCGCCTATCATGAGATTGGGCACGTGCTTACCAGTATCTTCCTGGAACTCGTGGAGCCGGTGCACAAGGTAAGCATCATCCCGCGTGGCTTTACCGGCGGTGCTACCCACTATTTGCAAAGCGATAAAACCGGCTATTCCAAGAGCTACCTGAAGCAATTTCTGGTTACCCTTTTAGGCGGCAGAGCGGCGGAGGAAGTGGTTTTTGCCGAGCTTACCACTGGCGCCGGAAACGACCTGGAGCGCACCACCGAAATCGCCAAAAAGATGGTATGCGCCTGGGGTATGAGCGATGTAATAGGGCCCATGACCATCGGCAAAGAACAGGGCGAGGTATTCCTGGGTAAAGAGCTGGTTTCGCGGGATATATATAGCGATGAAACCTCGCGTATGGTGGATAGCGAAATCCGCAAACTGATTACCGATGCGCATCAGGAAGCTACCGCCATCTTGGTAAAACACCGCGAATTGCTGGAAGTTTTGGCAAATAAATTGCAGGAAAAAGAAACCCTGGGCACCGAGAGCATCTTCCTTACCATTCTGCAACACCTGCAGGACGAAGAGGATATAGAGAAGGTGCAAAAGAAATATCAGCGGGCGCGGGAGATGCGCTTTGAACACAGCCGCGAGGAAGAGGAAGAGCCGGAAGCTGTAGAAGTTCAGGCAGAAGCACCTGCTCCCCCGGAGGAAGCAAATAATGAAGAGTGATATTGTAATGCACGGCACCACCATTTTGGGCTTTCATCGCAAAGGTAAAACCGCTATCTGCGGAGATGGGCAGGTGTCCCTGGGCGATACCATCATCAAAGCCAATGCCACCAAGATACGCAAAATCTATAATGATAAGGTAATAGTAGGCTTTGCCGGCGCCACCGCGGATGCCTTTAGCCTTTCCGAAAAGTTTGAAGAAAAGCTGAAAGCTACCAAAGGAAACCTACGCAAATCTGCCGTGGAGCTTGCCAAAGAATGGCGGGCGGATAAATACCTCAGGCGCCTGGAAGCCATGCTGGTAGCGGCAGATGCCAGCGGGATACTGATGATAAGCGGCGTGGGCGATGTATTGGAGCCGGAAGATGGCTTTGTAGCTATCGGCAGCGGCGGCAGCTACGCCCTGGCAGCAGCGCGTGCACTGGCAAGAAATACCAAACTTTCCGAAGCAGAAATCGTAAAACAGGCGCTTATTATCGCCAGCGAAATCTGCGTATATACAAACGATAAATTCATTCTCGAGGAGCTGTAAATTGCTAAATGCTGAATTACTTACACCCAAACGTATTGTTCAGGAATTGGATAAATACATCATCGGGCAAGCAGATGCCAAGCGCAGCGTAGCCATTGCCCTTAGAAACCGCTGGCGGCGGCAACAGGTGGGCGGCGAAATGAGCCTGGAAATCATGCCGAATAATATCATCATGATAGGTCCCACCGGAGTGGGTAAAACCGAGATTGCCCGCCGCATATCGCGCATGGTAAATGCCCCCTTCATCAAGGTAGAAGCATCCAAATTTACCGAAGTGGGCTATGTGGGGCGCGACGTGGAATCCATGATTCGCGAGCTTATGAACTATGCCGTGAATACTACGCGTCAGCAAATGGTGGAAGCCGTAAAAGAAAAAGCGGAAGCGGTGGCAAATAAAACCATTTTGGATATCCTGTGCCCCAAAAAGAAAAAGAGCCGCACCCCGCTAAGCGAAGAAGCCATCCAGCGAGAGGAAAACAACCGCAAAAAGATGAAAAACATGCTGGAAAATGGCAAACTGGAAGAGCGGCAGATCGAGATTGAGGAAACCGAAGATAGCAATCCCGGCTTTGAGGTGATGAGCAATTATAGCTTTGAAGCGCTGGATTTTGATATCAGCGATATGCTTTCAAATCTGCTCTCTGGTAGCAGCAGCTCAAGCAAAGAGCGAACCACGGTGAAAGAAGCGCGCCGCAAGCTTACTGAACATGAGATTAACCGCCGGGTGCCCAGAGATAAGATAATCGAAACTGCCCGCAATGCCGTGGAGCAAAACGGCATCATCTTTATCGATGAGATAGATAAAATAGCCAATAGCAACAACCGCGGGGATATTGATGTATCCCGCAGCGGAGTGCAGCGCGACCTTTTGCCCATCATCGAAGGCAGCACCGTGCCTACCAAATATGGTCCTGTAGATACCTCGCATATCCTCTTTATCGCTGCGGGCGCCTTCTCGCTTGCCAAACCCAGCGATTTGATTCCCGAATTGCAGGGGCGTTTCCCCATCCGCGTAGAGCTTCGAAGCCTGGAAGAAGAGGATTTTATCCGCATCCTCAAAGAGCCTAAAAACGCTATCACTAAGCAGTATATCGAGCTTTTCAAAACCGAAGGCTACAAGCTAAGCTTTCAGGAAAATGCCATCTCCGAGATTGCCCGCTTTACCACCCTGGCAAATGATAAGATGGAAGATATCGGGGCGCGGCGTCTGCATACCATTATGAATACCCTTTTGGAAGACTTCCTCTTTGATATGCCCTTTATGGATAAAAAGAGCATTAGCATCACCAAAGCCTTTGTAAAAGAGCGGCTTAGCCCGGTAATCGAGAGTGAGGACCTCTCCCGCTTTATTCTGTGATGTCCTTCCCCTCTCCCTTCAATGAATCTGGAGCTTTTGCCCCATGAAGCGCATCTTTTGGCATTTGGGCACCAAAGAGCCGGATTACCTGTCTTTGATAGAATCCGATAGCCCCTTTAGCCTTGAGGATCGCACTATAGACCCCCGATACTGCGTAATGGCAGAGCAGGTGCATGCGGATAAACTGCATTTTTGCACGCCTTTGGATAGTGGCAGCGGCTTCTTTGGCAATCCCCTGATAGCCGGAGCGGATGCCCTGATTTCGGATATCAAAGGGCAATTTCTGATAGTCCGCAGCGCCGATTGCCTGCCCATTTTGCTCTTTGACCCCGATAAATATGTGGTGGCAGCAGTGCATAGCGGGCGCGCCGGCACAAGAGCAAATATCGTGGGCAAGTGCATCCAGGCAATGGTAGAGCATTACACCTGCAATCCGCAAGATATCATCGCCCATGTAGGTGCGGGCATCTGCGAGGAGCACTATCAGGTAAGCCCAGAGCTTTATCAGGATTTCAATAGCGCCCTGGAAGCACAAGGCTTTTGCCCCTGCACAAACAAAGTAGGGCATCTGAACCTGCGCACCACCGTATTTCAGCAGCTTATCCAAAGCAAACTCAGGTTTTTCAATATCGAAAACTACCATTACTGCACCTTCGAGCAGCCGGACTATTTCTCTTACCGTAGGGATCAAAGCGCAAACCGCCAAATAAATGTGATTGGGATCATCGATGAATAAGATATTAAAGAACAAAAGCGGCAATCTCATCCTGGAGCTTCGCCAGGAAAGCGCTTCCGCCTGGCTTACCATCAAGCGCAGCGGACGCCT
Organism: Candidatus Cloacimonadota bacterium; assembly: GCA_028695495.1. GTDB lineage: Bacteria > Cloacimonadota > Cloacimonadia > Cloacimonadales > Cloacimonadaceae > UBA5456. The sequence goes on along the minus strand of JAQVIX010000056.1, from coordinate 411 downwards.
GATAGACGAGCAGGAGATTCTCGACCTTTTAGACGAAGCGGGCATCAAAACCGGCTTTGACGAAGCCCTGGAATACATTCGCCGGCATAGCCTGGAGAAGGAGTATGATATACCCTTCCCTATCGCCCTAAGCCACATCCAGGAAGGCACAGCCCAGATCAAGCTGAATTACCACTTTGATAAGTCTTTAACGGAAGAGAAGCTGAAACGCCTGGATTTGTATGAGCTTTCCCAGCTGAGCTATACCGAAGCAGGCAGCATTATAGCCCAGTATTCGGATAACATCTTTGAGCGTGAAGGCAGCATCTACGATATCTTTGGCGAGCTTATTATCCCGCCCGAGGTAGATGAGGACGAAGCTCTCGCCCTGGCTGGCACAAACGTAAGCTACTTAGCGCGGGAATATACAGC
>JAQVIX010000145.1 GCA_028695495.1 Candidatus Cloacimonadota bacterium | reverse complement strand
AGCCCCAGCTCCAAAGCCTGCAAAGCCTTGTCATAAGCCTTGATTTCCATATTTGCATACGCCAAATCCATCAGGTTATCCAAGTTCGTAGGAGTGCTCTGTTTTACCCGTTCAAAATACTCGGCAGCTTTGCTAAAATCCTTGGTATTGTAATAAAAAGCACCGGCTTGACGCAGATATTCCACGTTGTTCGGGTCTTGCTTTACCAAATCGCTGATAATCTTTTGCGCTTCCTCATTATCTTTCATATCATGCAGATAAATATCTTTCAAACGCAATTTCGGCTCCGGACGCTGCGGATCCAGCTTGCTTACCATCTCATACACTGCCATGGCTTGCATGGTATTACCGTCTTTATAGTCCTTTTCGGCAACGTTGTAAATACGCGCCCAGGCACCCTCGCGGCGCTTTTTCATATCTCTTAAAGCAATGCGTTCGTCATCCGTAGGCTTGTCATAACCTTCATAAATCTCAATCGCAGCATCATACAATTCATAAGCTTTGCTGTTGTATTCCACTGATTTTTCCGGAATGGTCTCGCCCTTATGCAGATTGATATCTGCCATTCTGCGCATGGTAAGCGCATGATTCGGGTTCGATTCCAATACCCGGTTATAGAAAAATTCCGCTTTTTCGATATTTTCCTGATTGTAATACACCTGAGCCGTCTTGAAATCTACGTTGCCCTGCGGGTTCAATTTCTGACGCGCTGCGCTACAGGCACCCAGCATTAAACTGATGGCTATCAGAACGATAAGATACTTTCTCATGAGTCATAACTCCAATAATTTCATAATAAATACAAGTATATTTATTGCCGCCAATAAGTCAAGTATTTTTCTTGGGGAGGCGAAGAATTTGCATCGAGAGCTGAGGTGTGGGAAAGTGAATGGGGATAAAAAACATTCATCAAAACGCAACCATTACCCAGGGTTTATCTTGCCCAAAATTAGCATTTTGGTCAAGAACACCCTGGGCTAGCTAAAATGCCGTTCCTACGGAACTCCTCTCGGAGTACATGTTTGGCATTTCAGTTCTCTCTCTCATCCTGGGCTTACTCCGGCTACTTTAAATACATCTGGCAATTTTTATCGCAAACATGCTCCTTCCTCATTAACCTCCCTCGCAATGCCGTCCTCTCTCCCCCGAAAAAGCGGGGAGAGAGGACGGCATTGTAAGGGCATCAATCGGGCAAGCCCGCGGAAAATCCCAAAAAAAACCTTGACGAATTACCCCTATTTTCAAAACTGGAGAAAATTCACCTTTAATCAACGCCAGTGAGCTTGAAAGGAGACAAGATGACACCTCAATTTTTAGGCAGAAGCCTTTACGACCTCGACGATTATTCTCGAGAGGAGATACTCTATATTCTGGAAGCCGCCAGAGGAATGAAAGAGATTAACCTACGGGAATACAAGAAGATCCCCACTTTACGCGGGAAAACTATCTGCACCCTCTTTATAGAAAATAGCACCCGTACGCGCATGAGTTTTGAGCTGGCGGCAAATCGACTTTCCGCAGACGTAGTTAGCTTTGAAGCCAGCCTATCTTCCTTGCAAAAAGGGGAGAGCCTGCAAGATACCGTTTACACCCTAAACGCCATGGGCATAGACCTTTATTGCCTGCGCCATTCCAGCCCCGGTTCGCCCCAACTGGTAAACAAATATTCCGGTAAACCGGTAATCAATGGGGGAGATGGGCGGCATGCGCATCCCACGCAGGCGCTACTCGATATCTTTTCCATCTGGGAAAAGCTCGGTTCGCTCAAGGGGCTAAAAATCTGCATTGTAGGGGACATACTAAATAGCCGGGTGGTGCGTTCAAACCTGATTGGCATGCAGAAATTGGGCGCCAAGGTAACGGTATGCGGGCCCAAAACCCTGATGCCGGGTGGCATGGAAAGCGTTTACGGCTGCAAGGTGGAATATGACCTGGGGCGCGCGCTCTACAAGGCGGATGTGGTAATGGGGCTTAGGATGCAGCTTGAGCGCATGACCGAGGGGCTTTTTCCCTCTTTGGAAGAGTATAGCAAACACTATGTGCTTTCCGCAGAAACCCTGAAATATGCCAAAAGCAATGCTTTGATCATGCATCCGGGGCCAATGAACCGCGGCGTGGAAATCTTGCCGGAGATTGCCGACGGTTCACATAGCGTAATTGTGGAACAAGTGGCAAATGGCGTGGCAATCCGCATGGCACTGATGTTTTTAATCCTGGGCGGAAAAGCCTGATAAAAGGGGAGATAGATGAAAACACTTATTCAAAATGGCGAGCTGTATCTCGCGGGCAAATTGGAAAAGAAAGACCTTCTCATTGAACGCAAAAAGATCATCAAGATTGCGCACAAAATAACTGACAAAGCGGATAGAATAATCGATGCCAAGGGCATGACGGTATTTCCCGGTTTTATCGATTTGCATGCCCATTTGCGCGACCCTGGGCAAACCTACAAGGAAGATATCGTAAGCGGCACCTTAAGCGCTGCCAAAGGTGGCTTTACCGCGGTTTGTGCCATGCCAAATACTGAGCCGGTTACGGATAATATCGCCTCGGTGGAATATATCCAATTACGCGCCAAAGAGCACGGTTTTGCAAGAGTTTATGTAATTGGCGCCCTTACCAAAGGCAGCAAAGGCGAAGAGATTAGCGAGATGGCTACCATGAAGTCTGGCGGGGTTGTGGCTGTAAGCGACGACGGTAAATGTGTACAAAATGCGCGGCTCATGCTCTCTTGCCTGCGATATGCCGCCAATTTCGATATCCCCGTTATCATCCATCCCGAAGATTATGGACTGGCGGGCAAGGGACAGATTCATAGTGGCAAGGTTTCCACCAAGATAGGTCTTGCCGGCATTACCAGCCTTGCCGAAGAGGTAATCATTGCGCGGGATATTATGCTGGCAGAAAGTGCCGGAGCGCGGCTGCATATTGCGCATATCTCTACCAAAGCCTCGCTGGAGCTGGTGCGCGCCGCCAAAGAGCGGAATAATCTGATTACCTGCGAGGTAGCGCCGCATCATCTCGTGCTTACGGATGAAGCCTGCCTTACTTTTGATACAAATACCAAGATGAAACCGCCCTTGCGCAGCGAAGAAGACCGCCTAGCCTGTGTGGAAGCGCTTAAAAGCGGGTTGATCGATTGCATTGCCACAGACCATGCGCCACATGCGGATTTTGAGAAGGAACGCGAGTTTGACCACGCCCCCTTTGGCATCATTGGCTTTGAAACTGCCTTTCCCGTTTTGTACGAGGAGCTTGTGCTTACCGGTGTTATCTCGTTTTCCACTTTGGTGGATAATCTCACCCTCCGTCCGGCGCAGGTATTGAGGCTGCCCGGCGGCGAGCTGAAGCTGGGTACTCCGGCGGATATTACCATCCTCGACCTGAAAGCTAAAAGCCTCTTTAGCAAGGAAAACATCCTCTCCAAAAGTAAAAATACCCCCTGGCTGGATAAAGAATACAGCTCGCGGGTAAAATACACCGTCGTAGGCGGAAATATCTGCTATCAGGATCTGCCATGAAAAAACCACAATATCGCCAGCGTAGCATTCAGTTTCGCGAGGAACTAAATGA
>JAQVIX010000144.1 GCA_028695495.1 Candidatus Cloacimonadota bacterium | reverse complement strand
TAAAGAAGCACTGGCAGAGATTAGTAAAGCGCGAAACTGTCGACCGGATAGCTTTGAGATCAACAAACTCTATACGTATATCGAAACAGACTATCGCATAGACTAGGGCAATCTGCCGCCGTTGCAATTGCAGGATTTGCGGGTGGATAAGATTTACCCGGCACTGAATAGCTTTTACCAAAAGAATCCCATTGGCACCGTGGTGCTAAAGAATAACCGCGATAATGCCATTGAGAATATTACTCTAAACGTGCAGATTACCGGGGTGGGCGTGGAAAAGGAGTTTGTAGAGCGCATCGTGCCCGCCAATAGCGAAAAGAAGGTCTATCTGCGGGCGGATTTTTTGGATGAGGTCTTCAACCTTTCCGGTCCCAAAGAAATCCGGGTAAGCGCCAAATACTTCTATATGGGTGCGGAAGAAAGCGCCCCGCTACCGGCAAAGAATATCGAAATCCTGCCGCGCGGCGCCATGGATTGGAGCAATCGCAGCAGTTTAGCCTGCTTTATCAACCCCTCCGAGCATTATATCGGGCACTTTGTGCAAACCAATATCCTGCCCGTATTTGGCAGCGATACCGGAAGCGTTCAGCTTAAAAACAAAAACATTCTGAATGCCATCAAGGTCTATAGCTTCTACAGCGCCAATGGCTTCCAATATGTAAGCGATCCCAGCACCAGCAATCAACGCCATTCCGAGCTGGATAACGTGAGATTCCCCACCGAGACCATTAGCGCAAAGTCCGGCGATTGTGAGGATTTTCTCGTGCTTTTGGCTGCCAGTCTGGAATCCATCGGCATCTCCACCGCCTTGATCGATTTGCCGGCATCTGGCGAAAACTCCGGACACGTAATGCTGGCAATAGATAGCCAGATGAATGCCGGCGAGATACGAAATAGCGGTTTGGATACAGATGCCTTTATCATGTACAAAAACTCCTATTGGCTGCCTCTGGAAACTACCTTCATGGGCAAGGAAGGCTTCATCCAGGCATGGCTCTATGCCAAAAAGCTTTATGAGGATTCGCAGAGCAGCACTGCCCCCGCTACCCTTATCTCCTTTAGTGATGCGCACAAAAGCTATCCGCCCAGTTCCTACAGCCGCGTATATACGGGCTGGGATCAAAGCAAGGTAAAGGGCAGCGAAGTGCAGAAGGTATATAATAGCGAAGTAAGTAAACTAAGCAATATGAGCTTGGAAAATAAGCTTTTAGAATATCTAAATACTCTGGATAGATATCCAGATAACATCAATTATCGCCTCAAATATGCCCGCGAACTTTGGATGCTAAATAAGAAAGCGGAAGCCGAAAACCAATATCTGCAGGTGATTGCCCGCGAGCCGAATAACTTTACGGCAAACCTGCACCTGGGTAATATCTGTGCTGAAGCTTCCCGCACCGAGGATGCCCGCTATTATTACAATAAAGCGCTGGCAAAAGCCGATGACCGCCAGAAAGACCAGATTTACTGCAATCTCTGCATCCTCGAATATCAAAATCAGGATAAACAACGCGCTTTGGAGTACTTCAATCTGCTTTCGGATAAGCGGATCTTGCAAGAACGCGAGCGCAGTATTTATTTAGACCTTTCCCACAATTAGGAGTAAAGCAATGAAGAAGCTATTGATATTTATGATACTTATCTCCCTTAGTGTATTGAGCGCACAGGTAATCGGCAAGATCGGGCTGGTTACTGGTCTGGTAAAATACAAAGAAAGCCCTAACGCCATCTATAAAGACGCCACCCGCAATATGCTAATCCACAAAGATGGCGTGTTGAAACTGGATTTATCCTCCTCGGTAGTGCTTAGCTTCAACGACTTGGGGGAAACCGAGGTGACCGGGCGCAAAGAACTAAGCATCCTGGAGATATACGACCAATTAAAAAAGCCGAAGTCTTTGGTGGATAGGATCAAAGGTGGGCTAAAGAATATCCAAACCTTCAGCAGCGAAAGACCCAAATCCGAAGCCGGTATCCGCCGTGATGAACAGCATTTGGATAAACAGGAGCTTTTCTATTGGGAAGAGCCAGAGTGGATTGAACTATCTGCCGCCATTGCCCTGTATGATCAGGAAAAATACCCCGAAGCCATCGAAAGCTTTGATAAGGTGATCGAGCAAGACCCGCTTTCCCGCGAGGCAGAGCTTGCTCATGGCTATCTGATAGTAATCTATTCGGCAAATCCGGATACTGCTGCCAAGATGCAGGAACATCTGGAACTGCTGAAGCGGGACTTCCCTAATAGCGAGTTTTTGGACTAAGCAGCCGGCTAAAGCCCGATGAAACGCTTCCGCAGGATACAGATATCTATTCTGATACTGGTGCTGTGCTTTCTTTTGCACAAATTGCCCCTTTCCCGGCAAATCCTGCACATCCTGCGGCTCAAAACCTACGATCTCGTTCTGGATTTTAGCAATGCCTTTCAGGAGAATGACGATAAGCCCAAGATTGACGATATCGTAATCATAGATATCGATGAATATAGCATTGCTACTCTGGGGCAATATTCCACCTGGCCAAACCTCTATTTTGCAGACCTCATCGATAGCCTGTCCAAGGATTCCCCCGCCGCCATCGGCTTCGATATCTTCTTTCCAGAAGCAGATAGCATCAATAGCTTTGGGCGCCAGAGGCTTACCACACACTTGAAATCTAAGGGCTACGAAGCGGGAAAGCTCTTTGAGCATTATACCAGCGATGCCGAACTCGCTGCTGCCATCCGCCGCGCCGGCAATGTATATCTGGCGATGTTTGATACCAAAGAGGAAGTAGGCAATGATAACATCACCGATGCCCTCAAAGGCTGGGAGATTACAAGTATCAAGGCAGTTCCCGTGGAAAACCCCAAAGCGCCTATCCCCATCCTGGGTGAAGCGGCGCGGGGCGTAGGTTTTGCCCAAATCGATACCGATATCAGCGGGCTTATTCACGATTATCCCTTCTTTTTCAAATGGGAAGATCAGGTTTTTGTAAATTACAGCTTCCAGGTGGTTCTGGATTTGTTACAGATCGATGAGATCAAAAACGAAGGCGCCCTGAATCTCTACAGCGAGGGCAAACTAATTCGCAAGCTACCCTTATACGATGAAGATAGCATCTTTATCTCCTACTATGGCAAGCCGCGGCGCTTTCGCTATATCCCCTTTTCCCACGTACTCATGGGCTTGGTATCCGAAGGCTTTTTCAAGGATAAGATCGTGCTTATTGGCTCATCCACCGTGGGTTTACGGGATATTAAGCCCAGTCCTTTGGGCAGAGATTTCCCCGGCGTGGAATTGCACGCCACGGTAATGCAAAATATCCTGAGGGAAGACTTTGTGCACTGGACTCCGGATTGGCTGAATTGGCTCATCTCGGCACTCTTAATCGTGTTTATCTCCCTTAGCATCCGGCACCTGAAGCCTCACCAATCCCTCTTGCTCTTTCTGGGTTCTTCCGCCTTGCTTGGACTTATCTTTCTTTTGCTCTTTTACTGGGTGGTAAAGCCAAAAAGTATCCCCCCTTGTCTCGAACCAATTCTGTGTATTTGATAAAATTGTCAACCACAAAAGGTGCTATGACTGGTATTTTCTTATCTACGCCCATTTCCATCTGGTAAAT
>JAQVIX010000055.1 GCA_028695495.1 Candidatus Cloacimonadota bacterium | reverse complement strand
TTTGAATATGGCACAAAAACTGGCTTTTTAGCACGCGCTTTGATTCGCATTTACGATGCGCAGGGTCGCCTGGTGGCTACTCCGGTAAATCAAAACATTGTAAGCACTACCGGTATAGACAATTTTCAATGGAACGGCAGGGATAGCAATATGAAGCCGCTGGCTCCCGGCCTTTACTACTGCCATTTGGAAGTATCAAATCGCGAAAGCGGCGCCAGATACAAAACGGTGCAACCCGTAGTAATCAAATCTCGTTTGAAATAGGGGAAAAACCATGAAAAAACTAATAATTATCAGCCTTTTGATCGCATGCTACAGCCTGCTACCCGCAGTGTTTGACGATTACCAACCCTCTGCCCGTGCCCGCGGCATGGCTGGCGCCTATACCGCCATTTCCGATGATATCAATGGCATCTTCTTCAATCCCGCCGGCGTGGCAAATAACGGCTATGAAGCCAGCCTGGGTTATAGCAACCTAAATGGCGAAAGCTTTAGCAAGTTTAAGAGCCTCGCCCTGCCCAAAAAGCTGGGCAATCTGGGCTTTGGCATCCGGATGTTGGATGTGGATTTTGAAGAGCATACCCTGCAAAGCGAGCAGATTTATAGCCTTTCCCATGCTCTTTGCCTGCAAAAGGATATTCATTCCGAGATCAATATCGGCTACAATCTAAACTATTACCGCCTGGCGTGGGACGATGATGATAGTGACGGCGCCATCGGCATCGACCTGGGTTTTAGCGCCCTCCTGCATACCCGTACCCGTCTTGCCTTCAGCGTTACGAACCTAAATAAAGCCAAAATGGGCTTTGAAAACCAGATTGATCTGCCCAGCAAACTGGCGCTGGGCATCTCGTATCTGCCTTACGACAAGGTAACTACCAGCATCGAAGTAAAGAAAGACTTTGCTCAGGAGACCGAATTTATGGGCGGAGTGGAAGCGCAAATATTGGAGCCGCTTAGCCTTCGCTTTGGCGTTCACCAAAATCCCGCCACCTACTCAGTGGGCGCCAGCTTTAGCCTAGAAGGGGTAAAACTGGATTATGCCTTTACCCTGCATTCAGTGCTTGCTCCTACCCACTATCTGAATCTCGGCTACCGCTATTGAAGGAGGAAACCATGGCAAAAAACTTTAGCAAATACATCCCCGCCTTTATCCCAATTGTGTTTGAAATCTTTCGGCAATACAAGCGCAACGCAAGCCACGACGGAAACATCCGCAAAGTAGATAAAACTGCGGAAAAGATAGCCACGGTAGAGCACATGCTGGTGCGCCTGGAAAAGAAGATTCAATTGAACCGCGAAACATACGAGAAAATAGCCACCCGCATCCTTATCTGGCTGGCGATCAATTCAGCTTTGCTCATCGCTATCGCCATCAAGTTGTTTTTCTATTAGAAATATCAAATAGGATTTAGATATCAAAAAAGCCCGGGATTTGAATCTCGGGCTTTTTGCTATTATGGCACAATTTGCTATAATTTATGGCTTCATGAGAACATGATAGTAGTGTTTTGAGCGTTTTGCTGTCCCAGAGCTTTGCAACGAAGCAAAAAGCCCTGGTCAGTGCTACATTCTATTTAATCCAGCGCGATTTCAGATCCTCTATCACGCCTTCGTTTTTCAATCTTTCAAAAGCGCTGCGCCATTCTTCCACCTTTACCTCGTCTGTGGATTTGGAAATGGCGATATAATATTCGCTTTGAGTAAGCTCCAATACGGGTTTGAAGGCTGCCGGCGATACTTCCGCTTCGGCGCAAATCTGCGGGAAGGTGAGGTCTGTAAAGATGCCCAGCTCCGCTTTGCCTTCTGTCATTAGCCGGATTGCATCCAGAGGGTCGGGATTGCTGAGGAGATTGGTAAAGCCTTTTTCCTGTAGCATTTGCTCCGAAAACCAATTCGTAGTAGTAGCTATTCCAATTGCCTGACGCGCTGCTTCCAAATCCGGTAAATCACCGTTATTTTCCCTTAGAGCATAAAAATAGGTGGTATTGGCTCCCAAAGGACCGATAAAATGGAATCTCCCCTCGCGCTCGGGGGTTCTTTCCATTGTAAAAAGCACTACATTTGGCTCTTTCAGGGCGCGTTTGTAGGCGGCATCCCAAGATAGCAGAATGGGCTGATAATCCGTTTTCAGCTCATTTTGAATGGCTTCTATTACGTCGGCTCCAAAGCCAGTTATCTTACCACCGCTTTCAAAGCTAAGCGGGGGATAGTTTTCGGTAATGATAGTCATTCCCTTCGGTTTCGGCTGACACGCTGCACAAAGTAGCGCAACTGCAATCAGCAAAAGGAACAGCACTCGTTTCATCAGGTTCTCCCATAATTATTATTTGCATTTCTTGTAAACCATATTTAGGGCGTAATTGTGTCAAGCAGAATGTGAGAAAAGGAAGATAAGTATTTGTGAAAATAGGTGTTTAAGGAGTATGCCGCAGCGTGGATTTGGATGTTTGAGCCACCCTTCCCTAAAAGAGCTAAGGTAATTCTGTGTTAACAGCTTATTATTGTTGTGTTTACGGTGTTTTGCCGGTGCTTCCCCGTCCCTTCCCCGTCCATCGACCGTGTAAGCAACGGGTTATTAACGGGTTACGAAGGTTTTACCAGTCTTGTGCTGAAAATGGTTGATCAAAATTTGAGTCAATTTGACTTGGCTGCCGAGCGGAGAGGTCGTCCCGTAATACCAAAACCAAGCCCGATATCTATCGAAACGAGAATGTAGGGAGGCTGTCCTGAAATGCCAAAACCAAGCACGATATTCAACGAAACGAGAATGTAGGGGCGTAATGCTTTGCGCCCGCTTTTAATAAAGCGTGTGCGCAGCACACACCGTAACAAAATGATACACAATCCGTAATGATTAGCTGTTGGGTATAAATTTCGGCGGGTTCAAGGCATTGAACCCCTACATTTCAGGTGTGGACATTTCTTGTTGTCGTGTGGTTTTTCGTATTACTGGACAGCCTCAAAGCCCGCTTTTAACAAAGCGTGCGCGCAGCGCACACCATAATAAATTGATACACAATCAGCAATGATTACCTGTTTCATGTAAGCTCCGTCGGGTTCAATGCCTTGAACCCCCACATTTCAGGGGTGGACATTTCTTGATATTGTGTGGTTTTAGCATTTCCGCTCAGCCTCAAGCTCTGCTAATAAAGAGACTGATTACTATATATTGCTACCTAAATACACCCCCAATCCCAAATAATTCAGCATCTGCTAAGCTCTAAATATCAGTGGTTTAGAACCCGAAAACAGGGATATTCCCCTCTGCACATTCCGCTTTTTTCTTGACAGAAAAGCCTGCATCAATTGTTTTGCCTCTACAGTGCGTGCTGAAGTGGTGAAATTGGTATACACGCTAGTTTCAGGGACTAGTGAGCAATGAGCTCATGGGGGTTCGAGTCCCCCCTTCAGCACCATTTTTGTATCCGCCCTTTGCCCCCATATTTCCGCCCTTTTTCCCACAAAAATCGAGCTTCTAATAAAAAAGATTGACGGTTGAAGCCTCTTTATTAGTTTTGGTTTTGGTAGCTATCTTGCCCAATGCAAGTATCTAACTACAAGATATTCCGGGAGGAAAGATGAAACGCAAGATATTTGTACTCGATACAAATGTATTGATTCATAACCCCAGAGCGATGTTTTCTTTTGCGGATAACCACGTGGTGGTTCCCATCGTGGTAATCGAAGAAGTGGATCAATTCAAAAAGGGGCTGGATGAAAAGGGGCGCAATGCCAGGCAGATTGGGCGCTATTTGGACGACCTAAGGCATGCCGGCAGTTTGCAAAATGGCGTTGCTACCGATACCGGCGGCATTATTCAGGTGCTTATGAATCCGGAAGTGGTGGAGCAAGCCAAGGCGCTGATGTTTGCAGATAAAAACGATAACCTTATAATTGGCACCGCTTTGTACTGCAAAGAAAAGCATCCCGAAGCACAGGTAATCCTGGTATCCAAGGATGTAAACGTGCGTATCAAAGCGGATACCATGGGCTTGAAAGCGGAAAACTTTGAAAGCGATACCGTGAAGTTCGATGAATTTTATACCGGCTGGACTCATGAAGAGATAAGCGGGGAGCTATTTGATGCACTGAGCGATCGCCAATACCTGGATAATAGCTTTGAGGGGCTATATCCTAATGAATACCTGCGGCTTACCTCTGCCGGCAATCACCACAACCCCCTTACAATGCGCTATCGCAAAGAGGATAATAAGCTCTATAAGATGAGGAACTACCACGGGCAGGAGGTCTTTGGCATTACGGCGCGCAATTTTGAGCAAGAGATGGCGCTGGATTTACTTTTGGATGATGATATCCAGCTGGTAAGTCTTTCCGGCAAGGCGGGGACGGGTAAAACGCTTTTGGCGATTGCCGCGGGCCTTAGCAAAGTGGTGGAAAACGACCGCTATAAACGCCTGGTAGTATCTCGCCCGATCTCGCCGATTGGCAAGGATTTGGGCTATCTCCCCGGCTCCAAAGCGGATAAATTTAACCCCTGGATGCAGCCGATTTATGATAATATGGATATTCTGCTTTCACTGCGCGATGAAAAAGACGCCGCCATCAGTGGCAAGGGCAAGCGCAAAGCTACGATGGAAGACTATATGGATTATGGCTTTTTGGAGCTGGAACCGCTTACCTATATCCGCGGACGCAGCCTGCCGGATCAATATATCATTATCGACGAAGCGCAAAACCTCAGCCCGCACGAGATGAAGACCATTATTACCCGCGCCGGCAGAAATACCAAAATGGTGCTAACCGGAGACCCTTACCAGATTGATATTCCATATCTGGATGCTATAAGCAACGGGCTTTCCATCGCCGTGGAGAAGCTGAAAAATGAACCTTTGGTGGGGCATATTACCCTGGAAAAAGGCGAGCGCTCACCTTTGGCGGATTTGGCTGCCAAGTATTTTTGAGTATGGAAGTAATCCCCCAAGAGCGTAGCTGGGTAGAGCTGGATCTCTCTGCCTTTGCCCAAAACCTGGATTATCTAAAGAGCTATCTAAAGTCGCATCAGGGCTTTATGCAGATCGTGAAGGCAGATGCCTACGGGCATGGTGCGCGCGAAATAGCTGAATTGGCGCTCAAAAAAGGAGCACTGTATCTGGGCGTGGCAAATCTGGAAGAGGGTAAGCTGCTGCGCATGCAGGGGATAATGGCGCCCATCCTGATTCTATCTCCCAGCCTGGAAAGCGAGATTGGGGAGATTATAGAATACGATTTGGAGCCTGGTGTGTCTGACCTGGGCTTTGCCGTGGCGTTTAGCCGGGCAGCGGGGAAACGGCAGCGAAAGGTGCATATCAAGCTGGATAGCGGCATGCATCGCAGCGGTTTGCGCTTGGAAGATGCTCTGGATATATATCGGCAGATTGCCGCGTTGCCCAATATTCATATCGAAGGCGTTTTTAGCCATTTTGCTGCGGCGGAGAGCGATGCAGAATTCAGCCATTATCAGGAAATGGAGTTCCAGAGTTTTGTAGCGGCGCTCCCGCATAAGCCCAAATACATCCACATCAATAATAGCGCTGCCTGCATCCGAGGCTATGGAGCGTTCAGCAATTTAGCACGGTTTGGCATCTTTAGCTTTGGCATCAATACTACAGATGATACTGCTATCTCGCAGGCACTGAAGCCGGTAATGAGCTTCAAAAGCCGTATTAGCCAGATTAAGAGCATCAAAAAAGGCGAGAGCATCGGCTATAACCGAGATTGGATTGCGGAAAAAGATGGCAAATATGCGGTGATCCCCGTGGGCTATGCGGATGGCTATGACTATCTCCTTTCAAACCAGGCTAAGACATTGGTAAATGGAACTCTATGCCGTGTAATTGGCAGGGTATCCATGGATATGATTACCATTGATGTTTCTCAGGTGACCGCGCTGCAAACGGGGGATATTGTGTGCCTTTTGGGTGCGGGAGATGAAAGCATTAAGGCAGAGCGTCTTACGGGGCTTTACCAAGGCTCGGCTTATGAATTGCTTTGCCAGATTGGCAGGCGCGCGCGGCGCTACTATGTGGATGGCGATTCGCTGCTATATAGCGCACCGATGTCTCGCCGCGATTTTGTGGCGGATGATTTTGCCGATGGCAAGCTAAGCGAGATCATCTCCAAAGCCTTATCGCAGCGCCTCCGCAGCAAGGAGATGGGAAATCTCATCTATCGGGATATCTTGCGTAGCTTCTTTGCCAATAAAGATAGGGATTTGCATTACCGTAAGGATTTTGTACACGAGGTGAGCTTTTTGCCCAGCGATATAGAGGGCTACTATCGGGTAAAAACCACCCTTAGCTACCATAAGGTATTGGATAGTGAACGCTTTATCATTGCTTGCGCCAGGTCGGACGAGGAACTGCGGCGCTATTTTATCCGCCGTGATGTGGAATATCGCTGGCTGCTGGACGAGAAACTGGAACTAAACGAGGATAGCTTTCGCATTAGCGCGGCAAGGGTGAATGGTATTGAACTAAATTGCCGGATCAGGCAGCAGCAAAACAGCCTGGAAATACACTGTTCGCATCCTGCTTTGGAGGCGCTCATCGGGCAAAACCTGCTCTTTGAAATAGATACCGATACCCTCTATCCCAAAGATATGCACCAATTTAGCGTATTCATCAGTGAGCTTACGCAAGGGGTAAAGATAGCTTTTAACTATCCGGAAGAGATAAGGGTGGTGCAGCCGGTAACGGTATTTTCTGGCAAGCAAAAGAACCCGCCAATTACGTTTGAACCGGGGAGAATAGTGGTGGCTTCTTCAAGGCAGAATTGGGTATTTCCTCTATCTGGAGTGGTATTTAGCTACTAATGCCGGAGGGGCGTTCAGCCCATTAGCTCTGGTCTTTTGTAATCTATCAAAAGCAGAGTAATATCGTCTTGGTGGCTGGAGCCGGCAGCAAAGCTTTTTACGGATTCCAGGATGTATTTGGCGTTGCGTTCGGGATTTGGGTTTCTTAGCTCGCCAATAATCTTTTCCAAACCTTTCATGCCCAAAAACTCTTCCTGTGCGTTTTGCGCTTCGGTAATGCCATCGGTGTAAAGGATTATCTCGTCGCCCACATCCAGCTTGATGGTGCTGCTATCTATCGTAATGCCGTCAAATACGCCCAATGCGGTGGAATGGGTTTCGTTATAGCGCATTAGCCTGCGGTCTATTTTGCGGATTAGCAAGGGGACATGCCCGCAATTTGAATACTCCAGTTCACCGGTTTTAATATTTAATACACCCAGGAAGATGGTAACGAAATTATCCTCTATATTATTGCGGCAGAGGAAACTATTGAGTTTGGAAAGTAGCTCGGAAGAGCGTATGTGATATGGCGCAATCGAGGGCAAGAAGGTGGAGATCATTGCCATGCTCATCGCTGCAACGATGCCTTTGCCCAATACGTCTGCTATTACAAAGCAAAAGTGGTTTTCGTCGATTACAAAATAGTCGTAAAGGTCGCCTCCGATATCGCCGGCGGGTTCTAAAATGCCGTAAGCGCGCAGTTCCTTGATGTTGAAGGGATGTTCGCTGTTTTTGGGGATCAGCTTGGTTTGGATTTCGCTGGCGTAGATTACATCGCCGCGGATTTTGTCCTTCTCTTCGGTGGTTATCCTGAGGTTTTGGATATAATCTTTTAGAGAGCTTTGCATGCTGGCAAAGGACTGGGTAAGTTCATTGATCTCATGGATTTGCCCCAAACTGGGCAGGCTGGCGTCAAAATCTCCCGCACCTATCTTGGCAGCCGCATTGGCAAGGCTCTTTAGCGGTTTATTTACCCTTACCACACGTCCGTAAATGATGCCGGTAACGCTAAGGAAAATAAGAACGGAGGTGATAACCTGTATCCAGAGAATCAACCTCATCGTATCCATCAGGTCGTTTTTGTGAATGGCTACGCCTACCGACCAGTGGTTGCTTACCAGCGGGAAATAGGCTATCCATTGCTTTCCCAAAGGGCTATCTCCCGAAATATACATATTGCCTATTTCGCCATTGATCATCGCTGCGCCCAGGTTATACAGATCATCGCTATCGTAATCCTGCGCCAGGCTAAAGAGGCTGTGGTTCATTACCAATTCGGGGTCTCGAAAGGTGATTAGGGTGCCGGTGGAAGAGACTACAAAGCTTTCCAGATTGTCGCTTACCACGCAGGTGCTGGGCAATTGCCTGAGGTAATCCAAAGAAACATCATAGCGTAATACGCCAATGCTTTTGCCCTTTTGGTAAATAGGCAAACTGTAAGAGACCAATTGCCCCCCGCGTCCATCGATATCATACCAGGGTTCTATCCATAATGCCTTGCCGGAAATGGTGGGAATCTGATACCAGTCGTTAAAGCGGTAATGATCCGTACTTATGATATTTTTGTGGTGTTTACCGCGGTAATAGTAATAAACAACGGGTTTATTGCCCTTTTCCGGATGCGTTAAATAGCATACGGAATAGATGCCGGGATTGCTAATCAGGGTGCTGCGCAAATGCTCTTCAAAGGCGCTGTGATCTACTCCCTGATTATAGATAAGCTCCAGGGAAATACCAGCAGCGGTGGACACGGTTTCCATAAAGCCATCAAGCTGATGCACCCGCTCATGCGCCAAATGTCGCATATTTTGTAATTGGGCATCTAAGATGATCTTTTTGTATATCAGGCGGGTAAGCAAGGTAGAACCAAAGAATAGTAAAAGCATTGCCACAAAGACGAATGAAATCAATTGATAGGCAAGGGAATGGCTTCTACTTGTGGGCACTTGGATAAAACTCCTCGTATTTTACATCGTGGCCTATCGTTTTCGTGCGCTTTAGCAAATGATTTGCTTTATCAAAGTCATTCACATCCAGCTTGCCCATCAGGGCGGGATTTGCCAGAACCACTTTCTTCATCTCTTTCAGCATCCAGATTTGGTGCGAGCGGTTTACCTTGATCTTCGCATCCTGCATTATGCTTATAATCTCGTCCAGAGTTTCATCCGGATGCGTAAAAGCATAAGTCCAGCCATCCATCGTGGCTTTGATAAAGTCCCTGCACTCTTTGGGATGCTGCCGGTAAAAATCTGCCTTTACATAGTAGCCTTCATCTGGAATACTATAATCCGGCAAATCCAGCGAGATTACAAAGAGATCATCCTCCGGGATGCCTGCCTGCAAGATTTGGTGATACTCGTTGTAACTCATTACGTTTATGATATCTACTACGTTTTGTGTAAAGAGATTGATAGACCACTCTATGGGAACCAGCTCCACATCGATATTGTAATCTTGCAAATAAGCCTTGGTAATGAGATTGGAAGAAGAGCGCCAGATGCCCAGCCTTTTACCATTGAAATCGTTCAAAGAGCGTATGCCTCTGGATTTGCGCCCCACCAGGAACACGGAATTGCGCTGCGCGGTTTGCCCGATATTTACCAGTTCTTTATGGTCGTGGTATAGCTTGATTGCTTGTAATAGGTCCATGGATACAACGTCGCTCTTATCGGTGCGGATGCTTTCCAATTGCTGTTCGATAGGGGTATAAGGCAGCACTTCCACCTTAAGCTTGTGATCGGCGTAATAGCCCTTTTTGATAGCCATATACATGCCGGCAAATTGCGTTTGCGGATGCCATTTGGGGCTTACACGAATAGTGAAATAACTACCAGATTGCTCATTCTCCGGGCTTTGCGCAGTGTGGGCGCTTTTGTGCTCTGCTTCTTTTTTGCAGCCTGTTGGAATCAAACACAGTAGCAGCGCAATAAGGAGCAGGAATTCCATAATCGCAATCGGCTCTTTTTTCACTGTAATCCTTTTGGTCTGTTTAAGATGTTGTACTTCTATTGTGAAGCGCTATTGGAATCCTGAGCGGAAATACGGCTGGCAGAACTCCACCTTCTATCGAGTCTCAGAATAATAAGCCTTTACTTTATGGCAATAGAAAAATAGCGAAAAAGCCCCAAAGTGCTGTTGATAATATTCCACAGGCTGTGGATTACTTAGTCAATCAGTTGTGAAACTGCAAGTGCCACAGGGAGATCGCCCTTGATTACGGCTTCTTTTATTATTGGAAGTTTTTCCATAATTTTGGGGTTTTGGAAGAAGCGATGCAGCACAGCTTCCTGGGTAAGGTGCTCGAACCAGTTCAGCGTTTGCCCTTGCCGGCGCTCGGAAAACACCCCGCTGGCGGTGGTTTGGCGGATGAAATCCTGCACCACTTCCCAGATTTGGGGGATGCCTTCTCCCAAAAGGGCAGAGCAGGTGCTGGCTTTGGTTTGCCAATTTGCAGTAGCCTGGCGGATATAGTGCAGGGCGTTATTATATTCCTGCATAGCCATTTGAGCGCGCTGGATATTATCCTGATCCGCTTTATTTACCACAATGTGGTCTGCCAGTTCCATGATACCCTTTTTGATGCCCTGGAGTTCATCACCGGCACCAGCGATTTGCAGCAGCAGAAAGAAATCCACCATTAAGCGCACGGTGGTCTCGCTTTGCCCTACGCCCACGGTTTCGATGAGGATTATATCAAAGCCTGCTGCTTCGCAGAGCACCATGCTCTCTCGGGTTTTGCGCGCTACGCCGCCCAAAACTCCCGAACTGGGGGAGGGGCGGATGAAGCTATTGGGATGGCGGGAAAGCTCTTCCATGCGGGTTTTATCGCCCAGGATGCTGCCTTTGGAGATGGTAGAGGAGGGGTCGATAGCGAGAACCGCCACCTTTTTGCCCTGCTTGATTAGATGCATGCCAAAGCTTTCGATAAAGGTGCTTTTACCAGCGCCGGGAACTCCGGTAACGCCTATGCGGATGGATTTACCTGAATAAGGCAGGAGCTCCCTCAGAAGCTCCTGCGCCTGTTCAAAGTGGTTTTCATTATTGCTTTCGATCAGGGTAATGCCGCGCGCCAAAGTGCCGGCATTGCCTGCCAGGATCCCTTCTGCCAGGGCGGGAATATCCCATTTATGCGCCTTACGCGGCTGGAAGGTGCCGGAAAGCGGGGCAGGGCTGGCTACGCCCTTTACTACCCGGCTGGCATATTCGCTGCCGCCCCCTTCGGGAATCCACTCTGGTTTGCGTTTATCCATATTACTTATGCAAGCAGCTTTTGCATCATGAGCGTGGCAGCTTCGGGCAGGCGAGTGCCGGGTCCAAAGATGGCAGCCGCACCGTGGGCATAGAGATACTCATAATCCGCCTGCGGGATCACCCCACCTACGGTAACGATGATATCCTCGCGCCCCAGCTTCTTAAGCTCGTCCATTAGCTGCGGCAGAAGGGTCTTATGCCCCGCTGCGAGTGAGCTCATACCCACTACATGCACGTCGTTTTCCACGGCTTGGCGGGCGGTTTCTTCCGGAGTTTGAAAGAGGGGTCCCATATCCACGTCGAAGCCCATATCGGCATAGGCAGTGGCTACTACCTTGGCGCCGCGATCGTGCCCATCTTGCCCCATCTTGGCTACAAGGATGCGCGGACGGCGTCCTTCCTGAAGGGCAAAGGCATCGGTTAAAGCTCTTACTTTTTCTATTTCGTCCATATCCTTGTACTCGCTGCTATATACGTTGCTAATCATCTTAATTACAGCCTGATGGCGCCCAAAAGCTTTTTCCATAGCATCGGAAATCTCGCCCAGGGAAGCGCGCTCGCGGGCAGCATCGATAGCGAGTTCCAAAAGGTTTCCTTCCCCGCTTTCGGCAGCCTTGCTTATGCGCTGTAGAGTGGCCTGCACTTTGCTTTCACTGCGATGTTTACGAAGCTCGGCAAGACGCGCAAGCTGAGCGCTACGCACTGCGGAATTATCCACTTCCAGGATGTCTATGGGGTCTTCCTTTTCCAGGCGATATTTATTTACACCCACGATTGTATCCGCACCGCTATCGATCTTTGCCTGACGGCGGGCGGCGGCTTCTTCGATGCGCATCTTGGGCAAACCGGTTTGGATGGCCTTTGCCATGCCGCCCAGCTCTTCCACTTCCTGAATGTGTGCCCAGGCGCGGTGC
The DNA here is from genome assembly GCA_028695495.1 of Candidatus Cloacimonadota bacterium. Classification (GTDB taxonomy): domain Bacteria; phylum Cloacimonadota; class Cloacimonadia; order Cloacimonadales; family Cloacimonadaceae; genus UBA5456. The sequence continues at coordinate 3,729 of JAQVIX010000055.1, read as the reverse complement.
ATGATGCTATCTGTAAGGGATTCCACATAATAGGAACCCGCCCAGGGGTCTATCACCTTGCAAATGCCGGTTTCGCTTTGCAGATAAAGCTGCGTATTGCGGGCAATGCGGGCAGAGAAATCCGTAGGCAGGGCGATCGCCTCATCCAGAGAGTTCGTATGCAGGCTCTGAGTATGCCCCATGGTAGCAGCCATGGCTTCGATTACCGTGCGCACCACGTTGTTGAAAGGGTCTTGCTCGGTAAGGCTCCAACCGGAGGTTTGCGAGTGGGTTCTTAGCGCCATGGATTTCGGGTTTTTGGCACCAAAGCCCTTGATAATCTTTGCCCAAAGCACACGTGCAGCGCGCAATTTGGCAATCTCCATAAAGTAATTCATCCCCTCTGCCCAGAAGAAGGAAAGGCGTGGGGCGAAGACATCGATATCGATACCGGCGGCGATACCCGTGCGCGCATATTCCAAGCCATCGGCAAGGGTATATGCCATCTCCAGATCCGCAGTAGCACCGGCTTCGTGCATGTGATAGCCGGAGATGCTGATGCTATTGAACTTTGGCATCTTACGCGAGGTATAGCTAAAGATATCCGCAATCAGGCGCATGGAGGCTTCCGGCGGGTAGATATAGGTATTGCGCACCATATATTCCTTTAGGATGTCGTTTTGGATGGTGCCATTGAGCTGCTCGGTGCTTACTCCCTGCTCTTCGGCGGCAACGATATAAAACGCCATGATGGGGATTACGGCGCCATTCATGGTCATGGAAACACTCATCTTATCCAGCGGTATTTTGTCGAAGAGAATCTTCATATCCAGGATGCTATCCACCGCCACGCCGGCTTTGCCCACATCTCCCACCACGCGCGGATGGTCGGAATCGTAGCCACGATGCGTAGCCAGGTCGAAGGCAATGGAAAGTCCTTTTTGACCCATAGCCAAGTTGCGGCGGTAAAAGGCGTTAGATTCCTCGGCAGTGGAAAATCCGGCATATTGGCGAATCGTCCAGGGGCGCTGGATATACATGCTGGGGTAGGGACCCCTGAGAAATGGCGGGATGCCGCTAAGGAAATCCAGATGCTGGAGATTCTCCAAATCCTTTTTGCTATACAGTGCTTTTACGTCTATCTGCTCATTTGTGCGCCAGATGCTATCCAAAGTGGCAGTGTCGCCACTCTTTTGGGCGGCGAAATCGGGTTTAATCTTAGTAAAATCCAGAGCCATTAGTTCACCCCCATTTTGCTTGCAATTTCGTATAATGTGTCAAAGGCATTGCTGCGGATATGGATAAAGATATCGATACCGGCAGCCTTGTAATCCTCTACTTTGTCCGCAGGATAGCCTGCCAGAATCTTGAGCTTGCCGCCCAGCCCCTGGCAGAGCAAGGGCACCAGCTCCACATATTTATCGTCTGTACTGCAAATACATACAGCATCATAATCCTTTGCCGCAGCCAGGGCACTGGGGATGTCCATATATCCCGTGCCGCTTACTACTTTGAAGCCAGCCACCTGGAAGAATCCCGTAGAAAAATCTGCCCGCGCTTTATATTCTGCCAGGCTGCCCATGGTGATGAGGAAGATTTCCTTATCAGCAGCCTGCACCCGGCTACGGAAGGCTTCGAGGCTTTCCACGGCGCGCCGGCGGGGGAGCTTGCCAGATGCCAAAGCATAGGCGATGGCAGGGTCAGTAGCCTTAGGCGCTTTGATTTCGGGGCATTTATCATCCGGATTGGCATACATATTTACACCCACGATTACATCGCGGCGTTTATGAATATTATCGATGCGCGCTTTGGCGATAGCCTCTATTTCACTATGAATAAAGCCTGTTTCCAATGCTTTCAGCATGCCGCCTTTTGCTTCGATATCCTGCATCAGCTGCCAGCTTTTATTTGCCAATTCATAGCTGAGGCTTTCAATATAATAGCAACCGCCGGCGGGATCAACCACCTTGCCCAGATGCGCCTCTTCTGCCAGGATAAGCTGCTGATTGCGCGCAATGCGCTTGGCAAAATCGCTATCTGCGGCACCCAGCGCGGCATCAAAGGCATCCACTTCCAGGCTATCCACTCCGCCCATTACTCCCGAAAAGGCTTCGGTGCTGGTGCGCAGCATATTTACATAGAGGTCGTAAGTGCTTTTGTTGAAGCTGGCGGTTTTGCCATGAATCCAAACCTTCTGCTCGTCAACACTTCCGCCAAAGGCTTTTATCATCTCGCTAAAGAGCATCCGGAAAGCGCGGATTTTGGCAATCTCCATAAAGAAATTGGAACCTAAGCTAAGCTTTACGGCGATCTGCAAAGCAATATCCGAGATGTTTAAGCCCTTATCCAATAGATATTTGATGTAGCAGATGGCGATGGCTAATACATAAGCCAATTCCTGCGCCGAAGAAGCACCAGCCGCTTCAAAGATGCTGCCATCGATGAAGATGCTGCGCAGCTTGGGCGCCATTGCAATGCGCTCTCTTACGATAAGATACAGTGTTTCCTGAACGGCATCGGGAGCCACAGGAATGTTGCCTTTGCGCGCCAATTCACCCAAGGGGTCATAGCCCAGGATGCCAAAGAGTTTATCCAGCTGCTGCCCTTCTTTTTCAGCAAAGCCTTTCAGCATTTGAAATAGGTCTGGATCATCCAAATCCAGCTTTGCCATTAGCGGCGCCGCAGCGAGATTTACGCCTGCCAGAGCAGTGGCAAAATCTTCACTATTTGCCAGCTTAATCCCTTGCGGCTCATCGGCATGCGCCAGATAGAGATTGATCATGCCCAGCCCACGCTGTAGTTGTGCCAAAATCTCTTTATTTAGTTCTTTCAAATCCGCATTCTTTTGCGCTTGCGCCACCTTCCAACCGGAGGCGATAAATGCGGCGGGGTCGTTTCCCCGTATGTAGGGTGCAGCCCCCGGCAGGGCGTCTGTAAAGCTGAGTCCTTCGAGGTCTTCCCGCCGGTAAATAGGCTTTAGGGTAATTCCCTCGTAAGTCTTGGTGTGCATTGCTTTATCGTAATCTGCCCCTTTGAGGGAGTCTGTAACGGCACTTTTCCATTCCTCCCAGCTGGGCGGGGAAAAGTCCTTGAGTACGTTCAAATCCTCTTTTGTTTTCACGAGCTTGAACTCCTTATTCTTTTATTAAAGCTTGAACCGGTTTCATGCCGTAAGGGTTGCGGCTTTGAATGGCGTCCAGGATGGCGCCGCCACCGGTAAAGAAATAGTATTTCGGGTTGTCCTTGGCTTCGGCAAAAAGTCCCGGCATATAGGATCTAAAATCCTGAATGGTATCGCCACCACCGAAAAGCTTGATGGCGCTGGCGTTAGTATCGATCAGGCTATACATCGCCATGGTGCCTTCCGGAAATAGCGCAGTATAGCCCATTACGGCGTTTACAAAGATGGTGCCAGCGCCCTTAAAGACCTCGATTATCTCCGGCTGCATAAAGCTATCTTCCGCGGCATCCAATATATAGCCTATCTCGCTCTCCATCTCCCAGGTCTCAATATCTTTGATGCAACACACGTCCCAATTGCTCTCGTCGCGCTCTTCGATGCTATCGCATTGCACGATATAGGGCAATTCCACGATCTTAGAAATGTTTTCGCCGCTATCTGCGATGAATTTGCGCGCAAGCTCGATATCTTCCTCACTCAAGCCGCTTATCTTAAAGCCATATTTGGCAGCTAAATAGGCGTTGTAGATCACACCGCCCAAAACGAGGTGATCGGCAATCTCGATCAAA
>JAQVIX010000143.1 GCA_028695495.1 Candidatus Cloacimonadota bacterium | reverse complement strand
CATTAGTTCTACACTTATATTGCCACATTGTTGCCTCAACTCCGCTTCTTAATGCGGAGATTTAGCATAATGTGGATAAGCGCCATTAACTCCACGTCTGGCTTTCTTGGTCATATAGCCCTAAAGTAATAAAGTCGTCAAACAATATCCGAAACGAGCGCAGCGCCTGACACCCGCCCTCTGTAGCCTGACACCTCCTAAGCGAAAGCGCAGGGCAAAAACTCCTTGACACTATCTGGCATGCTAAAATCTTGGTATTCTGTTCAAAAAACGAATAAGGAGAATCGATGAAGACTCTAACCCCAAGTCCAAGCGATATTAAACACGCTTGGTATGTAGTTGACGCTACGGGTTTGCCTCTGGGTCGTTTGTCCACAAAGATTGCCACGATCTTACGTGGTAAAAATAAGCCATATTTTGCGCCGAATCTGGATACCGGCGATTACGTGATTGTAATCAATGCCGCCAAGGTTCGCATATCGGGTTTGAAAGCCCTGCAGAAGGTTTATAAATCTTTTAGTGGCTACCCCAGCGGATTGAAAGAGATCCCGTATGCCAAAGTGTTGGAAGAGCATCCCGAGCGGATAATCGAGCATGCCGTAAAAGGAATGATGCCGAAGAATATCCTGGGACGCCAAATGATGAAAAAACTGAAAGTTTATACAGGCAGCGAGCATCCGCATGCGGCGCAACAGCCTGTGGAACTTAGTTTGTAAGGAGAATAGCAAAGTATGCAAACTTACGATGCAGTAGGAAGAAGAAAGAACGCGACAGCCCGGGTGCGCATTACCCCCGGCACCGGTAAACGCATCATCAATAAGGTGCAGATGAAGAAATATTTGCAGCGCGAGACTTTGGAAATGGTGGTGGAGCAGCCGCTTCAAACCCTGGGACTTTCCGATAGTATAGACGTGTATGTAAATGTATCTGGCGGTGGTCTTAGCGGTCAGGCAGGCGCCATTCGTCATGGCATTTCCCGCGCCCTGGTGGAATATGATGAAGCGCTAAAGCCCGCTTTGAAAGCGCGTGGATTTCTTACCCGCGATCCCCGCATGGTGGAGCGCAAAAAGTCTGGTCGCCCCGGCGCCAGAAAGAGATTCCAATTCTCCAAGCGTTAATGCTTTTGGAGATTGCGATCCGTCTTTTGATGGAAAACTGGATTCAACCCGGCAAGATTGCCAAAATAAGCCTCCAAAGCGAGTTGCAAGGCGGTGAGGAGATAGCTCCTCTGAATTGCGTATATCCTTTGGCGGAAAGATTAACCGTAGATTAGGAGAAGATTAAGAAATATGTCCGTAGTATCTATGAAACAGCTTTTAGAAGCCGGTGTTCACTTTGGACATCAGACTTTTAAGTGGAATCCCAAGATGAAGAAATACATCTTTATCAAACGCAATGGGATTCATATCATCGACCTGAAACAGACGGTCGATGCCATCAACGACGCCTACCAATTCATGAAAGAAGTAGCCGGGCGTCAGGAATATATCCTCTTTGTAGGAACTAAAAAACAGGCACAGACGGCGATCAAAGAAGCTGCCGAAAAAGCCGGTGTTTTTTACGTAAATCAGCGCTGGTATGGCGGGATGCTTACGAATCTGAAAACCATCCGCGAGAGCGTGGATAAGATGAAGTATTACGAAGATATCGTGGAAAATGGCACCATCAATAGCTATACCAAGCTGGAACAGCAGAAGATGCAGCGCATGCACGATAAGATCGAATTCTCTTTGGGCGGCATCCGCGAAATGGACGCTATGCCCGGCGCCATCTTCGTTGTAGATACCGAGCATGAAGATATCGCCATTCACGAAGCGCGCATTTTGGGCATCCCCATCATCGCGATGGTGGATACAAATTGCGATCCCGACAAAGTGGATTATGTAATCCCTTCAAACGACGACGCTACCCGCGCCATTGTGCTTATTTCCGACATTATGGCAAATGCCATCCTGGAAGGTAAGGGGCTGGCTTCCGAAGGCGCAGACGTAGCCGAGGAAGAAGAAGGCGAAGGAGCTGAAGCAGAGAAAGATAGCGAACCCGTAGCCGCCGAAATGGCAGCTTCGGAAGAATAAGTAATTTGTAAGAGCGCGTGCCGGACTATATTCATATCTCTCCGGCACGCCATAAATCTAAAACACTAATATTTGGAAAAATAAGGGAGAATACAATGGCAGAAATTACCGCAACCATGGTAAAAGAACTGCGTGAGAGAACCGGAGTGGGCATGATGGAATGTCGTAAAGCTTTGGTAGAGACCTCCGGGAATGTGGATGAAGCCATCAAATATCTGCGCGAGCGCGGCATTACCAAAGCCGAATCCAAAAGCCAGCGCGCTACCAAAGAGGGGATCATCTTCTCTTACATTCATTTTAATAACAAAATCGGCGTGTTGCTGGAGCTGAATTGCGAATCCGACTTCGTAGCCCGCACCGAAGAATACCGCGCCCTGGCACAAGAGATTGCCTTGCAGATAGCTGCAACGAATCCGCTTGCCATCAGCGCCGAAGATATCGATCCCGCCATTATCGAACGCGAAAAAGAAATTGCGCGCAATAAAGCCTTGAACGAAGGGAAAAAGCCTGAGTTCATCGAGAAAATCGTGGAAGGCAATGTACGGAAGTTTTGCGCCGAAAACGCTTTGATGGAACAAGAGCTGATAGGTGATGAGAAGATGACCATAAAAGAGCTGATTACCAATGCCATCGCCCAAACCGGCGAAAATATCCAGATTGCGCGCTTTACCCGCTACCAATTAGGCGAATAAACCCGAAGCTTTCCATGCAAAACCAATATCAGCCATCCCAGATCAAGAGCCTCCTGCTAAAGCTCTCCGGCGAAGTGCTTGCCGGCACCAAAGGCTTTGGCTACGATGCTGCGCTCTGCGATGCGCTTGCAGATGAACTCATCCGCGTGCGAGAGGCAAATTACCAGCTTGCCATCGTTTTGGGCGGCGGTAATATCTTCCGCGGCGGAAAGCATCAGGGGCGGGAGCTGGATCGCGTAAATCTGGATAATATCGGGATGCTCGCCACCGTCCAAAACGCCATCTACATGAAGGAAATCCTGAAAAGCAAGGGCTGTGCGGCAGAAGTCTTTTCCAGCTTTGTGTTGGATAAGGTGGCGCGGCACTATAACGCTGCGGATGCGCGACAGGCTCTGGCAGATGGCAAGATCACCTTTTTGGCGGGTGGCACCGGAAATCCTTATTTCACAACGGATACGGCTGCCATACTGAGGGCGATCGAGCTAAAAATGGATATTGTACTGAAAGCCACCAAGGTGGATGGACTCTATACGGAAGACCCCGTAAAAGACCCCAACGCCCGCTTCATCCCCTCTGCCAGCTTTCAAAGCTGTTTGGAAAAACGCCTGGGCGTGATGGATTTTACCGCGTTTTCGCTGGCGATGGATAACCAAATGCCGATCAAGATATTCAACATCACCCAGCCGGAAAACCTGATGCGTGCGCTAAAGGAGCCACAGATCGGCACCTATATTCACCCCTAAGTGAGGTAAACAATGCAAGAACTGAAAGATAGCACAAATAGCAAAATGCAAAAAAGCTTTGATGCGCTGCTGCATCAATTTTCGCGGGTACGCACGGGGCGCGCCAGTGCCTCCAT
>JAQVIX010000142.1 GCA_028695495.1 Candidatus Cloacimonadota bacterium | reverse complement strand
TTCCGAGGGCGCCATTGAACTTTCATTTTACATGCCAGAGCTACCCAAAAGCATTGTGCAAAGAACTGAAAAGAAACGCAAGATCAACCCTTGGCATTTGGAGCAATTACAAAAAGCCATACACGAGAATGAAGCTGCCATCCGCCAGTGCCAGCAGCGCTTAGATGATATTCATGAACTACTAAGCGATAATAAGACTTATCAGGATCAGGAACATGTAAAAGAGCTGAATAACGAACAAAGCGTTTTAGAAAGCAAAATCAAAGACCATAAAGACAGAATCTCACAATTAGAAGACCAATATCTGGAGTTAGCTTATGACTAAGCGCATTGGTTTTACCACCTCATTACCCATTGAAGTACTATATGCCGCAGGGCATTACCCCATAGATTTGAATAACATCTTCCTCAGCCTGGATTCCAGCGACTTGGTGCACCGGGCAGAGTTATACGGCTTTCCCCGCACACTTTGCTCTTGGATAAAGGGCAATTTCTCCGCTGCTTTATCAACCGACCTGGACGAGGTAATTGGCATCGTGCAAGGAGATTGCGCCAATGCCGGCTCGATCTTGGAGCTAATCCGCGCCGAAGGCTTACCGGTTTATCCCTTTTCTTACCCTAACCAGCGGGATTACCAGGCAATGGATCGGGAAATCCAAAAACTGGAGCATCACTATAATATAAGCCGCACACAAACCCAGGAAGCAAAAAAGTATCTGGATAGCATCCGCCTAAAGCTCAAGGAATTAGATACACTTACCTACCGTGAACGGCTGGTAAACGGCAAAGAAAACCACCTCTGGCTGGTTAATTCCTCAGATTTCATTGGCGACCCGGCGAAATATGAGCGCGATTTAGATGAATTCCTCAAAGAAGCCAAAGCGCGTGAGCCTTTTCCTACCCGCCTGCGCCTGGGATATTTAGGCGTCCCGCCCATATTCCGAGACCTTTACGATGTAGTAAGCGAATTGGGTGGCGAGCTTATCTTTAACGAGGTGCAACGGCAATTTGCCATGCTGTATTTAGTGCCGGATGTGGTGGAGCAATACATAGTTTACACCTATCCTTACAGCGTTTTAGACCGCTTAGCAGATATCCGCCAGCAGATCGAATTGCGCAAGCTCCAAGCCATTATAAGCTATACCCAGGCTTTTTGCCATTTGCAGATCGATAATCTGCTCTTAAAGAAACAGATCAAGCTGCCTTTCCTAAATCTGGAAGGCGATCCGCCGGAAAAGCTGGATTCACGCACGCTTCTGCGCCTGGAAAGCTTCTTTGAGGTGCACGCATGAAAATAGCCTTAGGGCTTAGCGGCGGGGTGGATAGCACCATCTGCGCCATGCTGCTCAAGGAAGCGGGACACGAGGTAATAGGCATTACCATGCGCAAATGGAGCGCCGCCAGCGGAATCTTGAGTGCGGATAAACGGGGCTGTTTTGGTCCCTCCGAACCTCAAGCCCTTAAGGCTGCCAAAGAAACCGCCGCCAGATTGGGCATAGCGCATTATGAGATCGACCTGGAAAAGGAATTCAAAGCGGAAATCCTAAGCTATTACCGGCAAAGCTATGCTGCCGGGCTTACTCCCAATCCCTGCGTATTTTGCAATCAAAAAATCAAGTTCGGTGCGCTACTAAAAAGCGCCCTTAATAGCGGAATTAACTTTGATCGCTTTGCCACCGGTCATTATGCCCGCACATCCTATAACGAAGAACTTGGGCGCTGGCAGCTGTTTAAGGCAAAAGACGCAAACAAAGACCAATCTTACTTCCTCAGCGGGCTAAAGCAAGAACAGCTTGCCCTAAGCCTTTTCCCCTTGGGTGAGCTGCTGAAAACAGAAATTAAAGCTTACGCCGAAGCCAGAGGTTTTGCCTATCTGATCAAGAAAAAAGAGAGCCAGAACTTCCTGGAAAGCTACGATAATAGCCCGCTGTTTGAAGCCAATGACGCCCACCCTGGCTATTTTATCGATAAAAATGGTAAAATCTTAGGCGAACATAAGGGACTGATCCACTATACGGTAGGGCAGCGTAAGGGACTGGGGCTTAAAGGTTTTCCAGAAGCGCAATACGTAATCCGTCTGGATAATGATACGAATAATATCCTGGTAGGCAATGAGTCTGAGCTTTATAGTGATAAACTGCGGGCAATCAATATCAATTGGCTTTCCATTCCCGCCCCCGGCGAGTCCTTCGCCTGCCGCGCCAAAATCCGCCTGGCGCAAGAGCCGGAAGCCTGCAATATCACCCCTTTGCCAGATGGCAGCTCGCTTGTGCGTTTTGATAAGCCCATCTCCGCCATTACCCCCGGGCAGATCGTTGCCTTTTATAAGGAAGATATGGTTTTGGGTATGGGGGAAATCTCCAGGTAATTGTCATTAATTTTCCACCTGTTCCTCGTTAGCCGCCCTTACAATGCCCTCGTCTCTACCCGCTTTTTCTGGGGAGAGGTGAGGGCATTGCGAGGGAGGCAAACGGGGTGCGAGCAAGCTCGCAAATGTAGAATGTAGAGTGTAAAATGTAGAATTAAGCTGCGTTCGTGGCGGGGTTATCGATTTTGGGTTATGGGTTACCTGTAAGTGAAAACAAAGCACCGCTAATTTGCGCGAATACGCCACAAATAAAAGTCTTAAACCTAACAAGTTACTCTCGAAATGAGCGAAAACTAAAGCCTATGACCTGCTAAAGGATTTACGGTCGCCATAGACTCCTGGATTCAAACACGATAACCCTGCCCTGAGCGTCAGCTATTAAATTAACCTGCGCTTGCGCAGCCGCCATTATTCATCATTCATCATTCATTGTTCATTTGCGAGCTTGCGAGCATTTCCGCCACTTGAAGTCAATGTCGCTGGCATAAGGCGTTGATCGGTTAAAAGGCGGATAAGCGCCATTAACTCCAAGGGCTTGCGTCAAATAAAACAGGAATATCCACTTTGCGCTTGACAGAATTTGCGCTAAAATTACCATATCATTTAGAATAAGTATTATCAGGTGAAAGATGAAAAAAAGATTGCTAATAGCCACTGGTGGTGGAGATTGCCCCGGACTTAATACCGTATTGCGTGCTATTGTAAAGCGGGCTTCACAAGAGCATAATTGGGAAGTATTGGGTTCTATCGATGCCTTCAATGGCGTTCTCCAAGACCCTATGCAGCTTATGGAGCTTAGCCCCAAGAGCGTATCTGGCATTCACGTAAAGGGTGGCACCATTATTGGTACTACGAATAGAGGTGGTCCCTTTGCCTGGCCAATCAAAAATGCGGATGGAAGCTGGACTACCGTGGATCGCAGTGCAGAATTTATCAATCGCCTGAGATATCAAAATATCGATGCCGTAATCAATATCGGAGGAGATGGTTCGCAGCGTATTTCGCAAGGGCTGTATGAATTGGGTTGCCCGATCATCGGAGTTCCCAAAACCATTGATAACGACCTTTCTGATACAGACTTTACCTTTGGCTTTCAAACCGCGGTGGATGTAGCTACGGATGCCATGGACAAGCTTGTAACCACCGCTGCCAGCCATCACCGCGTGCTCATCTTGGAAGTAATGGGACGCTATGCCGGTTGGATTGCCCTGCATGCCGGTATCGCCGGTGGGGCAGAGGTGGTGCTCATTCCGGAAATCCCTTATG
>JAQVIX010000054.1 GCA_028695495.1 Candidatus Cloacimonadota bacterium | reverse complement strand
TTACCAGATGGAAATGGGCGTAGATAAGAAAATACCAGTCATAGCACCTTTTGTGGTTGACAATTTTATCAAATACACAGAATTGGTTCGAGACAAGGGGGGATACTTTTTGGCTTTACCACCCAAGGTTTGGAAATAATTAGCTTGATATTATCTTTTTATTCCCACGTGCCACAGCTCGGGTAAGCTCTTTTCCATCACACTTTAGGGTAACGTTCATTTGAATATTTGCTGGGTTAGAAGAGCCAGAAGACACCTGTCCACCTGCTATATATCCAGACACTTAATGAGTATCAACACCGGCGCAGAGGAGGGGATCCTGTCTGCTGGAGCTCTTCTTTACCTTTGAATTCCAGTTTTATGACGAATTTTGAATTATCCATTTGCTTATCCTTACAATATGTCTATTTTGTTAATAGAACTAATAATTAAACGCCTTAAGGAGTTAACCATGGTAGTATACGTATTAGCAGTCTTTGCACTCTTGTATGTTCTATTCCAAATCGGAATGGTTGGAGTGCGAAACGGCGGCAAGACCGGAAATAGAATCATAGATAAGCTTATCAAGTAGTCCCCACCAGGGGGCAGATAGTCTGCGCCCTCTCCTCATAATAAAGCTCTGCCAAAGCTACAGCTTCATCGATTTCAATTTCACTTGGATCGGCACCGATCCGATACATCAAATACCTCAGATTCATGAAGATATCTCTTCCGTCGTCGTCTGAGCCATCTCCAGCATCTGGTTCAATTCGATTGGCCCGACGGTGATATCGATCACAAAAGGGACAAATACCCCCAAGCACTGGATTAAAGAGCATTCCGCCCACGCCACCGCCCCCGTTTCCTCTTCACACACATCGCTTTTGGTGATGATTTCGCAGATTTCGGGGAGTTTGCCTTTTTCCAAAAGCAATCCTGCCAAATCCGGCAAATCCAGGTCTTTGATTTTGCTGAGATCGCCGGTTAAAACTCCTTCTATCCCCGCTTCTTTGAATAGCGGAAACAAGCTCGATAAGGTACTTACATCGGTATATACTTTCATTTATTTCTCCTTTTTTAGTTTTCAAGTTTTCGGGTATTGGGGTTCGTGAAGTCTATGGCGGAAGTATCGAGGGCGACTTTGCGGAACTTTTCAAAGGCGGCGATAGCGCGGTCTGTATCTTGGTAAAGGCTAAAGAGGCGCAGCCGGAGCTGTTCAAACTCGCTGGATGTACGAATAACTGTTCCAAAGACCTTATCCAGGATACCATACATTTGTTTGATGCCCTGAATGGCAAAGCCTATTTGAGAGGCAGTATCCATTACGGATGTTTTAAGGCTTTTAAAACGATCCTCAAATTCCTTAAACACCTCTAACTTAGCCGTAGAGATATCGATATCGACGGGGATATTATATTGTTTTCCGATCTGGGCAATAAGCTGCTGGAGCTCTTCTTTGCCCTTAAATTCCAGTTTTATGACGAATTTTGAATTATCCATTTGCTTATCCCTTCAATATGTCTATTTTGTTAATAGAAGTAGTAATTAAACGCATTAAGGAGTCCCCCATGGTACCGTATGTGTTAATTGTATTTACCATCGTGTACATATTCTTCAGCTACGGAAAGACAGTAGCAAAAAGAGGCGTCAAGACCGGAAATAAAATCATAGACGACCTCTTCAAGTAGTCGAAGCTGTCCAGTAATACGAAAAACAATATAACAACAAGAAATGTCCACACCTGAAATGTAGGGGTTCAATGCTTTGAACCCGCCGAAATTTACACGCAACAGGTAATAATTACAGATTGTGTATCAATTTATTATGGTGTGCGCTTCGCACACGCTTTATTAAAAGCGGGCGCAAAACCTTGCGCCCTTACATTCTCGTTTTGCTTGATATCGTTCTTGGTTTTGGCATTTCAGGACAGCCTCCAGATATTCTGTGCCCTTTTCTCGCAATAGAGCTATGCGAATACCGTATCCGCGCGCTGCCACCCTACCACTACAATTGCCGTACCCGCATCGTTCCCTATATTGAACCAAAGGATGCTTACGATGCTGCCCTAAATAGCTATCATAATCTCAGCAAAATGCCAGAAAAGCAAATAGCAGCAGTGGTTGACCATGCTGCACGCCTGGAATTTGCCTCCCCCGAAAAGCTCGGCCAACACAGCGAAAAACACCAAGCAGAATATGGGATTACTACCAATGCCGGATACCTGAACGAAGTAAAAAAGCTGCTCAAAAATCCGCTGAAGCAGATGGCGCTCGCAATCTCTGCCCGCGATAGAAGCCTCACCCTCTATGTGTGGGATCCCAAAGTAAGGCTGCTTGATGGAGTGCAAAAACACGACTTTGCCGTTTTTGACCTTGACAATAATATACTCAAAACTTTACATGCAAAAATCATGGAAGAAATAGAAAAGAACTTTGATCCAAGAAATAAAGTCATGCTTTTAAGCGATCAATTCACTTCCAAAGGAGCTAAAATGGTTGGAAATCACTGCGTAAAAAATTACGAATACATCATCGATTATCTCGAAACCGATGATTCCACGGATATCCAGGAGATATATTCAAGGCAACGCTTTGAAGAAGAATGGGATAGCATCCCTGAACCGCTCAAACAGCGCATCTTAGCCGTGGATAAAATAGTCCTCGAGCGCTATGCGGATTGGTTTGATTACCAGCTTTTCAAAGACTACATCAAAATGATCCGGAATCGATTGCAAATAGAAAGTAGCTGCGGCATCTTAGCGCAGAATAAAAGTGGGGAGGCGCACTCATGATCTTATACATCCGGCGCAAAGATCAACAGCTTGCCCAAATCTCGGATATCATTGAGCTTACGCTCGACCCCCTTAGCTTTTGTGGGGTCGATTACTGGAGCCAGGAAGCGCGTTGTCTCAAGATCACGCTCCCCTTCCCACTTCACCTTACCCCATTCCCCCCATTTTCCAAACCCCCTGTCCCCTCATAGCTAGCTGAAACATATACCAAATCCTGCTTAAAAAAAATAATGCACCCCAAAGGCAGGTGCAGAGGGCAAGAAATTATGAAGGAAAAGATTTTTTCGATTTTGTCCACACTCTGTCCACTATAGGTAGATTGGAAGGGAAGTAAGTCTTAAGAATAACCCTAAACGGGAAGCATGAAGCTAAAGGCTATCCCCAAACTACCAAAACATGAATGATATCAAATGATGGGAATGTAGGGGTGGACATTTCTTGATGTTGTGTTGTTCGCAGATATATGGATAGCCTCTTTTGCTTCACCGGATGTGCCTAAGTCACCAGGCGAAGCTGTATCTGGGTTTTTGGTAATAAAAAGGGGGTAGGGTAGGAAGCAATCAGGCATTATTCGCGCTGAGCTTTAGCACTGCGTATTACCTTATAGCAATCCATATCCCGTTCAAAGAGCTTGCTAATTCCCAGGCTCTTCAGTGTGTCCGCCTGCCATTTCTCCGGGTGATCTGAGCAGGCAAAGCGCTGCGCTGCCGAATCCAATTCCAGTAGCTTTTGGGCAAGCTGGCTGCCGCGTATCTCCGGTGCATCGATATTGATGATGATGCAATCAAGCTCTTTATTTAATATTGCTTTTGAGGCTTCGTAGAAATTGCAGGCTTTATAGCCAAAATGTCCGGCGCGTTCGCAACAGGCTTCAAAGTGTTTGCAGATTGCCTCTTCGGGATCGACAATCAGGAAGTGCAAAGGTTTGGGTGCATCTACCAAAAGGTCGGCAATAATGGGCTGTACGCTGCGTAGGCTAAAGGGTTTTTGCACAAAGGGGATATCACTGCTTTTGAAGCTGGGGTTTTGCATGAGGTCGCCGCCATAGCCTGCCATCATCAGGATTTTCTGTTCACTTTTTATCTGGCGGATGGCGTTTGCCAGGCTCCAGCCATCCATACCCGGCATAGCCAGATCAATTATCACCAAATCCTGTTGTTCATTCTCGTGGAAGTGGCTGAGGGCTTCATCGCTATTTAGGCAATGTAGTACGCGATAGCCCAGGTTGATCAGCAACTTTTGCATCATTTTGCCCAACGCTTCGTCATCTTCCACGATGAGCAATTTGCGCCCTTTGCCGCCATTGCTGCCTGGCTCTTTCACCTGTGGCAGGGCGTTTTGCGGGCTTTTAAGTGCGGGGAGCATGATCCTGAAAGTGGTGCCTTTGTCCGGCTCGCTTTCGCAGAGGATATCGCCACCTGCCTGCCGGATTACGCCCAGTGCGGCAGAGAGTCCCAAGCCCACACCGCTCACCTCTTTTTTGGTGGTAAAGAAGGGGTCAAATACCTGCGCCAAGGTATCTTTGTCCATGCCAATGCCGTTATCCGAAACGCTTAGGTTTACATACAAACCGCTTTTGAGCAGAGCTGCCGGATTCTCTTCCAGACTACTGAGGAAACTGGAAACTACTATATCGCCGCCCTGCGGCAAAGCTTCTTTGGCATTGGTAATGATATTGATAAGCACTTGCTCCAGCTGCCCGGCATCCATCTTGATAAGGGGCAGATTTTCGCTAAGCTGGTATTTGATATGCACGTTGGATTGCAGGATGCGGCTGATGATGCTGCCTAGGTTGTTAATCAGGCTATTGATGGAGATTTCTTCATTTGTAAGGATTTGCTTGCTGCTAAAGGCTAAAAGCTGGCGGGTGAGATTTGCGGCGCGGGTGCCGGCTCTCAGGATTTCTGCAGCGGGTGTATAAAGCAGGGAATCCGGACTAATGGCATCCATCATGTCTTCGGTATAGCCCAGGATGATGGTAAGGAAATTATTAAAATCGTGGGCAATTCCGGCAGCAAGACGGGCAATGGCTTCCGAGCGCTGGCTGATGATTACCTGCTCGCGCAAGCCTTTGATATCCGTAATATCCACGCAGGAACCTTCGACTAAAAGCTGGTCATTGACGTCTTCGCGTATTGTGGCAAAGATCAAGACCCAGATAAAGCGACCATCCCGGCGGCGCATCTGGATTTCCTCATTGGCTACTTTGCCTTCCAGCAACAGCTTTTCCATTATCATTTCATGCTCTCTCACATCCACGGCATAATCTGAAATACCCTTGCCAGAGCTTATTACGGCTTGCGGGCTATCATAGCCAAAGATACGGGCAAAGGATTGATTTACATTCAAATACTTGCCGTCCAAAGTGAATTGATATATGCCAGCAAAAGCATTTTCAAAGAGACTGCGATTGCGCTCTTCACTGATGCGCAAGTCTTCCAAGACCTGCTGCCGCTGGGTGAAATTCGTCATGATCGCCAGGGAGCCGCTCACCTTGCCCTCTTCATCCTTCACCGGCGTGCCGCTTACCCTTACCCAGATAAGACTGCCGTCCTTCTTTTTGCCGCGGATGATGTATTCATTGGAGATTCCTTCCAGGCGCTGCTGATTCTCATCGATAATCTGCTGTTTATGTTCCGGCAGGGTAAAGAGATCATAACCTATCTTGCCCAGCACTTCTGCTTCAGAGTAGCCGTATAACCTGCAAAAACTGGGGTTTACATATAACACGCGATCGTCATTATCCACCTGCAATACCCCTTCGTGCATGGTATTGAGAATCAGGTTCAGGTGGTAGTTCTGCGCCAGGATCTTCTGCTCGCTCATCTTTTGCATCTGATTGCTGCGCGAAATGGCAAGGATGGATTCCACTTCGCCATTCGCATCCAGGATTGGGGTAAGGCTGGTAAGCACCCAATGCCATATACCCTCTTTGTGCCGCACCCGGTGTTCCACATTGGCAAGCTTTCTCTTTTCTTCGATAATCAGGCGATGTAAACGTTTGAGAATAGGCGCATCATCAGGATGCACATAAGTGCCGATAAAATCCCTATTTAGTAATTCCTTAGCTTCGTATTCAAAGGCATTTTTCCGATCATGATTGATATAAATCATATTGCCCTGAAGATCAAACAACATGATGACGTCATTTGCCTTCTGCAAATAACCCCGATACTTATCTCGCTGCTGTTTTAGAACCTCATTTTCCTTCAATAAATCGCGCAAAGCTTGCAGCACAGCCGCGTTATCCACCTCTGTTTCTACATTGTTCCGTTCCAATTCTTGCAGTATCTGGTTAATTGCAGCAATATCCATTTCGGTCTCCTAATCAGAGATTATCAGTATTTATGCATTCGAAAATGCTGAATACACTTGAAAAATAAATACTATTTATGTCAAATGCTTTCTTTCATATTTATCCACAAGGCTGTTGATAGTTTTCCACAGACGCCTAAATAGGCAAATCGTATCGATCAAATCTCCGCTTCAGATACATCCGGATTGCCAGGTAATCCGCAATACTTACGGAGCTAAAGATGGCTGCCATAATCATCATTTGGTATTTGATGGCGATGAGGGCGCTGGCACCGCCCAGGATTTGACCAGTCATCATCCCCGGCAGGCTTACGATGCCCATGGAAGCAATGGAGAGCAGGCGCGGCAAAAGCGAGATGTGCATGGCTTGGCGGAAGGCGGGCAGCGCCGCTTCCCAGATATTTGCGCCCAGGCTAAGGCGGGTATAATATGCCTTCCAGTTATCGCTCAGCTTGCCTTCAAAGCGTTCCATCGCCAAAGCGCAGCTATTCATGCTATTACCCAATATCATGCCGTAGATGGGAATGAGGATTTCGCTGCGATATAGGGGCTGCGGGCGGATTACCACCAGCATTACCCAAGGTAGCACGATGAGGCTGGCTACACCCAAGGCCATAAAGAAGATGGGCATCAGGATCTTCTTTTGGAAGCTAATGCGATTGCGCAGGGTGATTACGGCATTGGAGAGCATTATCAATACCCAAAAGAGGGTAAGCCAGAGATTATCCTTATCCAAAAGAATTTGCAGCCAGATGCCGATGAGCGCAAGCTGCGCAATCATGCGGGCGAAGGAGCTAAGAAGCTGTTTGACCAGCTTGAGTTTTAATTGCCAGAAGATCAATATGGGAAAGGCAAGTAGCAGTAGCGAAAGGATTAAACCTATGTAGCTTATGTCCACGCCGCGGCTCCATTATCCAATATCCTGCCTTCTTTGATTTCCCAGCGGCGTTCCCAGCTATTTTGCCAAAGCGGGTCATGCGAAATGGCGATAACCGTGCCGGGAAACTGATGAAAGATAATCTGCGAGATGATGCGTGAGGTCTCTTGATCCAATGCCGAGCTAATCTCGTCCAAGAGCAGTATTTCCGGTTGCAAGATGAGTGCGCGCAGGAGGGCTAAGCGCTGTTTCTCCCCACCAGAAAGCTGTTCTGCCTTCTTTTCCAGGTGCTCTGCCGGCAGCTCAAATGCCTTCAGTAACCGGAGGATGCTTTCCTGATTTTCCGTAATCCCGCGCTTGCGAATTGCCATGTAGCCAAAGGGTTCGCTGAGGGCTTCTTTTACCAGCGCATCCCCCAGCCATGGCTCTTGCATTACGGTAATGATGCGGCTGCGCAATAGTTGGGCATTGTATTGCCGCAGTTCCTTGCCTTCAAAATAGATATCGCCCTCATAATTCATATTCATGAGGTTCAGGGTATTGAGCAGCGAGGTTTTGCCGCTGCCGGTAGCACCCATTAGGAGTATCTTTTCCCCGCGCTTTACAGATAGATTTAGGTTTTCTAAAAGCAGACGATCTTCATAGTAAAGCCGCTTTAGTTGTAGCTTTAGCTGTTCGGGGGCAGCTTTGTTTTGATCCACCATTACTCCGGCAGCTTCTCCCAAAAGCCCTCGTAATACAGCCACTTACCGTCTTTTTTGCGAAAGGTGAGGCTGCGGTGTTTATTGGCACTATTTTCCTTTACCATTTGGCTCCAGCTATCCAAAACGGTATAGCCGGCTACTCCGGAAGGGCTTTTGGCATATCCGAAAAAGAGGTGCGGACGCTTGCCGATCCTATCCCGGATGCGCAGGCTATTTTCCTGATCGTAATTTCCTAAAAGGATAAGCTCGGCAGTATCCAGAGTATCGGCATCAAAGAGCGCTAAAAGCTCACCATCCGCTTCCTGCCAGCTTTTGGGGTAGCGGAGGGCGTTTAGGGTGATTTCGCTAATCCCATCCCAATCTGCCAAGGGGAGAAGCTGCACGGCGGTTTCGCTTTGCGAGATGCGGTAGCCAAAGAAGAGGTAGGCATCTTTATCCCGCAATGTGCTTTGGTATTTGCCATCGCCCTTGTATTCAAAGCGGTTATTCAGGTCGTAAAAAGCGCCTTTCAGATAGCGGGAGAGATGAAGCTGTTCCGGCGGCAGTTTCAGCGGTGCACCTTCATCGTCCAGGATGCGCAGGCAGATGTTTTTGCCGGGCAGTTCCGGGCTTTCTTGCTCAAAACCGCGCCGCAAAACGTCGTAATATTGCCAGTCTTCATCCATATATACCAATATCTTATCCGGCACCCGCGTGTATTCGGCGGCGATGCCGTTGGCGCGCAGGGCAGCGATGGCGAGGATGCGGAATTGGTAGTTTGTAAGATACTTACTCTTATACGCTATATCAAAACAAAGAAGCCCCTGCAATGCCTTTTGCGGCTTGATCTTATGCTTCTTATGCAGGCTGTCCATTACCTTAGCAAGCTTATTGCGGTCGCTGTCCGCTTTTACGATCAGCTCCGGCGGATATAAGTGCCACTTGCCCTTTACTTTGTAGGCTGTAGATAGCTCTTCATAAAACACGGTGGGGTAATAGCGCTGTGCGGGATAATCCTCATCCGCTTCGTAATAACGCTTAAAGTGTTGATACAAAGCGCTTAAGTGCGCAGCATCTGCCTGCCAGAGATATTTGGGATCGTAAGAGAGTAGGAACTCCATAAAGGCTTTTTTTACCTTAGGCTCCTGCTTTAGGAACTTCCGCATTTCGCGATAATTTCCCTTCGCCGCTTTCAGTAGCTCCTGCTTCAGCGAATCCGGCGGGGCGTCTTTCAAAGCCACCGCTTCCCAGGCTTGGATATTATCTTGCCATAGCTCTTTACGCTGCCGCACGTCTTCATTATAGCTCTCCGGCGCTTGCAGCCATTCCATCTCATTTGCCGGATAATACAGGATCTCATTTTGGACAAGAGGTAAATCCTTATCTAACTGCACCGTAAGCTCTATTTTCTCCGCCTCGCTGGAAGGAACTGCCACCAGCGCCTGTTCTCCGCTTTTGTAGATGCTAAGGTAAAAGGCGCCGCGCCCCACGCTAAAGGAAGCTTTGCCTCCTTGATCACTCAGGATCGTGGTAAGTGCGCGCAGAGCGCCCCAATTATATACCATGATAGAGATTTCCGCATTTTCCAGCGCCGCACCTTGGGAGTCCAATACGCTTAGCTCCAGCTTACGGCTGCGTTCGCCGGCATAGTTTGGCGTGGAATTGATCAGTATTTCATATTTCCCGCGTGCCAAAACCTCATCCTGAGCGGTCTCCATGCTCCCATCTGCCAGGATCAATACAGTTTTATCTATCAGCCCGCTAAACCAGGTTTGATTTGGATGATATGCCGCATCCATATCGCCCGTATATGCCCAGGCGCCATCCAGATACACCTCTGCCCAGGCGTGGTTATTATCAATATGCGCCCACCAGGGAGTGCTGGCAGGGCGAGAGGGCAAGCCCACTGTGCGCGCTGCCGCTACAAAGAGAATCTGCATCTCCTCGCAGCGCCCTACCAACGAGCGCTCGGTAATATCCAAAGGATTTTGGTCTCTACCGCTGGTTTGCTGAAATTGTAGCTTTTCCACGCACCAGCTTGCCGCAGCCCGATAGCGCTCAAGGGGGTCGGGAAAGTCGCGCAATACCTCTGCCAAACCGTCATCCAACATCGCCTTACGATAGGCAGAGATGCGTTCGTCGGATACGCTTTGTTTCGCAATATAGGAAAGGAAAAAATCCAGGGGATATTGCAAGCCTTCCTGCTCCAATAGCAGCGCGATTTGGCGGTAATTTGAGAGGATATCC
The DNA here is from genome assembly GCA_028695495.1 of Candidatus Cloacimonadota bacterium. Classification (GTDB taxonomy): domain Bacteria; phylum Cloacimonadota; class Cloacimonadia; order Cloacimonadales; family Cloacimonadaceae; genus UBA5456. The sequence continues at coordinate 6,140 of JAQVIX010000054.1, read as the reverse complement.
TCCGGCTTTGCCTGCGCCAGATTCGCATCGCTTTCATAAGCTAAAAGGAACGCCATCAGGATGTTATCCTCAGCTTTCAGTAGCTTTTGATAAGCCTTTTTCTGCGCCTTGGGCAGAAGGCTAAGATTCTTCTCTGCCTTGGGTTTCAGGCTTTTATATAGCTCAGGATTTTGAGCGGGATAAAACTCCGCCGGCAGCTTTGCCAAAAGCGTCCCCGCCAATAGCAGCAGGGCAAAAAGCATCGTACAGCGCTTCATATCTATCTCCTCTAATGGGCAAAAGAAATAATAGTCTATTAAAAAACCGCCCCCACTGGGGAGGCGGCTAACTGAACATTTTCTAATACTTAGCGTCTTTGAAATCTGTTACGGTTGAACTCAGCCTTTTTGGCTTTGCGACATTCAGGACAGCGCTGGGGCTCGTTTTGCAAGCCTTTCTCGCGATAGAATTCCTGTTCACCTTCGGTGAATACGAATTCCTTTTGGCAGTCCTTACAAATAAGGTTCTTGTCGGCCATGATCGGTCTCCTATGTTTATTCGGGATCGAACATTCTTGGGGCTGTCCCGAAAAACACAAGGAATCGGCACTTGGGAATGTTGAATCACATTATATTGCACTTCAATTTGAAAGCGATATTTCTGTCAACATATTTCATTCGCTTAAAAAGAAGTTTTATCCACAAAGTTAAAATCTTCCACCAAAAGTGTGGGCAAGAGGCTGATAGAGGACGCCAAAATGCTGGGGCCCAACGCCAATATACGCCGCGTTACTTCGTGCGGAATCTCGTTGAAGCGCAGGTTATTTACCGCGTGTTTTACCTCACCATTTTCAAAGTAAAGCACGCCGTCGCGCGTCATGCCGGTAAGCTCGCCCACCTTCATATCCACCGGGCGAATGTACCAGAAGCGATTGATAATCAGCCCGCGGGGCACCATTTTCATCATCTCGGCTTCCGTGGCAGCGCCGCCCGGAACGTAGAAGTTATAGAAGCTTTTAGGCGTTTCGCCTATCTTCTGTGCCCATTGACGGTTTACCGGCATATTTTGCAGCACACCGCGCTCCACCCAGCATGTTTCGCTGGCAGGCACCTTTTCCCTATCGTAGCGCCGCGTGAGTAGTTCCGGACGCTTGAGTGTGGAATTAAGGCTGAAATCCTTACCCAAAAACTCCTTGCCCAGCTGACCGCTAAAGGCGGTGAAGCCTTCATCTGCCTGACGCCGGTTCATTCCCCACATCATAAACCAAAATAGCTCTTCCAGAGCGTGGGGACGCAGGATTACGGCGATCTTTTCGGGTTCAAAGCCCCTCAAATCTGCCAAAGAGGTGGCTTGAGAGCTTAGCTGCGCAAACTCCCGCTCCAGATCAAAAGCGGCAAAGTCTTTGGCATCAAAGCTTACCTTGGTTTCCACATCCCCCTTTTTCAGGGTCATGGAATGTCCAAAGCTGCTGCTGATATCGCTGCCCACAAAGCCGTTTTTGCTAAAGTCGCACTCTTCATGATAGTGCTTTTCGCACATACCAGAAACCGTGGCATCCAGGGCAATGGCTTTATCGATGCTGCGCTGGACTATCTCCACCATCTCTTCGGGTTTGAGGTTCAGGGTGGCGGGGGAAGAGTTTTCCACTTCCGGCAAATCCGCCGCCGGGGCAGAAGGAATATGTTCGGGGTCTTCCGGCGCCATTTGCGCAATCGCTTCGGCATCCGCAATCAGCTTTTTCAGGCTGGTTTCATCGCTCTGATTTGTGAAGCTGCTGCCGCTTCTTTTGCCAAAACTCACTTTAAGGTTTATCTCGATTTTTGGTCCCGCAATATGCTGGGTAACCCCATTTTGAGCAAAGCGGGTTTCGTGGCTTTCGTTATTGTAAATGCCTAAGGTATAGTCATCTGCCTTGATGTGCTCGCGGATGTATTCGTGTATTTTCTTGTTCATTGGGAACCTCCCACGCGGATATTTCTAAATCGGGCGGGTGCAGCGCCATGCGTCATTCTCGCCGTTTGCGAAGGCTGACCCTTGCCGCAATTTACCACGCCAAAGGGACGCCAATAGCGATCGTCGCAGATGGCATCGCAGGCGTTCCAAAACTCCGGATTATTTGATCTATACAGGATTTTCTTTAGCGGACGGTGCAATTTGCCGTTTTTGATTTCCCAAAAGAAATCGCCGCCAAATTGGAAATTGACGCGGTGTTGATCGATGGAAAAGCTGCCGCGCCCCTGGATGTAAACGCCTTCTTCGGTATCGGCAATAAGCTCGCCGGGCGTAAGCGGCTGGGTGCCGGGCAGTAGATAGAGGTTTGGAATGCGGTTGATTGGCTGATCGTAGTAATATGTAGCGCGATTGCAGCCGCGGGAATATTCCAGCCCTATTTCGAGGGCGGTATCGCGGGTGCTGCCATATTCATTTAGGATGCCGTCTTTGATGATGTGCCATTTCTGTCCGGGAACGCCATCGTCATCAAAGCCCATGGTCGCCAAACCCTCTGCTAAGGTGTTATCACCCACAAAGTTCACTATTTCGCTACCATACCGGTAGTTCTTCAGCTTTTCCGGCGTGGCAAAGGAGATGCCCGCATAATCCGCTTCCCAGCCCAATACACGGTCAAGCTCGGTGGGATGCCCCACGCTTTCGTGCATGGTAAGCCCCAGGTGATTCGGATCGAGTATCAAAGTGCGGCGCTCTTCTGGTCCTAATGTGCCAGCATTTAGCTTCATTAAGGCTTCTTCAGCAATGTGCTTAGCCTTTTCCGGCAAATCCAGGCTCAAAACCCATTCCCACCCTGTAGCGCGTCCACCTTCATCGAAGGTGCGGGATTGACTATCGCTATCGTTCACGGCGGTGGCGGTTATCACGGGATCGATAAATTGGTGGGTGATATCCAGCCGCGTGCCCAAAGTAGAAGCAAAGAGCTTTTCATCCTTGTGTTGGATCAGGTAAAACACAGCGCGGCGAATGCCTTCATGCGCCATCAAAATGCGATTTACCTCCAGCATCAAATCCACTTTTTCCTGAATCGGCACCCTGAAGGGGTCAATCTGTAGCAAAGTGCGATAGCTGGCGATATAACTGCGTTCGGGCGACAAACGCAATTTCTTCTTACGATTCACTTTAGCGGAAAGCGTGGCAATCTCAAAGGCTTTTTGCACGGTAGCCAGCACCGCTTCATCGCTAAAGACATGGTTGTGCGCAAAACCCCAGGCGCCGTCTTTGAATACACGGATGCCATAGCCTTCCAAAACGCTACTTTCTACGTGTTTCAAGCTGAGATTTTGCAGGAAAACAGTCTCATCTGTGGTCTTTTGAATGCGGATATCGGCATATTCGGCGCCGAGACTTTCCGCCGCATTCATGGCGAGATCGAGGTATTTCATATTATCTCCCTTGCTGGGTATTTTATTTGCAATCCCTAATAAATACAAACTGAAATTGCAGGCGATATCCGTCAAGTGTTTTGTCGCTACGCCAGCCTGGCGGATTCGATACGTCTCGTGTCGAACGAGGGCGCAGCCCGAGATAATTCTCAATTCTCCATTTTCAATTTTCATTTTGAATCTGCGCTTGCGCAGCCGCCAATCTACATTCTACTTTTTGCTTTCTATATTTCCACTCAAAGCGTGGAGACAGCTTCGCCTCGTGACTTAGGCACCGTATGTCACGAATATAGGTGTAGGATGCTGATAAAGCCGTAATTACAAACGATATCAACCTGCGCTTGCGCAGCCGCCATTGTTCATCATTCATTTGCGAGCTTGCGAGCACAAGCTTCCAATATCCCTATAGTGGACAAGGTGTGGACAAAACCGGAATTATTTTGCCGTTTGTTCATTCGGGGTGGGTGAGCCTTTGCGTATTATGGGTTGCTGGTATTTCTCTGGGTTGCAGAGGTAAAGCCTGTCTTTCTGGGAAATATGTGCACTACAAATCATTAAGGGCTTATCCACAACCAATGATCAGGCACTCATATTTGTTTATGATTTGATTAACCCAGTTCAGTGCAGGGCAGCTGGTGAGACTGTCCGGAAATGCCAAACATGCACTCCGAGCGGAGTTTCGTAGGAACGGCATTTCAGATAGCCCAGGGTGTTCGCAGCCCAAAACGAGCTTGTGAGTTTTGGGCAAGATAAACCTTTGGTAATTGATCCGTTTTGATTAATCCTTTTTTTGGCTCTTATTCAAACATGGTGGGTAAAATAGAAAAACAATGGTCTAATTAAGAGAAAATGCAAGCTAAAATGGCATCGTATTCAAGCAGAACAAAGGTCTTGTCCCGTCAGGGACAGTGGTTCAGATAGCCCAGGGCCTTAGTGCTCAAAAATGAGCTTGCGAGTTTTTGGCACGATCACCCTGGGTTATGGGTATGTTTTATAAATATCTTTTATCCCCCATTCCCCCATGTAATTAAGGGCACAAAACACCTGTTGGGTTTTGTGCCCTTAATTACATGGGGGAATGGGGTTTTATTCTTTTGCATGAGGGGCACACCATGCTTTCGATCTTACAAAATTCCCCTCGGAGTGCATGTTTTGGCATTTCGGAACAACCCTGGAATTTCAGATATCATTTGTGGAACATAACAATAACGAAAATAAACCCCCGCCCCTCCATCTTCTTTATGTCCAAAATCCGCGGATTTTGGACATAAAGAAGATGGAGGGGCGGGAGATAAAACAACATACATTACCACGCTACCATTACCCAGGGTGAACTTGCCTAAAACTCGCAAGCTCGTTTTTGGCAAGCACACCCTGGGCTAGCTAAACCACTGTCCCTGACGGGACAAGACAGGCAGAATAAGCTCATTTTGGGAAATAATTACATCCAATAAAATTGATGGCTGCCCACCATATTTGAAAGTGAGCCACAAAAATTGTGGCTTAGCTCCGGAAGAGTGGCTCAATAGGTGCGGAATATCCACCATGCGCAACCTGGTGGATTCGATACGTCTCGTGTCGAGCGAGGGCGAAGCCCGAGAATATAAGCAGCTACATTCAGGCTTCGCCTTCTTTTCGCTGCTTCGTATACGGGGACCTTTACGATCCATCAAGAATGAATAAGCGACAGAATGTTTTGGTATTTTGGGGCAGCCTTTAATGAGAAGACAAGCCTTGCAAATCCTCCAGGGAAAGCTGCGCAAAAGATGCCGCATCCAAGCCAAATGCGGCTAAAACCTGATCCAAATTGGGATCAATCAAACGCATCTCCTCGTAATTGAGATCGTAGAGCTTGTAAACCATGAGATCAATCTGGTCTTCGTAAGGTTGGGTGTCGATGCCATTTGATCTGTTTGCCAATACAGAATTTACTACCGATTCAAATAGTTGCATCATATCTTTATCTGCCATGTAAATAGGTAACACTTGCATATGTTGATTGAGCCACCTTATAGCGTTTTCACCTAACCCAACTGAATAATAAGTCTTAAAAATATATTCTATTGTTTTTGAGTTTAGTAAGGCAAGCAAATACTTTAAGTGATTCCCCGTAATAATGTAGGCAGTGTTTAATACAAACAAAGAGGGCATTGAAGAATGGGTGAAGCTCGATTCTTGAGTCAACTCTTGAAAGATTATTCTCTCTTTTTCAAAATCTTCATAATATGTGGCAGCACATCTTTGTAAAGCATACCATTCATATCTGATTCCGGTTTCAGCTTTATTGCGAGCGGAAAGATATTTCTTATATCCTTCCAGATGCCGGTAAATTGCTGGATATTCATCTCGAAAAAGCTTTTCAGCCTCTAAAGATGCCCCTTGAATAGATGGGTCTTTGTGCAAAGGGAAATGCCAGGGTATGAAAATCAACCATTCATCCGCAAAATTAGCCTGATAGCGCCCGATATCTTTTCCCCGCAATACAGGTTTAATAATTTCCGCAGAGCGGGGGTCTTGTTCAATCAATTCCGCTTTTTTAGCGCCGCTAATGATGAAAGCCTCATTGAATCCAGTTTTTATGCCATAATTTATAGAAATATCCCAATCTTTGAGTGGGGTACCCATAGCTTCTATTTTGGTTTTTAATTTCAGGCTTAGTGCGTCAGATATAACCCAGCTATCCGCACTAAAGGCAGGCATGGGAAATTGCTTTTCACGCACATAATCGTAGATACTATCATCTTTTTGATAGTCTTTTTGGAAGCTGAG
>JAQVIX010000053.1 GCA_028695495.1 Candidatus Cloacimonadota bacterium | reverse complement strand
CATCATGCCTGATTACATATACAGTAAACGGAGTATTTTGCGGTGCCTTTGAGATATTTAGGTGAACCTTATCTCCGGGTGCAAAGACATTCCTGAGCTTATTTGCCGCACTATAGCTCTCCACCTTGGGAGTGAAATGAAAACCCCTGCCTGTATAGGCTTTGTCTATGGCTATCTGCTTTGGATTTAGTGAATTGGAAGCAGAACCATCAGCCACCTGATTCATGAGGATGTTATAAAAATAACGGGGTTTGTAGCGGTAAGCGTTGTTTTGCGGGATTTCTTCACGTACTATTTTTAACCCCGCCACTAACAAAGTATCAACGCCAGCGACTCCCTGTTCAGAACTGGGAAATAATGAGTTACCACGCAAACTCCACCAGGCGGAGGCAATAGGTTCCCTGCAGCCATAGTATGAGTAGAAATTTTCGTCAAGAATCGTGTTGGAAGGAGTGTAATCAGTATTATTGTGAACGGAAGTGACGGTCAATAAGTCTGATAGCTCGATTATTCGTGTCGGATCCCAGACAGTTGCATCGTTGCGATATGCACATGGGTAATAAATTGAGAATGCTTCGTCCATGCCACCGTATTGTATTTGATGATTGAGCAGGAAAGGGTTCATGAAATTTCGGCTTAATTGGTAATACACCAAAGCATGTGTCATCTCGTGACATATGGTAGAACTGTACATCCCTGCATTTTGGTTAATTCTAATTGTTGAATCAAAGGGGTTGTATGCGCCTAGTACTGGCATTGAGCACCCTGTAATAATGTCCAGATGTGGATATTGGAAAGGAGTAGAAATCAGACTATTACATAACCAATCAACATAGTTAATGGAGTGGTAGTACTGATTACCAGGGTTGCCGATGTAACTGAAATAGTCAAATATAACTATTGGATTAAGTGGATCAGATGGATATTCAATAAACTGATTTGCTGGGTTTGAGCTACCATCGAACATAGTAGTTATGCTTGACTCCAGATACGCTTTAATATTCGATACTATTTCACCTTCAAAATGAGTATTGCCATGAATATCAGTATATTGATCGCGTTCATCACCATCACATTCTGCAGAAACTCGAGTATCATGAAACACTTTGCTTGATACATCCATGCTCCCATTATTATCGGAATCTAACAATACAGTTCCATTTGCATTCACAGTAACGCTGTAAATAACCATCGATACATTAACATATATTTCTCCTGAAACAGAATCTATTACTAATTTTCTGGATGCACCTCCGACCCAGCATAAGCGATAATCTGGACACTTTTCTAACTGGTACTCATAGATGTTGCAGTATCTGAGTTTAAACTTTGGATGTCTGTTTTGGAACATATTCAGCAGCTCATCATCTGGCACCGTTGAGTAGTAAATATTGACTGCGTCCTCATTTGTAAGTACAGGCATAACATAATCATCCAGAATACATACCGTATTATCACCTATTGAAAAGCGTTTTCGCCCACTATCGCTCGTAATCATTATAAGCCCTGCGCCTTCTACCCGATAGCCCCCGACCTGCTGGATGTAATCTGTAGTATAGCCTCGTACGGATTTTGAAATGCAACTCATGGATAGTTGCATTCTGTTTGCGGGTGAAAAAGGCAATATCTTATCTACTATCTGTTCGCAGGCTTGCCTGAAGGCGATTGTGTCTCCTTCGGCAGACAGATTAACACCCGAGAAGTTCCCTCTATAGGTGTGCAATCTCATGGTGTCTATACTGTGTCCCACTTCTCCCACAAACCCCGTTTCTTCCTTAAACCGTTCAGCCAATTGGTTCAGCTCACGGGTTTTGCGTTCATACTCTGCGGCATTGCTACTGTCTTCACTGGCGAATATCGCCGTACAGAGCAGCAGCAAGATCATGATCAATGCTTGTGTTTTCATCTTTATTCTCCTTTTGCTTTGGCATTTTCACCAAGCTATTTTGATGTTTATAGCATTTTCCACATAGGCGGATACCCGAGATTTAAGGATATCTGCCTGTGCGGAAAGGATGGCTTCATTTTTTCACATATTAAGGTTCTTGTTGCATTTTGTGGGTTGGGATAGATTCCAACTCATTGTTATTCAGCTTGTTTGAGGACCTTTTATTATCCTCGTTTCTTGGTATCTATATTAGTTCAAGCGACCCTTTGCAGCATTTATCAGCTTTTGTTTCCCGTCAAGAACTATCTTTAATGCTTGAATATTTTTGGAAGCTTGTTCATCCTTGTTGGAGAAGAAGAGCTAAAACAGGAATTATATTGTCTAAAATGGCTTCATATTCAAAGTGTACAGAGCTCTTGTCCCGTCAGGGACAGTGGTTCAGATAGCCCAGGGTTTTCTTGCTCACACAGGAGCTTGCGAGTGTTTGGGTAAGAATACCCTGGGTAAAGGGAGGGTTGATGTTTGTTTTTTATCCCCCCTCCCTACCCATTTGGTGCACAAAATATGTCTGGATTTTGTGCACCAAATGGGTAGGTATTGGGGGGGCACATGTTTGGTACATGACACATTATCTATCTAAACCGTTGAACCTGATAGGGCAAGAACGGAAGGTATGGGTTTATGGATTGAAAATGTCTTCATTTATATAGCGGCAAGATGCCACATCTACTTTCATGCGGCAAGATGCCGTATTTACCATTCTGCGGCAAGATGCCGCAGCCACTTTTCTGCCAAATCGGAGGCAAGGCAGGCATTCGCGTAAATTAGCGTTTCAATTTGCGTTCATTCGTGGTAGGGTGTAGAAGCTTCTTTAAAGCGGCAGGATGCCACTTCTACTCTTACACGGCAAGATGCCGTATTTACTATTCTGCGGCAAGATGCCGCAGCCACTTTTTTTTATGCCAAATCGGAGGCAAGGTAGTCCAAGACAAGCATTCGCGTAAATTAGCGTATCAATTCGCGTTCATTCGCGGTAATGCCACATTGTCGGCTACTTGAAGTCCATTGCGGCTAAAACTCATTGGTAATAGCAAAAATATCTTGCCGCAATGAACTCCAAAAGCCTTATCTTGGTGGTTAAAAAACCTAAAACTCCGCTGTAATATATCCCACTTGTTTACCGGCAGTATTGAGGATGGGCGGCTTATGAAAATGCTGTAGTTTTTCATACTCGCTATCCGAGATTAATTGATGCCGCAGCAAAATCTCCATCGCTGCTACCGGTGAAATGCCGGGCGTGCCATCTTTTACTTTGAGTGCCAGCCCCAAAGGCTGGTCCTTGATGCCGATAGCATACACGCCCATTGCACCAGCTTTGCCAATGAGCCTGCCGCCGGTAGCGCGCATTAGCTCACTGCAAAAACCGCCGGTTCCCGATACATTTTGGGGAAAGGCATTCATGGCGCGGAAGATGCGCATTGCCGGCTCCTGATAGATTTCCGGCAGGTATTCCGGGCTGGCAAAGCGGGCAAAACCAAGCGCCATATTGAAAATGGGCAGGGCAAAAACGGGAACGCCGCAGCCATCGATGCCGATCTGTATCTGTACCGCCGGATAGGCGCAAACTTCGGAAATAATCCGCAACATTTGCATTTGTAAGGGATGGGCTGGCTCCAGGTAGGAATCCAGGGGGTAGCCTTTTAGCACGCAGGTAGCGAGCATAGCGGCGTGTTTGCCGGAACAATCGCTTTGGATGGCTGAGGGCAATACGCCGGCTTCTGCCTGGGCAAAGGCATATTCGCTTTTGATGGAGCGGCTGGCGCCACATTGCAGATGCGCTTCGGAAAGCCCTATTTTATTTAGGATACTGCGAACGGCTGCTAAATGGAAATCCTCGGCAAAATGTGAAGCACAGGCGATGGCGATTTCGGCATCTGTAAAGCCAAAATGATCCGCCGCACCAGATAAAAAGAGCGCCAATGCCTGGATGGGCTTGGCGGAAGAGCGAAAGTAGGAGTATTTACCCGGATCGCCATAATGCGCCAGCAATTTACCGGCAGGCAAGACCAGCGCTGCTTCCACTTCATGCAGACATTCGGCTACGGCGCCGCGGGTGCGGGCAATAGTGAGTGTATTCATCTGTATCGTCCAAATTTATTGATTTTTCATCATCTCATCCAGGGCTTTCATGCCTTTGGGTGAGCTGAACTTTTTCATCATCTTTTTCATGTCCTCAAATTGGCGCATGAGGCGATTTACTTCCATTACCGGTCTGCCGCAACCTTTGGAGATGCGCAAGCGGCGGCTGCCATTGAGGATTTCCGGCTTTTCGCGCTCCTGGTAGGTCATGGATTGGATGATGGCTTCCACATGCTTTAAGGCATTATCATCGATCTTCAGATCGGCAGGGAGTTTGCTGCCCAAACCGGGAATCATGCGGATTACGCTTTCTAAGGGACCCATCTTTTTGATGCTCTGAAGCTGTTTGAGAAAGTCGTTTAGGGTAAATTGATTCTTCAGCATCTTGCGGGCGAGCTTTTCCTCTTCTTCCAGCTCGATGGTTTCCTGCGCTTTTTCGATAAGGGTAAGCACATCGCCCATGCCCAGGATGCGCGAAGCCATGCGGTCGGGATAGAAAATCTCGATATCCGGTATCTTTTCGCCGGTGCCTACGAAGGCGACGGGGCGTCCGGTGACGGCTTTGATGGATAGCGCAGCACCGCCACGAGCATCGCCATCCAGTTTGGTAAGGATTACGGCATCGAAGCTAAGCTTTTCATAGAACTCCTGGGCTACGGTAACGGCGTCTTGACCGGTCATAGCATCTGCCACGAAAAAGATGTAATCCGGCTTTACATGCGCTTTGAGGCGGGCTACTTCGTCCATCATTTCGGTATCGATATGCAAGCGACCAGCGGTATCGAAGATAAGCAGGTTGCTAAAATCCTGGTGTGCGGCTTTGAGGGCAGATTCGGCAATTACGATAACGTCTTTGGTATCTTCGGAAATAACCGGAATATCTATTTGCCGTCCTAAAACCTTTAATTGGTCGATAGCGGCGGGACGATAGACGTCGCAGGCTGCCAGCATGGGTTTGATACCTCTTTTGCGGTAAAGTGCGGCGAGTTTGGCGCAGGCGGTAGTTTTTCCCGAACCCTGCAAGCCCACCATCATGATTTTGGTGAGTTTGTTATTATATACCTTCATCTCAAAGCCTTCGGTATCCATGAGGGCAATGAGCTGTTCGTGCACTATTTTTACGATCTGCTGTCCGGGGGTAAGCGATTTCATTACTTCGCCGCCCAGGGCACGCTTTTCCACTTCGCTGATGAAGTTTTTTACTATCTTAAAGTTTACATCTGCTTCCAGGAGCGCAAGGCGGATTTCACGCATGCTATCCTTGATGTTTTGCTCTGTAAGATAGCCCGTGCCTTTGAGTCCACGGAAGATTTTATCCAGTCTGTCAGAAAGATTATTAAACATTTATAGCCCCTTCAGAGTATTGATAGCTTTTGTGTAGTTCTTGGAAGAAAAAATGTAAGAAGCGGAAACAAGGATGTTTGCCCCGGCGGCGCGGACTTCGGCGGCATTTTTATCCGTTATCCCGCCATCTACCTGAATTAGTAATTCCGGATTGTGTTTGGCGCGCAAATCGCTAAGCTGGCGAATCTTATCCAGGATGCTGGGAATAAAGCTTTGATACGAAAAGCCGGGATTTACGCTCATGAGTAGCACGTAATCCAGATCTCCGAGTAAAGCCATAATACTGGAAAGCGGGGTGCCGGGATTGAGCGCCAAACCGGCTTTAACCCCGAGAGTTTTCAGCTTCTGGATTACGCGGTGGGGGTGGTAAACGGTTTCCTGATGAAACGAAAAGTATTTTACGCCCAGCTCTGCCAAGCCCTCGATATAAAAATCCGGATTCGTTACCATCAAATGCGCATCAAGGGGCTTATCCGTAAGGCGGGCAATACACTCGATGATGGGATAGCCAAAGCTGAGATTGGGCACATAATGCCCGTCCATGAGGTCTAAATGCAAAAGGTCGGCAGCGCCAAGTGCGGCAATTTCTTCGCCTAAACGGGAGAAATCTGCCGAGAGCACAGAGGCGGCGATGAGGTTCTTCATTTCTTCTTTTTTCCTTTGCTTTTGATGATGAAAACGATGTCTTTGATTTCCACCTTGCTTATATCTTGGTAAGCGGAGATGATTTTGGATTTGAGTAAAGTAAGCTCTTGCAGCCAGGCACTATTTTCCACGCCCACAAAGAGGGTTTCGTGGTCTAAGCGGATGGGATGCGAACGCTCTGCCAAAAGCTTGCCCACCACCCTTTCCCACGCCATAAAGAGCTGGATAAAACGGTGGTGTTCCTCACCGGCTACACGGTAAAGGAGCTGCGAGATTCTGCTTTGCAGAGAGGAAAGCGCCATAAGCGAAAGCGGGAGCGATTTTTAGCTAAAACCGCTCCCGAAGGATCCAATCTACTTATTCTTTGGCTACATAAAGCATGATAGCATTGTACACCAAGACCAATTCGGCAACCACTACATAATATACGGAGCCGATAGCCATGGGTTTCATCTCTACCTTGCTCATGAGCAATCCGGGGATAATAGCCATAATAAGAAAGATGACGAAGCCCAGGATGGTAGTGCCCAGGCTGCCTTTTTCACGATTGATGAAAAACAGGGTAAGACCAATAAGCACGCCAAAGAGGATGCCCAAACCCAGCATCAAAAGCACTACCATGGTGCCAGACATCTCGGCAGGAAGGGCGATAACGCTGGAATATTGGGCTACCAATAAAGGCGTGATAAGTCCCGCCAGCCCCAAGATAACAGCCAAAATCTTTTTAAAGAGGCGATTATCTTTGTGAACCACTTCAAAGTGGCGCTGTTTCTTGCGGAGCGTAAAAAACACTACCGCACTCATCAACAGGAAAAATCCGGCATAAGCCAGGGTCATCAGCGGTTTGCCCGTAATCATCCCCATGAGGGATAAGACCACGATAAAGACCACTAAAGCCGCTATCTGCCTGATTTTAAAGAACGTATCTTGCATGGGAACCTCCCCTGTAATTATTCAGTGTCTGCTTCAACGACAAAGGTAAGGTCAGTTACAATATCCTTGTGCAAACGCAGCTGCACGCTGTGTTCACCCAGTTCCTTCAAATGCTGTTCCAATAGCACCATGGAGCGCTGCACAGGCAGCTCTTGCTCGGCAAGGGCATGGACTATGTCATTTGCGGAAACTGAGCCAAACATCGTTCCTTGATCATCCACTTTGCGTTTGAATGTCAATTTTATAGAAGCTATTTTTTCGGCAAGTAATTTTAATTCTGCCAGCTTCTTTTCTTCGGAAGCTTTGAGGTCTTCCTGGATTAAGCTAAGGCGTTTCATGTTTTGCGGGGTGGCGTAAATAGCGTATGCTCTGGGGATTAGGTAGTTGCGGGCATAGCCACGTTTTACATTTACCACTTCGCCTTTGGCGCCAAGATTTTCTATGTGCTCGATTAAGATCACTTTCATGCGGTATTTCCTCCACTTAGTTTTGTATGAGAGTGCATCCAGCTATCGGCAAAACCGATCAGGATGAGCGGAATAAAGGCATACAAGATGGTAATTGCCATCAAGATGCCGCGAATAATGCCATTACTAAATACCCGCTTCAAAGTCCGCGAAAAGGCGGAAATGCCCTGCAAGAAGGGCACTACACAGAGCAGGATAAGGGCATTGATAAAGAAATAGTGTCCGGCTTCGATGAAGTAAAGCGGCAGGATCGCCAAAATCAGGAGATTGTACAAAGCGGGAAAGCGCATATCGTTTATCAATACGGGTAGTTTAAGCGCTTTGTGGAAAAGGATTTGCCCTATCAAAAAGGCAAAAATCTGCCCCAAGCCCCAGCTGGAGGGGAGCAGCAATTTCCAGAGCTTGGTACTAAACTCCAGGCTTTCTTCATTGAATAGCGCGGGGAATTGAGTTTGCATTAGCTCGCTGCTTTCTGCCAAGCCTGCGATCAAGACATCCCGAAAGAGGAAGCCTCGCAGCATGGAATAGATGGCAATTATTAGAATTGATACCAGCGTGGCGTGGTTTAACACCTGGTTTCGGCGCAGGGCAGCAAGGAATACGTAGCTTACCACACCCACTCCGATAATGGCGTCCAGCGCCACGATCTTGCCAGCAAGGTGGGGCGAAGCTACCAAAAACATGAGGGGGGCGATGAATACCGGCCAGGTCATATTCCAGGGCGCCAAAAGCGCAGGCGCCAGGCTTTTGCCCAGATAGATCATCATCCCGATCATGCCCAAGAAGGGGCTGAAGCTTGCCACAATGCCTAAAAGCAGCGGATACCAAAACATTGGATTATGGCTATCGGGTCTATTCTATTACGTAGGGGATGAGCGCCATCTGACGCGCGCGTTTGATTTCGCTGGTAAGCTTGCGCTGGTGTTTGGCGCAGGTTCCGGTAAGGCGGGCAGCTTCGATCTTGCCCACATCCGATACGTATTGACGCATCATATCCACGTTTTTGTAGTCGATTACGAGTTCTTTATTAGCGCAAAACTTACAGTATTTTCTGCGGCTAAACTTTTTCTTTCTATCGCTAAGATTCATTTTTTATCTCCTAAAAGGGTAAGTCGTCGGCAGTGGCTTTGGGACCAGCCATTTCTTCGTCGGGCATGGGAAGCTCTTCATGCTCCATTGCTTGACCATCGCGGGGTTTCCATTCTAAAAAGTGCACCATATCCACTGTTACTTCGGTGGATTTTCGGTTTGCGTTGTTTTGGTCTGTCCAATTGCGGGTATCTACTCTGCCTTCCACGATGATGGCAGAGCCTTTGCTGGCGTTATTTGCCATGCTTTCTGCCCAGCGATTCCAGGCAACGCAATCGATCCAGCTGGTAACGGTTTGCCACTGTTCGCTATCATCTTTGTATCTGCGATCGTTTGCGATTACAAATCGGAGCACGGGGGTACCTTTGGCGGTATATTTCAGTTCCAGCTCATTGCCAATTCTGCCGCTTACAATGAACTTATTTAGGCGGGGTAATTTGAGATCTGCCATTTTTCTTCTCCTTATTCGTCTTTGGCAACGAACATAAAGCGCAATACCTGTTCGTTGATGTTTAGTAATTGAGCAATGCTTTTTACTTTCAGGCTATCCAGCTTGAAGTAATTTACATAATAATAAGCTTCCTGAAGCTTTTCGATGGGATACGCCAGCATCCGCTTGCCCCAATCGTCTGTTTTGATGATCTCCGCTTCGTTTTCGCGCAGCAGGTTCAGCAAGGCTTCATTTGCCAGGTTTGCTTCGTCTGCATTCAGCTTTGGCGTAAACATCACCATTAGTTCATAATCCTTGATCATCCGTTTCCTCCTTTGGACTTTTGATTCCGGCAGCTTTGCCCCCGGAATAGGATTTTTTCCATCTGCTATAATCGTTTAATACTTTGTTAAAGTCGTTTCTGCTAAAGGTATCCAAAAAGCGGGATACCAAAGCAAGGCTATCCTTATATGAATCAAGCTCTTCGGGTTGGAAGCTTTGCAATACATATTGATCGGCAGGGATTGTATCCGATCTGCCAATGCCAATCCTGATACGTCGTAGCTCGTCTGGCGGCAAGACCTCAAAGAGGGATTTTAGCCCATTGTGCCCGCCATCTCCGCCGCCTAAGCGCACCCTCAGTTCGGTGGCTTTTAGCTCGATATCGTCGTGCACTACCAGGGTCTCGGAAATCTTCCACCTTGTAAGCGCATGTGCCAGGGCTTTGCCAGAGAGATTCATATAGGTATTGGGTTTGATTACCGTCATCTCTTTGTAAACGAGGTAATCGTAAAGCCCGGTATGGGCAAAGGAGAGCTTACGGGCTTCTGCCCAGTGCTCTACGGCTATGAAACCCAGGTTGTGCCGGGTGTTTTCATATTTCGTACCGGGATTTCCCAAAGCCAATACCAGATTCATCTTGCCTTATTCTTCGGCAGGGGCTTCTGCTGCGGCTTCGCCTTCAACAGCTTCTATCTCATCTTCAGCAGGTTCTTCCACTGCGGCTACCTTGCCATGAATCACCACGAGGGTAATATCATCTGCATCCTTGTAAGTCCAATTTCCCGTGGGCAAATCGCGAATGTGTTTGGTATCGCCCACGTGCATTTCGCTTACATCCAGCTCAAAACCTTCCGGCAAGTCGGCAGCTTTGCCTATTACCTTGATGGTACGCTGAACCACGTCCATAAAGCCGCCTTCCTTTTCGCCCAGGGATTCGCCTACTATATTCAGCGGGATATCGAGTTCGATGGTGCTATCTGCGGATACTACCATAAAATCCAGGTGCAGGAAATTGCGGGTAACGGGGTGGATTTGTCTTTCTTTGAGGATGCTGTGGTACTTTTTGCCCTCAAGAATGAGTTCATAAAAAGCCAGCTCGGTAAAGCTTTGCTTATAACACTTTTGAAACTCAGCGGCAGATAGGCTAAGCTTGATGCTGGGGATATCTGTGCCATATACTACAGCGGGGATTCTGCCGGCAGCCCTTAGCGCTTTGTTATCGCTTTTTCTTACAGTGTTTCGGGGTTCTGCTTGTAGAGTAAATATCATTTATTCCTCCATTTGTTTACTATCTATTTACTATCTAAATAAGATGCTTATCGATTCTTCGATGTGGATCTTCTTAATAGCCATTGCCAGCATTTCGGCTATCGAAAGTTGCACGATTTTGCTGCAATTCTGCTTTTCTTCATCCAGAGGGATGGTATTTGTAATAAAGAGCTTCTCAATGGGCGAGCTTTCCAAAAGCTGCACCGCTTTGCCGGAAAGGATGCCGTGGGTGCAAGCGGCTAAAATCTTTTTGGCACCATGCTCTTCCAGGGCTTTGGCTACCTTAACCAGGCTGCCGCCGGTATCGATAATGTCGTCAAAGAGGATACAGGTTTTGCCGGCTACATCGCCAATGATATTCAGTAGCTCGGCATTATCGTCATTACCGCTGCGGCGTTTATCGCCTATCGCCAGGCTACAGCTAAGGCGTTTTGCCAAAGCGCGGGCACGGTTTGCTCCACCGGAATCCGGAGATACCACCACGATATCTTCCATCTGCATAATGCTCTTGAAATAGCGGGCAAAGCTGGGCGTGGCATAAAGGTGGTCTACCGGAATATTGAAAAAGCCCTGAATCTGGTCTGCATGTAGGTCAACGGTGATAACGCGATCGGCACCGGCAGTGGTGATGAGATCTGCCACGAGTTTGGCGGTAATGGGCACGCGGGGTTGGTCTTTCTTATCGCTGCGGGCATAAGCGTAATAGGGAATCACGCAATTGATGCGCTGGGCACTGGCGCGCTTTAAGGCGTCGATGATGATGAGCAAATCCATAAGGCTATCATTTACGGGATAGCAGGTGGGCTGGATGACATATACATCCGCACCGCGAACGTTGTCGTTTATCTTTACAAAGGATTCATCATTTGAAAACTTGAAAAGATCGATATCCCCCAAAGGGATTCCTGCGTGGCGTGCCACTTCTTCTGCCAGCGGGCGATTCGCATGGCCGGTAATGAGTTTTAACTTGGAAAACATTTTTGGTACTCGCTTCGTGATATCGTTCGTGTTTCATGGGTAAAATAACCCTTGTTTTCAAAATGGCTGCGGCACAATGCCATGCCATTTGCATCATCAAATATTCCAAAACAGGTGGCTCCACTACCGCTTAACATGCTTTTTGCTGCGCCAAAATCATCTAAAGTATGCAAAGTATCACCCACAATAGGGTAAAGCTTGCATACCGCAGCTTCCAAACGGTTAAACATCGTGGCTATCGGGTTTGCAGGATCAAAGTGCTTTGTCTCGCCAGCAGCCGGGAGCTGGGTGGCGCCATAAGCTTCCCCGGCGGAAATCCTGATGCCGGGGTTTACCAAGAGGATATTATCGATGACAATATCGCTCAGCAATGTGATCCTTTCGCCCCGGTTTTCACCCAGGGCAGTGCCTCCCGCCAAAAAGAAATTGATATCGCTGCCAAATAAGGCGGCAATCTCGTGCATCTCTTGAGGCGAAAGACCAAGCTTCCAGAGCTGATTAAAGGCGATAATGCTTAAGGCGGCGTTGGAACTGCCTCCGCCCAAGCCTGCCGCAAGGGGAATCTCTTTGCAAAGCCGGACATCCGCTCCTTGAGAAACGGCATAACGCTCACGCAAATAACTTCCAATGCGATAGATAAGATTATCAGCACCGCAAAGCTCTGGTATATGAGACCATATTTTAAGAGAGCCGGAATCTGTCAAAAGATATTTTATCTCATCAAAAAAGTCAATACTGCAAAGAACAGTATTGACCCGATGATAATTATTCTCAAGGCGTCCGAGAACTTCAAGAAATAGATTTATTTTTGCGTAAGAAGCGATTAACATTCTTCTTCTGTTTCTTGGGTACCTCGTCCCCATAATAGTAGTAGTAATAGTAGTAGTAATAGTAGTAATTTTGCTTACTATAATACTTCTGAACGTAGATGCCGTTTACAATGATGCCATCTATCTTCCCACCCACGTTTGCCATTAGCTCTTTGGTGCGCTTTACGATATTCTTTTCGGTATGGCCGCTGCGGATTACCAGGAAGGTCATATCCACTTTGTTCGTAAGAATCAGGGCGTCTGTTACAGCGATTACGGGCGGAGTATCGAAGAGGATGAAATCAAACTCTTGTTTAAGCTCGCTTATCATTTCGTCAAACCGCGGTGAGGCAATCAATTCGGAAGGGTTTGGCGGCACAAAACCACTGGTGATAACGCTGAGATTGGGAATACCCGGATCTTTTATCACATCCTGAATCTTGGCATCCACATCGATAAGGTAGTCGCTGGAGCCATTTTCTTTGTTCAAGCCAAACTTGCTATGGATGGTGGGGCGTCTCATATCCATATCCACCAAAACCACTTTGGAATTCATCTGCGCCAGGGTGATGGCGAGGTTTGAAATAGAGGTAGATTTACCTTCTTTGGGACCAGAAGAGGTAATAAGCAAGGTGGTGCTGCCTTCGCCTTTACGCGCCAGGATATTGGTTCTTAGGGTACGGTAAGCTTCCGCAATGGGAGATTTGGGCGCATAGTGCGAAACCAATTGCATCATTACAAAGTGCATAGAGCGCGCCAAGTGTTCGCGGCTTTCCCCCTCCGCCTGCTCGATCATGGCGTTAAATTCTGCCAATTTCGCTTCCGCTTCGTGGATAATGGGAATGGTGCCCACGATGGGAAGCTGTACATAGCCTTCCATATCTTCAAGTGTGCGCAGCTTGGTATCCAAAGAGTGCACCAGGAAGGCTGCTCCCACACCCAAACCGAGACCTAAGATAATGCCCACCAGGATGTTCATAGACACTCTGGGCTTAATGGGGTTTACCGGAAGCTCTGCATAGTCGATAATCCTGATATTACCTACTTTTGCCTGTTCCGCAATCTTGGCATCCTCATATTTCTCCATCATAATGCCATGAATCTTACTATCCAACAGCATGTTGCGGGAGAGGCGAGCAAGCTCCAGTTCGGTATTGGGCAGAGACACAATGCGCTGATTGTACATCTCGCGGGTTTGCTCCAGTCCGTTTACCTTGGTGCGGGCTAATTCCAGCTCCACATTAGCCTGAATTACCCGAGAAACGAGTTCGCTACGTCTTTTAATGGGGTCATCTGTTACCGAAAGTGCCACCATTTTGCGGATTTCCCGATCCAGGGTAGCCTTGGTATTTTCCATTTCACGGTTTAAGAGCAGAATCTGGGGATGGTCTAAAGGGTACTCGTTCTTGGTAACCAATTTGGTAATCAAAGCCTGGGTTTCCACTATCTGCTTGCGGAGTTCATCAATATAGGGAGTTTTAATCACGTTATCGATATTTACAAGGAGGGAATCCTGATCCCGAAGCTGGCGGCTAAGCAAATCCAGGGATTTAGCTTTGATAGATTGGTCGGTAAGGGCTGCCTCCAGTTCGGCTTCCAAATCGGCTGATTTATCGATCAATTTGGTAGTTTCACTGGAAAGTTCCGTAAGTTTATTGATATTCTTGAACTCACGTAAGTCATTTTCCGATGCCTGCAAGCGGCGGCCAATAGCATCAAGCTGGGTTTCCAAAAACTCACGCACCGTAGTGTATTCCAAACGTGCAAACTGGGTATTCTGCTGTTGAATCGCTTCAGCAATGGCATTTACCGCTGCGGCAGCTTCGGCAGGGCTGGTGGATTCGATGTTAATGGTAAGCAGGTCTGTCTCACGCTTACTTTCTACTTTCACCTTCTTATCTAATGAACCAGCCGGATTTGCCTTGGTAGCAATAGGAAACATATCCCAATCCGGATATTTCTTCATGATTTCCCAAGCTAAAGTAAGCGTAGGTTTACTCTTAATCAGCTCAATCTGGTTATTGAGCGTGGTCTTTCCCATGCCGGGCGTAGTAAAAGCAAAGAAATCTGTACCACCCTTACGGTCTTCCATCAACACTCTGGATGTAGCAGAGTAGATCTTATCCTGCCGCGCGGTATAGATTACTGTGCCCGCCATTACCAGCACAAATACCAATACGATAAGGTATCTGTATTGAAGAATTATCCTGAGATAGTCCGCAATCCGGATTTCGTCTTGGTCGAATTGATTATGATTTTGGTTTTCCACTTTTGCCTTCCTCCGAATCCTATAATCTGTTAAATAAGTTATACACGCTTAAGGCAATCGCTGCCTTGGAGAGGAAATCCGTCACCCGTGAAAAAGCGTAGAAGATGGTGCCAGATACCACCACGGTATCGCCGGGCTTGAGCTCGGGAACCAGGATGGGATCCCCGGTTTCCAGGTATTTCTTAAAATTAACCCATATTATAGTTTCTCCCTCAGCAGAAGGGCGTACTATCCTGATTTTGGAGAGCTTAGCGTCTTCTTTGGGGCCACCGGCAAGGGCCAAAAGGGTAAGAAAATCCGTATCGTCCGGAACCACATAAAGCCCCGGTTTGGCTACCTGACCCAATATATAGGTGTTCATTTTCAATTTCTCAACCCCACTGCGAATACCATCGTAGGTATAGGCAGAGATATTACTCGAAGGAGTAAAACTCACAGCGGTTTGGCTGAACAAAGATAAGCTTATTATGATCAATATGATCGAGATCAGTATCTTCTTCACAAGTTCCTCATTTATGTTATGTCGCGTTAAAATCTATCACAGTGCTTTACCGTCAAGCATTTTTTTGAAAATAGCGCTCCGGATTGCCCCACAAAGCGGTTTCCATCTGCTTTTGACAGATAGATAAACCCCTGTAGATATGTGTGGTAAGCAGTCCGGAGCACATTCAATCCTTTATCTTACATGAAAGATACGTTCGTTAGATTCCGAGCCCATATACATCTGATGCTCTTCATCCCAATCGAAATAATCCACCCGCCAGCGCAGCGTAGAGCCGGAAGCTATCGCCGGAGACATCACCGGGAAAGGGCACTTGATTATTTGCATGTCGTCTTCTTCATCTACGATTTCCACATTTACATCGTAATACCAAAGCAATTCCAGCTCCTCATCCCATACCAATACCCGGTAAAAGCCGCTGCCATCATCTGCAGCATCCCATTCCAGATACAGCCCCGAAGTGCTTACACTCGCTCCATTAGCGGGGCTTATGAGATTGGGTTTGGTAAGAATCGCATAAGATACGGTATCCGATACCGAACTATTGCCACTGGCATCAAAAAGCTCAATATAATAGGAATACCAGCTTCGCTCTACCAAGGGACCTTTATCCAAATAAGAGATGGAATTGGCTGGTATCTCAGCTATTTCTCCCGCATCCGGCTCCAGGTCTGAAAAGCGGTAGATTTTCAAATGGCTGAGGTCGTTATCGATAAAAGGTTCCCAGGCAAGGCGTATCCATTGCCCTTCGGGAACGGTATCGATGCCGTTATTGTCGTCGGATACTTCCACCCAGGCATCGTTGATCATGATGCGTGGATCGCCGGTATCCCCCAAATGTGGAATCATTACCGGGGTAGTCGGCGGCGTTTTATCCTTGTCCTTATCATCGTCTCCGGAGCAGCCCCAGAGCAATAGTAGCGCCAGTAGCACCAAGAGCAATCTTATCTTTTTCATCTCACTCTCCTAAAAAGCGATTCTTAAACCCAGGCGGTTGCTAATTCCCACAGGATTGGTGATCAGCGCATAATCCACATTCACCCCATACAGCAGGAGGCTGGCACCGCAACTGAAGTTTTTATCATACAATCCC
>JAQVIX010000141.1 GCA_028695495.1 Candidatus Cloacimonadota bacterium | reverse complement strand
GCTTGGCTTGGTGGTTTGGTTTAGCTACCTCATCGTGGTAAGCATCAGCCAAAGCCTTGGCTACAATAGCATCTTGCCACCGGTATGGGCAGCCTGGGCGCCTAATCTGCTCTTTCTGGTATTAGGCTTTGGCTTCCTGAAAAAAGCGGAAATCTAAATGCATCATCATCTGGAGCTTGGCGCCGCCTTTTGGGGTGAAGAGAGGCTGCGGCAGCTCATTGGCGCTTATCTGGATTACCAACGTTCACTTATTACCCGCAAAGCCTATCTAAGGCATTACCCGCCTGCGCTGATGATAGAGCCTACCAATATCTGCAATCTGCATTGCCCCTTGTGCCCCAGCGGAAATGCTACGCTCACCCGCCCGCGGGGCATGATGCCTTTATCTTTGTTTCAGCATGTGCTGGATCAGGTTTATAGTAAGATCGGCATGCTCATTCTCTGGAATCAAGGGGAGAGCTTCCTCAATCCAGAGTTCATATCCATGATTCGCTATGCCGCTACCAAAGGGCTTTACACTATGGCTTCCACCAATGCCAGTTTGCCGCTGGATTTGGAGGCAATCATCAATAGCGGCTTGAATAAGCTCATCTTTTCCTTGGATGGCATTACGCCGGAAAGCTATAATAAGTATCGTGTGGGTGGCGATTTTGAGCTGGTAATGAGCAACTTGCAAGCGCTGGTGGATTTGAAAAAGAGCATGGGTGCTGCCAAACCCTATATCGTATGGCAATTTATCGTGATGCGCCACAATGAGTACGAAATCCCGCGCTTAAAGACCCTGGCGAAGCAACTGAGGGTGGATAAACTGGAGCTGAAAACGGCGCAGATATACACAGCGGAAGACCTGCATTACCTGCCTGCTAAGCATAAATACAGCCGCTATCGGAAGGAAGGCGATAGCTTTGAACTCAAAACGCGGCTTCTAAATCGCTGCCGCCGGCTTTGGACGCAACCGGTAGTAGCTTGGAATGGCGAGCTTTGCATCTGCTGCTACGATAAAGACCTTAAGTACCAGATTGGAAGCCTCTATCAAGAAAGTTTTGAAGCCCTGTGGTTTGGTAAGAAAATGCAAAGTATGCGGCAGCGAGTATTGGAAAATCGGGCAAGCATCCCCATCTGCCGCAATTGTGGCGAAGGCATCGTGCAAAAGATACGCTGATTACGCATTTTTGATTGACAAATAAGCCCCTGAAAATTGCTTTGAATCATGAATAAAGAGTCTAAACATAAAGCTATAGCCTTGTTTTCCGGCGGTTTGGACAGCATCCTGGCAGTAAAATGGATGCAGCGCCTGGGCTTCACCGTGTATCCCGTTTTCTTTGCCACCCCATATCTGCCGCCAGAACGTGCTATCGAATCTGCGGCGATGAATGGCATCAAGCTCATCGTGCGCGATATCTCCGCCGAGCACCTGCAAATACTGGAAACCCCCGTATATGGCTTTGGTAAATATATGAATCCCTGCATCGACTGCCATGGACTCATGTTCCGCTTGGCAGGGGAGATGCTGGCAGAGCTTGGTGCGGATTTCCTCATCTCCGGCGAGGTTTTGGGGCAAAGACCCATGAGCCAGCGCCGCGAAGCCATGAACCAGGTAGGCAAGCTGAGCGGCTACAAATACCTTTTGGTGCGTCCCCTTTCTCAAATGCTTTTGGACGATACCCTGCCTATCCGAGATGCTTGGGTGGATAAGAATGCGCTTTTAGATATCAGCGGCAGGGGTAGAACGCGGCAACTTGCTTTGGCAAAGGAATTGGGGATAGATTTCTTTCCCAGTCCAGCAGGCGGTTGTCTTTTAACCGATGCCTCCTACAGCTTGCGTTTGAAAGACTTGCAGAAGCACAATCAACTGGATAACGAAAACCTGCATCTCCTGCGCTATGGACGGCATTTCCGTTTGAACCCCACTTGCAAACTGATCATCGGGCGGGATAGAGAGGATAACGCCAATATCGAAAGCCAGGGCAAACGCGGCATCTATCTGGATGCGCGGGATATTACTGGCCCCGTGGGCTATATTACTTGTTGTGAGCCAGACGAGGAGAGCTACAGCCTTGCGCTTAGCATCTTTTGGTTTTATCACCGTAAGGCGCCAGACCAGGGTTACATAGTTATCCGTACTGGTGACAAGCGAAGCGAAAGCTTTGTAAATAAGTGCGATGAAACAACGGTAAATAAATATTATATCACTACTTAAAGAGGAATAATGATTAAGATTGACGGATTTGTACTACTACCGGGTTACCAAACCAATACCTGGTTAATCTGGGATGACACTACGCTGGATGCTCTTTTGATTGACCCCGCGGCGCCAGACCCAGATTTGGAGCGCAAGCTGCTTACCAGGGGTATCAAGCTATGGGGAATAATCAACACCCACGGGCACGGGGATCACATTGGCGGCAACGGCTTCTTTAAAGAGACTTTTAAGTGCCCCATTATGATTCACGAGGCGGATGCCCCCATGCTTACCGACAATAAAAAGAACCTCAGCGAATATATGGGCACGCCCCTGCCGCTTTTCCCGCCCGATAGAATACTGCAAGATAAGGACACTATCCAGATGGGCGAGCACCAGATCAAGGTAATCCATACCCCTGGGCATACCCCCGGCAGTATTAGCCTTCTGATCAAGAAGTTCCTGATTTCTGGCGATACCTTATTTGAAATGAGCATTGGGCGCACGGATTTCCCCAGCGGCTCCTACTCGCAGATAATCAGTTCGATCAAAGATAAACTCTTTATATTGCCGGAAGATACCATTGTGTTTCCCGGACACGGTCCCCGCACTTCCATCGGCATGGAAAAGCAAAACAACCCTTTTTTGAGGTAAAAGGATGCAGAAACTACTAATCCTCGATTTTGGTTCCCCATCTACCCAGGCGCTCGCCCGCAAAGTGCGCGAGATGGGCGTATTTAGCGAAATACACTCTTATAGCATAAGCGAAAGCGCCATCAAAGAGATGAATCCACAGGCGATCATCCTTAGCGGCGCAGCTAATGCAGCAAAGCCTTGTGATTACATTTGGCAAAGCGGTTTGCCCATCCTGGAGCTTGATTACGATCTGCAAGCACAGAGCGATTTACAGGTATTACAGAAGTTTCTCTTTGATACCAGCGGCTTTTGTGCAGATTGGGGAGCGGATGCTTTCATCCAAGACGCCATCCAAAAGATCAAAAAGCAGGTGGGGGATAAACGAGTAATCCTGGGTCTCAGCGGCGGGGTAGATTCCTCGGTGGCGGCAGCCCTATTATACAAAGCGATTGGACAGCAGCTTATCCCCATCTTTGTAGATACCGGACTCATGCGCTATCGGGAAGCCACACGGGTAAAAGAGATGTTCCAGGTATATCCTGAGCTACAAATCAGCTTCGTGGACGCCTCGGAGCTTTTCCTAAGCCGCTTAGCCGGAATCCAAGACCCCGAAGCGAAGCGCAAGATTATCGGCGCTACCTTCATCGAAGTATTTGAAAAAGAAGCCGCCAAATACCCTGACGTCGCCTTCTTGGCGCAGGGCACAGTGTATCCAGATGTGATAGAAAGCGTATCGATTGACGGCTCCAAAGTAAAGGTAAAAAGCCATCACAATGTAGGCGGTTTACCAGAAAAGATGCAGCTCAGCCTAGTAGAACCCCTGCGCATGCTCTTCAAAGACGAAGTGCGCAAGGTAGGGCGTAAACTCCTTTTACCGGAAGCTTTGATTACACGCCATCCCTTCCCCGGTCCCGGTCTGGAAGAGCGCATCTT
>JAQVIX010000007.1 GCA_028695495.1 Candidatus Cloacimonadota bacterium | reverse complement strand
CCCTCCGCTGGTATCTGGATAATCCAGAGTGGTGGAAGAATATTCAGAGTAAGAAGTATCAGCAGCAGAGGCTGGGGGTGGTTTAGTACTTTGTTCTTTGTTCGGAGTTCTTAGTAGTGCATCTGCTGCTATGTGTTTTGCCTACAGAAACGAACTACATGAGTCCCCATTGCACAAAAACATAATAATCACAAACGATTGAATTGCAAACCAAGCACCACGAACAAAGAACTAAGCACCAATAACTAATGAATAACATCTTCGTCACCAAGCCCTATCTCCCTCCACAGGAAGAATACCAAGCTCTTCTCCCGAATTTATGGGATTCAAGGCATTTAACAAACGCTGGAGTTTATCACCAGAAGCTTGAGGATGAACTCAAATCTTTATTCGTAGCTGATAGTGTATCCTTAGTTAATAATGGCACTATAGCCCTCGAAATTGCTATACAGGCCATGGGATTAAAAGGAAAGGTGATTACCACTCCCTACAGCTTTGTCGCCACGGCTAATTCTATTCTTTTGAAGGGTCTGGAACCCGTATTCATAGACATTGAAGACAATGGGTTCAATTTAGAACCAGAGCTAATAGAAGACGCATGTGACGCACAAACATCAGCGATAATGCCGGTTCATGTATATGGCTTACCTTGTCAAAACAAGACAATACAAGAGATTGCTGATAGAAAAGGATTGCAAATCATCTACGACGCAGCGCATGCTTTTGGTATAAAAGAAAATGGTGAGTCCATTCTAAATTGGGGAGATGTATCTACGCTTAGCTTTCATGCCACCAAAGTTTTTCACACTTTTGAGGGTGGAGCTATTGTATCGCCCCATTCAGAACTAAAAAAGTCAATTGACAGCTTGCGCAGTTTTGGTTTTGAAGATGAAGATGTGGTTGCTTTGGGCACCAACGCTAAAATGAACGAAGCTCAAGCCGCTATGGGTTTAGTGCTTCTTAGGCATTTGGATAATATCATTGGTCTCAGAAAGAAATGGCATGAGCTTTATATTGAGCTACTTAGGGGTATAGAAGGCATTACGTTGCTTAACATTCCCCCTAATCTTGAGCATAACTATGCTTATTTTCCCATATTGATAAATAAGCCATATCCTTTAACCAGAGACCAACTCTACGACAAGTTCACAGAACAAAACATTTTTCCCCGCAAATACTTCTATCCTTTGATTACCGACTTTTCTCTTTATAAAAATTACAGTATCCTCTCAAAGCATAAAATACCCAATGCGCGCAGAGTGGCAGATTCAGTTCTTTGCTTGCCCTTGTATCCGGATTTGACGGAGAAAGATGTAGAGCGGATTTGCAAAGTTCTTAGTGCTTAGTTATTGGTTCGTAGTTCGTAGTGCTTAGTTCTTTGTTCTGATACTTATGGGTTAGATAGTGGCTATTATTAGTTTTACCGAAATAAAAGCATGGCAGCAAGCAAGGCTACTTGTGGCTGATATTTATAGACTATGCTTGCACGACAGCGTAAAAAAAGACTATGGTTTTGTTGATCAAATCAGACGAGCTTCCGTATCGATTATGTCCAATATCGCCGAAGGATTTGATAGTGGCTCGCCCAATTCCTTCATTCAATTTCTGAATTATTCTTATCGCTCCGCATCCGAAATAGAATCTCTTTTATATGTCGCCTTAGACGCAGGATACATGGACAAACCCCAATTCGAAGAACTAATCTCAAAAACCCAAGTTACCAAAAAGCTCATTGGTGGATTCATAAAATACCTAAAGAACAACTCCCACAAGCCCAAAACTACCTAACCACGAACTAAGAACTAAGAACTAAGAACAAAGCACCACGCACTAAGAACTAATCACCAAGGACTATCTTCATGAAAGGCATCATTCTCGCCGGCGGCGCCGGTACCCGTCTTCACCCCCTTACCATTTCAGTTAGTAAACAGCTTATGCCGGTTTATGATAAACCGATGATCTATTACCCGCTTTCTACTTTGATGCTTTCTGGCATACGGGAAGTTCTGATTATCACAACTCCGGAAGACCAAGCTGGTTTTATGCGACTTTTAGGCGATGGTAGCCAACTCGGTATGCACTTTGAGTACAAGGTGCAGGAAGTGCCCAATGGCTTGGCACAGGCTTTTGTAATCGGCGCAGACTTTGTAGGCGATGACAATGTCTGCCTTATCCTTGGCGACAACATCTTCTACGGCGCCGATTTACCCAGAAGGCTGGAAGCTTGCACCAACCCCGATGGCGCCATCATCACTGCTTATCCAGTGCATGATCCTGAACGCTATGGCGTAGTAGAATTTGACAAGAATAAAAAAGCGCTCAGCATAGAGGAAAAGCCCAAACAACCCAAATCACACTATGCCGTCCCCGGACTCTACTATTACGACAATAGTGTTATTATGATTGCGCATGAGATTAAACCTTCTGCACGCGGCGAATATGAGATTACCGATGTCAATAGAGTATATTTGGAACAAGGCAACCTCAAAGTCATGGAATTTGGGCGTGGCACTGCCTGGCTCGATACCGGAACCTTTGATTCCCTTTTGCAAGCCTCCCAATTTGTAGAAGTCATTCAAAGCCGTCAGGGGCTCAAGATCTCTTGCATCGAAGAAATCGCCTACCGCAAAGGATTCATTAATAAAGAGCAGCTTTTTAGGCTCGCTGAACCTATTCGTAAAAGCGGATATGGAGAATATCTTCTCAAACTTGCGGAAACAAGTGAAAGGTGAAGAGGGAAAAGTGAAAAGAAAAGTGAAGGGTGAAAAGTGAAGAAAGAGAATCCGATTTTCGATAGATCCGTGGAGTTTGCTTTGGACATAATTGAACTTCACAAATATTTGGTTGATAGCAAGAAAGAATATGTGATGTCAAAGCAACTTTTGAGATCCGCTACTTCTATAGGTGCTAATCTGAAGGAAGCAGAATTATCTATTTCAAAAAGAGAGTTTATCGCCAAAGTACAGATTTCCTTGAAAGAAGCAGGTGAAACCGAATATTGGCTTGAATTATTAGAGAGAAGCGGATATATCCAGAATGACAATAAACTGAAACAAGAGGCTATATCCATCCAAAATATCTTAACAGCTATTATCAAGAAGGCAAAGGCAAACCTCAATGAAAAACATTAAACCACTCTTCACCCTTCACCTTTCACCCTTCACCCTTCCCTCTTCACTTTTCACTCTACTTCTCATCACCCTTCACCTTTCCCTTTTCACTTTGACCTCCTGCAATAGTACGACTAAACCAAAAACCGGCTCTCTCAGCGGGCGAGTAATCCTCGTCAACGACACTGATAATCCTTCCTTCGACCCCATTGATTTTTCAGGTATTACTGTAGCTCTTTATGAATTAGCAGACTTGGATACGACTCTTATCAGGCTTAATTACCAGTATTCTAACATTGGTTTACAGATAAACCAACAAACAGAATTTGATCATAGAACACAAAAAGCACTGTATATTACACAAACGTCAGCCGATGGAAATTTTTCTATTGAAAAACAAAAGGTTGGGACTTATAATTTAGTAATATACCAAGAAGGCTGGGGTGTTCGATACATATATAATATCAAAATAGATGATTCAAAATCTGCTATTCAAAGTGAAGAAGTTTTGAACATAGAGCTATATCCCGAAACTCATTTGCCGCAGACTCAATTAGAAGATTTTATATTTAAAGAAGATCACACTTATATTATCAAAAATGATACTATCTTAATGGGTAGAGCTCAAATTGAAAATAGGTGTTTTATTTTGATAGATGAAGGTGTAAGACTAGATTTCCATAATGAAGTAAGCACACCTGTTCAAGGCGATAGATGGAAAATAGATGTGTCAGATAGGTTTTTTGATTCAAATAAAGCAACGCGAGAAGAGTTGAAACGTTTTCAGAAAATTACGCTTAACGGAGCCGATGAGATTGAATTTAGAAATGGCGTTATAAGCTCATGTATTGACGGACTAAACAGACCCGTTGGGGCAATTTCAGTCAACGATATGGTGTTTAAACAGGGTGAAACTGCTTTTGTATTTACTGGATCTCATGCAAGGTTTGAAAATAATATTGTGCGGGATTTTAAAAATAGAGCATGTTATTTTACCGGAGATGCAGAAATTTCTAAAAATATCATGATTCGCAACCATGACAACCTGCTAATCAATGACCATGTTTATGATATTCACGATAATTATATTGCACTAAACTGGGTTGGCATACGTCCGGTTTATGGTAATGCTCATATTCATAATAACGATTTTGTACAAAACACATACGCTATTTCAACTCTGGCCTCCTCTCCTTTGATTGACTACAACCTTTTTCATGGAAGCACAAGGTATTGTGTCCAGACACAAGCAAATTATGTTCAGGTGTATTTTGATTATGGCAATCCAGTTGTAAATTTCAATAATTTTTTGAGTAAAGACAAAATAATCATAAGTTTGCTCCCTGATTCTCATCCTGGCTATTATGGATCTTCAAAAGTAGGTGTTGATAAGGATCTAAACGCAAAACATAATTACTGGCTTTCTTCCAACGTTGAAGAGCTGGTCTATGATTCAGAAGATAGTGACAAGGTAAGGTTTAGGGTGCTCTATAATCCGGTAAAAAACTCGAGAATTATGAATGCGGGAATAAGATTTTAACTATTAAAATGCTAAATTAAAACAATTAGGAGTACATCATGGAAAAATTCATTGACCTTTTAGCTGAAGCTATCGAGAAAGAAGATTCTATAGTGCCTGAAGATAGTTTCAGAAACTATGAAGAATGGGATTCATTAGCAGCTCTTGCGTTATTGGCGATGATAAATGATAAATATGATATAACGATTCCAAGAGTGGATTTTGATGCTCTAAATACTATTGAAGATCTTTACAATAAAATTATGGAGCTTCAAAAATGACAATAAACGAAATTACAAAGTCAATAATATCAATAGTTTCTGAGTACCTTGAGTCTCAAGGTACAGGATCTGATATTGATGTAAAAACTGTCCTTTTCGGGAAAAATGCTGTTCTAGATTCAATGGGCTTGGTAAACATTGTAATTGATTTAGAATCTCATTTTTTGGATAACGATATCGAAATATCTTTGACCTCTGAATCTGCAATGTCCCGCAAACAAAGCCCCTTCCGTACGATTGCCACATTAGCAGAATTTATTAACGAGCAAATAAAATGATTGATCAACGTGTCATATTTATTACCGGAACAAGAAAAGGGATAGGTCGTTATTTGTCAGAGTATTATTTAGACAAAAACATGATAGTGTGTGGCTGTTCCCGAAGTGAAAGTGATTTGAAACATCCAAACTATTATCATTTTGAGGTGGATGTGACAGATGAAAAATCCGTAATTAAGATGGTATCTAACGTTTTAAAAAAACATAGACGTATTGATTATCTTCTAAACAATGCAGGTGTGGCTTCAATGAACCATAGTTTGCTTACACCTCAGGTTACGGTTGAAAAAGTGTTTAAAACAAATGTGTTTGGCACATTCTCAATGAGCAGAGAAGTGGCAAAATTCATGGCTAAAAATAAAAGAGGCAGAATTGTTAACTTTTCATCCGTTGCAGCGCCTTTGAATCTGGAGGGGGAATCAGCCTATGCAGCCTCAAAAGCGTCAGTAGAGCAGTTAACTAAAATATTTGCCAAAGAATTTGCTACCTACGGGATTACATGCAATGCTATAGGCCCTTCCCCCATATATACAGACCTTATTAAAAATGTGGGCAAAGATAAAATTGATGACTTAATCAAAAGACAAGCGCTAAAGAATATTGCAACAATGGAAGATGTGTCAAACGTAATTGATTTCTTTATTTCTGACTTATCATCATCAATAACTGGACAGATAATATATTTAGGAGGTATTTTTTAATGAACTTGGATTTTATGCTTGAGCGCTTTCAGTCCAATTTGGATATGCTGGCGATTATTTCAGAAGATAGTTCGTTTACTTATGCTACTCTTTTAAGAGAAATTAGCAAAGCAAATGCTCATATAAGTGACAATGTCATTCCCGGAAGTATTGTTGCAATCAAAGCTGATTTTTCTGTTGAATCAATTTCTTTTATGATTGGACTGATTCAGAGGGACTGTATTCTTGTGCCTATAAGCCATGCCGTAACCAACATAGATGAGTTTTATCAAATTGCCCAAATCGATTATGAGATAGATTTGGCGGAGAATACTCCTAAGATACTAAAAGCAAAGTATTTTGATGAGACTAAACACAATTTGCTGAGTAAGATAAAAGATACGGGGAATCCAGGGCTAATACTTTTTTCTTCTGGGTCAACTGGGAAAAGTAAGGCAGCATTACATGACCTAGTTCCCATGTTAGAAAAATATAAGCTACAACGAGATTCACTGAGAACAATTTCCTTTTTGTTGTTCGATCACATTGGTGGGTTTAATACATTATTTCATGTCCTATCAAATAGCGGAACCATAGTGATTCCCCAAGTAAGGACTCCAGAAGCCATTTGCTCCCTGATAGAGGAGCACAGGGTTGAGTTGTTGCCAACAACACCATCCTTTTTAAACCTTATGATTATATCTGGTGTTATTCAAAAATATGACTTATCATCTCTGAAGCTGATCACATACGGGACAGAGGCTATGTCCGAAAGCGTCCTAAAGAGAATAAACCAAGCTCTGCCTAATGTTCGTTTTAAACAAACCTACGGCTTGTCAGAGTTGGGGATTATGAGGTCTAAGTCCAAATCTGATGATTCATTATGGATCAAAGTGGGTGGCGAAGGATTTGAAACTAAGATTATTGATGATATTCTTTTCATCAAAGCAAAGTCAGCCATGTTGGGTTATCTGAACGCCGATAGTCCATTTGATTCTGAAGGATGGTTTAATACTCAGGATAAGGTGGAAATCGATGGAGAGTGGATCAAAATACTCGGTAGGGTAACGGACATAATAAATGTGGGAGGGCAAAAAGTATATCCGGCAGAGGTGGAAGCGGTGTTACAACAAATGGAAAATGTTGCGGATGTTGCGGTCTTTTCAAAAACTAATCCTTTTATGGGGTCTATCGTGGCTGCCCGAGTTAGCCTGATCGAAGATGAATCGTTAAATGATCTTAAACGCAGAATAAGAGAATTCTGCAAAAACAGATTAGAGTCTTATAAAATTCCTGCATTCGTTGAAATTGTTGATGGAGTAGGGATAAGTGAGCGCTTTAAAAAGGTAAGAATATGAGCTTAATTACTTACAAAGATGTAGCAATCAAAGGGATCTCGGCGGCTGTTCCCAAGCGGATTATCGATAATCAGGATATGCAGGGAGAGCTGTTTAGCGTACAGGAGATTGAAAACGCCATCAAGACAACGGGCATCAGGTTCCGCAGGATGGCTGAGCCGGATCAATGCTCATCAGATTTATGTTTCCATGCGGCAGAAAAATTGTTGGATGATATGAGTATTGATCGCTCCTCAATAGACTTATTGATATTCATGAGCCAAACTCCGGATTATCTACAACCGGCTACTGCGCCCATTTTGCAAAATCGCCTGGGGCTCAGTAAATCTTGTGCTGCCTTTGATATCAATCTGGCCTGTTCCGGCTATGTATATGGTCTTTCTACCGCTTTTGCCTACTGCAGTCAAGAAGGGATAAACCGGGTTTTATTGCTTGTAGGCGAAACTTTAACAAAAATCATTTCTTTTGAAGATCGGGCGACTTCTCTTTTATTTGGAGATGGAGCCACTGCCACTTTGATTGAAAAGACTCCGGGCTTTCCCCGGTCTTACTTTTCGCTTAATTCAGATGGTGGTTCTTTTGAAGTATTGTGGATTGAAGGTGGGGCATACAGAATGCCCAGCTCGGGTGAGACCCTGAAAGCAGATAAGTTTCCGGACGGAAGTGTCAGAAACAAAGAACAGCTTTATATGGACGGGCTTGAAGTGTTTAATTTTACAATGCGTGAGGTGCCCAAAGACATAAAAAATCTGATGCAATTTGCCGGTATTGATGAAAACGGGATAGATTATATGGTCTTACATCAAGCTAACAAACTCATGACAGATTTTTTCCTAAAGAAACTAAAATTTCCCAAAGAGAAAGCGCCCTATAGTTTGTACAACTATGGCAATACCAGCGCTGTGTCGATTCCGCTTACCATGGTGTCCGAGCTTCAAAATGATTTGCAAAATAAAAACTTAAATCTTGTATTGAGTGGTTTTGGCGGTGGCCTATCCTGGGGTAGTGCTTTTATGAAAACAGATCATATTATTGTACCAGATATAGTTGAGATGTAAAACAATTAAATGAAGAAACTATCCGGCAAGAACATAATCATAACGGGTGCGTCATCCGGAATTGGTCGTGCCTGCGCCATTTTATGCAGTAAAGAAGGGGCCAATTTGCAATTAATTGGCAGAAATGAAAAAGCTCTGAGAGAGACCTTGGCGCTTTTGAAAAAAGGGGATCACGCTTTTTATACGCAGGATATTACAGATTTTGAAGCTATTTCAGGTTTAGTAAACAAGATTGTAAGTGAACATGGTAAAATATCCGGATTTATCCATTCGGCTGGGATGCAGATTTTATCTCCGATCCAGACCCTGAAACCGGTTCATTTTCAAAAAAGTTTTGATTTAAACGTGATTTCAGCCTTTGAGATTTCAAAGCATTTGGGAAAAAATTCAAACCATGTTAAAGACGATTTGAGCATTGTATTTATCTCTTCTGTAACGAGTGAAGTGGCTTCGGCGGGTATGATATCTTATGCGGCTTCAAAGGCGGCCTTGGTGGGCGGTGCCAGAGCTTTGGCACTGGAATATGCAAATAAGAATATCAGGGTAAATCTTGTATCACCCGGTATTATCTCAGATACCAAGATGACTATTGGATTATCAGACGCTGTCGGTGTAGAACAACTGTCTAAGATAGAATCAGGCTATCCTTTGGGTTTTGGGAAGAGTAGGGATGTGGCAAACCTCTGTGTGTATTTGTTATCTGATGCTTCGCGCTGGATGACGGGACAAAACATTGTAATTGATGGTGGTTATAGTGTCAGATAAAAAAAATATCATAATTGTTGGTGCGGGTGGATTCGGCAGAGAACTTGAGTCCTGGATTGAAAGCGACCCTCAAAAAAAGCATAAATGGATTATTAAAGGTTATTTGCATGATTTTAAGGGGAAAAATCCGCTCGAAAATTACCAAACAGATTATAGAGTTTTAGGGTCATTTTACGATTATCAGTTTGATAGTGATGATTACTGTTTAATAGCTATAAGTGATTGGAAATGGAAAAAAGAAATATACAATTCTTTATTGGGTAAAGTAAAGATTTTAACATACATAGATAGTCGTGCTCTCGTCGGGAAATTTTCAGAGATTGGTGAAGGTTCAGTTATTTGTCCTTTTGTTGCCATATCAACCGATGTTAGGATTGGTAAATGTGTAACAATCAACGTGGGGACTCAGATCGGGCATGACTGTAGGATAGGAAGTTTTACATCAATCATGAGCCAAGTAGAGATAGGGGGACACTGCAATGTGGGAGAAAGAGTTTTTATTGGATCTCATGCAAACATAATTCCTCAAAGACACATTGGGGATGATGCTTTTGTCGGAGCAGGATCGGTGATTATTAGCAATATAAAAGCCGGTAAACGCTATTTTGGTAATCCGGCAATTGAAATACCAAATTAATTTAGTATAAAGAGATCTGTAGCATGAAAAAACAAACAAAAATGGAAATAAATCTTTCACAGACAACAAAAAAAAGCCTGACAATAGTCGTACCAGTATATTTTAATGCCGGATCTGTCGAACAGCTTTATAATAGTTTGGTTAATAATGTAGTTAGTCGAAATCCAGCAATTGACTTCAGGATGATTTTTGTAGATGACGGATCTAAAGATAATTCTTATGGGGTTCTTCAAAATATCAAAGAAAATGACCCAGAACGCGTCACATTGATAAAATTTTCACGAAACTTCGGGCAACTAAATGCCGTGATGGCTGGACTAAAAAGAGCCAGTTCAGACTATGTTGTAACCATGAGCGCTGATATTCAGGACCCTCCTGAACTAATAAATGAAATGCTTACACAGGTGTTAAACAATCCGGTTGATATTGTCATCGCCACCAGAAAGGACAGAGATGAATCTTTTTATAGAGTTTATACTTCAAGGCTTTTTTATTGGTTAATGCGAAAGCTTACATTTGACAATATGCCCATAGGTGGTTTTGATTATTTTTTGATGACAAGGCGAGTGATAGACCAAATTATGCAACATCCGGAAAGGAATTCTTTTTTGCAAGGCAGCGTTTTATACACCGGATATCCCGTTACGTTTATCCCCTACACGCGCAGTAAGAGGGTAGATGGGAAATCAAAATGGACTTTCTCAAAAAAAATAAAAATGCTTATTGATGGAGTGATGTCCTTTTCATATTTGCCCATAAGAATAATGACTGTTGTTGGAATGATAATTTCAGTTTTTGGTTTTATATATGCAATATCCATTGTGTTTTCATACTTTTTTATGAGGACACCTTTTAAGGGCTGGGCGCCCATCATGATTTTAATTTTGGTACTGTCAGGAATCCAAATGATGATGTTAGGAATTATTGGAGAATACTTATGGCGCACTTTGGACCAAGTAAGAAAAAGACCCATGTATGTGATTGATGAAATACTTGATTGAGCGATTCATAAAATATTTTGTGGTAGGGCTAAGCAATGCGCTACTTACAACACTTGTATATTACGCATTTCTTCAATGGTTACATGTGCACTATATCCTATCTTTTTCCATATCATGGGTTTCTGGGGTGCTCTATAGCTATGTCGTTAATTACGTTTGGGCTTTCAAACAAGAATCTTCTTTCGCTTTTGATGCAAGATTCTGCAGGTATTTGATAATTTACGTTTCTTCTTATGGCCTGAATGTGATTTTACTGAAAATAGTGGTTGAATCCTGGAATGGGGACCCTTTTTGGTCGCAGTTGTTTATTTTACCCCTAATCGTACTTATTAACTTTTTCGGTATAAATTATTGGGCACTTAAAAAGGATAATTAAATGAATAAGAATGATCAGAATATAACACGAATGGAAAGCATTCATGAAAGGAGTCACCTCAAAAATAAATTCTTATTTCCCATTATTTTTGTTTTGATCAGCATATTACAGTTTTATGGTTTGTTTATATTCAATAAACCGGATCATTTTGCTCCAGACTCAACCGGATATCATGCACTTGCTGTAAACATTCTAAAATATGGGGTGTATAATTCTTCTATCAACACCAAAGACAATATTGATTATGAACCTCACTTTATTCGAGAACCGGGATATCCGCTTTTTTTGGCTGGCGTTTATGGAGTTTGTTCGATGGTGGGAGATGTAAGTCATATTTCATCGGACGGGTATGATTTAAATGCAAAAAAACTATTGGATGAAAAAAGAGAAGTTAGAGCCGTACAATATATTCAGTTTTTTTTGATGGTCATGTCCGTGCTGTTTTTTTACCAAACACTCCAAGCAATTCATATAAGTGCAGTTAACAAGATTGTATCAGTAGCCTCGTTGTTATTTGTGCCCTTCATTCAGATGAGTATTAATATTCTGCGAGAACCTCTGATCACTTTTTTGTTAGCTTTATTTGCTTATTTGTTAGCTTTATACCTAAAAAAGGGGGATCATCTATATTTATGGTGCGCAGTTTTGCTTATTGCTTTGGCAAGTTTAACCTGGCAGGTAATGATTGTTTTTACAATTTTAGTGTTTATTGCGATGCTCTTAAGGAAAGAAACATTCTTAAAAGCAATTGTATGTAGTGTTTTTTATGGAGTTTTATTTATTGCAATTATGATGCCCTGGCTTTTAAAAGTTTATGCCTACTATCCGGATATACGCATTTTAAAATCTGGTGGAACAAGTCTTACCCACGAGGTGATGACCACAAATTCAGCTATTTATGAAGCCAAATATTATGGAAGAATGAGTTCCGAAGACATTAGTAATTTTGAGCACACCGAGTATTATCCTTTAAGCTCAAGAGAAGTGTTTGACAGGTCTTTTAATGGATGGTACAACAATATTGCTGATTCGATAAGAGCAGAAATTGGATCGACCAATCTAATGCATTATAAGTTTGTGGCATACCGTATGACTACAAGATTAAAAAACTTGCTTTTTCACAAAAATTGGTGGCCTGTTCTCAAATATAAGTTTTGGGATCCAAGAAACAACACTTTGCTTAAGTTCATTTTGTATGGTATAAGCGCTTTATTGGCAATATTATTCCCCTTGGGAATAATTAAGCTTAGCAAACAACAAATAGTGTTTTTTATGCCATATATACTTTATGGAGCTCTATTTATGATTATTGGCAGCGAATCAAGACGCTTTGTCCCCATTATCCCTTTTATGTTGTTCTGCTCTGTAAATCTAATAAGGAAATATAAGAATAATGGGTGAAACGACTCATTTAAATAAATCACAGCAGAACAAAAAGAGGGGAATGCAACTATATATATTTGTTTTGTTTTTGTGTTTTTCTCCGGTGATTAGTTATATTTTTTTCGAAATGTATCCATTCTATAGTGGGTACGGCATAGTAAAGATGATCGCCACCG
This sequence comes from Candidatus Cloacimonadota bacterium, assembly GCA_028695495.1. Lineage (GTDB taxonomy): Bacteria > Cloacimonadota > Cloacimonadia > Cloacimonadales > Cloacimonadaceae > UBA5456. The sequence continues at coordinate 48,306 of JAQVIX010000007.1, read as the reverse complement.
GAATATTGGCAATAATGCTTGTACCCCAAGCGATGAGTGGAAATATAAAATTTTCCGTTGTTTCTTTTCTATACGGTCTTTACCTGCTTAACACTATAATTCTAAACATCCTAATAACCGGAAATATTGGTTTTCTAAAAGGAATGTTATATGGTAATGATTTCTTAATATTATTGTTGTTGATTTTCTTGGATAACGCAAGGTCGATGAATGATTTATTCCATAAAAATATCTTCAACCTAATTTGGGTAATGTTCATTCTGGCGATTCTTGTAATATTATACCAAGAATTTATAGATCCTATGTTTGCATCAGGACATATGGATAGGCTAATCAAGCGCGAAGGCATTGTAGGCAGAGACCAATGGCGAAATCATTCTTACTTTGGTTTGTTAGGGTTGGAAGCGAACGGATTTACCTTTGTTTCTTTATATGGAATTATATTAGGTCACTTGGTTAAAACAAGAAAACAAATTATTTCTTTTATTGTATTTGGTCTTGGAGCTCTGTTTGTTTTTCTTACTAAAACACGCTGGATTATGATTTACTTTTTAATAGTATCATCTCCAATAATCATTTCATTTTCAAGGCTAAAAATTCAATATATTATTTATTTTGTAATAACACTCGTGCTTGTATTAGGATTGTTGTTGTTTTTATCTTTCCCTGTAGAGGATGTGATTAAGAATCGAATATTGGACGAAGATAAAGGTGGAATTACTGAAGGCTCTTTTGGAGCGCGACAGCACAATTACGATGTTTTTTTTAAACACTTCTCAAGGACTTTTTGGGGAGGTATTTATTTATCAGGGGTAAGTCAAGATTACTTTGATGATTTGGATAGACGAATTGATGCTGACTTAATAGGGGTTTTCCATCCTATTAGTCGGTATGGAATACTTGGGTCATGGCCACTTTATCTGTTTTATATGGTTTTGTTGTATAAACTATATGTTTTTTACAGGTTGTCTGGAAATATAACATATTTTTTAATTGTATTAGGTTTTATTGTGAGCGCCATGTCGATGGGAAATTTTTCTTTAGCCGATTTCGGTTTAATGATTGCGCTATCCTTATATTGGAGCGAGTCAAAAGAATTAAACAACAAGTTTAAACAAACATTTAAAAACCAAAATCAAGTATCCATTATTGGGAATGTGTAACAATAATGATAAGTCCACTATGTGTTGTTAAACTTGCATCATAATTAACACATTAAACAATTCGTAAAACAGCTATAATCACACTGACATTAAGAATAAAATGAACCTAAAACAAAAAACAGTATCCGGGCTTAAATGGAGCTTTACTGATAGCATTATGAACCAAGTGGTTCATTTTGTGTTTGGGATTGTTTTGGCGCGCCTGCTTAGTCCTTCTGAATATGGCATTGTAGGCATGAGCATGGTTTTTGTTACACTCTTGGAAGTCCTGGCTGAGGGTGGGCTAATGTCTGCACTCGTTCGAAAGAAAGAATGCACCGAACAAGATTATAATACTATGTTTTATACTAATATTGTTATAGGGGCAGTGCTTTTTTTATTATTATTTTTTTCTTCAGAAGCTATTGCTGCATTCTACAAAAAGCAAGAACTAATTCTTTTAGTAAAGGTGATGTCTTTAAATCTGGTTTTTAATTCTTTTGGAATGGTCGAAACAGCAATGCTAACCAGGTCAATTGACTTCAAAAGACAAACAAGGATAAACTTTCTCTCCAGTATTAGTTCCGGTATCATTGGGGTAATATTTGCCTATATGGGTTTTGGTTTTTGGAGTCTGGCTATCAAAACCCTGTGGCAAAATCTCAGTAGAGTGGTCTTGCTACATCTTAGTTCCACTTGGAAACCTAAACTGATGTATAGCTGGGAATCCTTTAGAGAGCTATTTGGTTTCGGTTCAAAAATGCTTCTATCCTCTATTATTCATTCAATATATAAGAATATTTACAGTTTAGTAATAGGTAAGTATTACTCGGCTGAACAGTTAGGTTATTACAGCCGGGCAAATCAATTTAAATCCTACATTACTGGCTCGATAGAATCAAGCACACAGCGGGTTACTTATCCGGTATTGGCATCAATAAACGAAGACAATCATAAACTCAAAGATGCTTACGTTAAATTATTAAAACTAGTTTTTTTTATAACAGCTACCTTGCTTGGGATGCTCTTTGTTAACGCCAAAGAAGTGGTTCTTTTATTGGTAGGCGAAAAATGGGCACCATCAATTGTTTATCTTCAAATACTATGTTTTGGTGGGGTTTTATACCCATTGCAATTAATCAATTTAAATGTGATTAAAGCAAAAGGAAGATCGGATTTATACTTGTTTATCGAAATATTAGAAAAAATATTTTCTATCCCCGCGATTGTCTTGGGTGTAATCTATGGTATGAATGCTCTTGTGTGGGGAGTCGTATTTAACTCAATAGTCACATATATTGCAAACTCAATGTTTTCTGGGAAAATGATAAATTACTCTATCTTTAAACAAGTTATTCAACTTTCACCAGTTTTTATAAATACTCTAATCATGACGCTTGTTGCCCTTGCAGCAGGTTCTATATTGTCAAAAAATCTATTCATATCTCTGATCATCAAATGCTTAACTTGTTTTATCTACATAATAGTATCAGGGGAGTTGTTTAAAATAAAAGAATATTTTGAGATTAAAAAGTTAGCTTATGATCAGTTTGTTTATCATATAGGGAAAAAACCATAAATTGGAAAGCATGAATAATACCTCTTGATTTTTTGCATGACATAGGTAAATAACTGTTATAATCCAATGATTATTCGTATGTGCAGGGTTGCGCATTGGACTCTAATCCGAAGAATCACCTGCGTTTCATGCAAAATTAAACATAACAAATCAATTGAGAATAACTTATGTTAGTGCATTACTCAATTCAGGGCACTAACAAGAAAGATGTTTGCCGTGATTTTGCACATATTTTCAATGAAGCTGCCGAAGCGAAAGCCGAATTTGACCGGAACTGCTTTTTGGAAGTTAAGTACAAATAAAGCAACATATTATTAGTGCGTATGGGTTTTATGATGCTCAAAAAAGAGGTCAAGCAATATGCTTATTAAAAAAGCAGCAAAAACTATTTATAACTACTTGCCATATTACTTTACAGCCAAGAAGCAATATAGGGAATACTATAAAATTGCCCAAAGCAACGAGTTTATTAGCCGGGATGAATTTGATAGAATACAATTAAAAAGATTGAAGACTATCTTGGAATATTCCTACAAATATGTTCCTTATTATCACGAGCTGTTTAAAAAGATCCAATTTGATCCTTTTCAATTTTGCGATTTTGAGCAACTACAAGATTTACCTATCCTAAATAAAAGAACAGTTCAACTGAATCGAGACAAATTTGTTTCAACGGCAATTCCACGTAAACAAATAGGTACGATATATTCGGGAGGCTCCACGGGTGTGCCAGCGGAATACAAACGTCAAAAAAACGATGGGGCTATTGAGCGTGCTTTTATGCATTTGCAATGGAACAGAGTAGGTTTTGACCACAAAAAAAGGCAAAGCATGGCTCTTTTAAGGGGCATAAAACCAACTAAAGGGAATTATGAAATATCAAATGGCAGGTTAATATTTTCATCCTACATAGCCGATGACTCTATCTTCGATGAATACTTAGATGTTCTTGAAAAGTTCAATCCAGATTTTATTCATGCCTATCCATCAATTATATACCTATGGGCAAAGCATTTACTTAAAAATAATATAGAACTTTCACTAACAAAGCTATCAGCCATTTTTTTGGGTTCGGAGAACCTTTTTGATTTTCAGAGAGCAGATATCGAATTAGCCTTTAAAACAAGAATATTTTCGTGGTACGGGCATACTGAAAGAAGATGCCTTGCAGGTGAATGTGAACAAAGCACACACTATCATATCTTTCCAGATTATGGCTATGCAGAGCTTGCAGGTGAGTATAACGAAAACTCAGAAAAAGAAGGCAAGCTTATAGTAACCAGCTTTTTGAATAAAGCAATGCCTTTAATCCGCTTTAATACCGAAGATATAGTCACAATGTCAAACGATATATGTTCTTGCGGCAGAGGACATAGACTGATAAAAAAAGTCCATGGTCGTAGCAACGAATACTTGATTGATGCCAAGGGGCTTATCATTCCAGCAAATGTCCTGCTTCCCTATGAGCTGATCAGTCTTTTTGATGAAGTGATTCAGTATCAGTTTAAGCAGAAAGAGGTGGGGAAAACAATATTTATAATGAAAGTGTCAGATCATTTTGAAGAGCACCATATGCAAAAGATTAAAGACGAACTTAGAAAAGAATTAGGTGAAAATATGCTTATAACGATTGAGATCGTTGATAGCATTCCGCGCACCGAAATGGGCAAGCTGTCTTTTCTTAATGTATCAAACAGAACCTAAATAGAAATTGTAATTAATTATGATAAAAAAGAATAAAAGACGTTTTTCAAATTATTACGAGCTTCAAGAATACATCGTAAAGAAAGTATATGTAGCCGCAAGAAAACTGACCGACCTAAACAAAGGTTTTATCTGCAAGCTATTGGCCTCAAAAAAAGACCGGCGAGCAAGTTTTTTTATCGATATCGGCGCTTTGCCCGAGGAAAAAAAGCAGGACTTTTTGCAAAGAGCAAATGAGATCTGCGCAGGCAGAATCTATGCCTTGAATAATGTATTTGAAACCGGAGATAAGGTAGATTGGGCAAAAGATTACCGTTCCGGTTTTGTGTGGGAAAAGGGTCAATATTTTAGAAAATACGTTCAAGTGGATTTGGATAACGATGCAGATGTAAAAATCCCGCGTGAAATCAGCCGCTTCCATTTTGGGTTACTTCTGGGTATTGCATATAGATATACACAAGATGAAAAGTATTACCAGAGATTCCGAACTTTGATTCTGGATTGGATAGAAGAAAACCCCTTTATGCACAGCATAAACTGGGGCTGTACCCAGGATATAGCTATCCGCGCAGTGAATTGGATTTGGGCTTTGCATCTGTTCCAATATCCGATAAAAAAAGACACAACATTTTACAAAAAAATCATCCACTCTTTATACCAACACGGCGTACATGTGTACTACCGCCCGGAAAAACAAATGTTTAATAATCACAATCATTATCTGGGCGACCTTGCCGGGCAGATTTATTTGGGACTTTTATTTTCAAAAACGAAAGCAGGAAAGGCATGGTTGGGTTGGGGAACTAAGGAATTATTTCGTGAAATGCGGACACAGATACTACCTTCCGGATCATCTTATGAGCGTAGTACAAACTATCACCGTTTAGTGGCAGATCTATGTTTTTCATCCGTAATCCAGCTTCATAAAGCAGGCTACGAGATTCCGCAGGATATTTGGTACCGTTTGGAAAAAATGCTTGAATTCATCATGTATTATCTGAAACCCAATGGATTTCCGCCGGTGATCGGAGATCAGGATGATGCCCGCCTGCATCCTTTTTCAGTTGCTTCAAATCTGGAATACAGGGAGCTTTTGGCAATGGGTGCGGTTGTTTTCAATAGGTCGGATTTTAAGGCGGCGGCGGGCTTTTACCCGGTGGACGGGATCATGCTATTGGGGGGCGGCTCTTTGGAAAGCTTCCATAATATTGAAGTAAATCCGATAAGTCTTAGATCAAAGGCATTCCCTGATGCGGGTTTTTATATCATCCGGCAAGATAAGGATTATATGTTCATCAATAACAGCGGTCAGAGCAAGTATCCGGAATTAGGACAAGGCACCCACACGCATAGCGATCTTTTGTCTTTTGAGCTTTTTATGGAAGATAAAAGCTTCATCGTGGATCCGGGGTCTTATATCTATTCTGCGGATCCGAATGCCAGAACCCTTTTCAGAAGCACAAAAATGCATAATACAGTGGTGATAGACGGAAAGGATCAGAGTGAGCTTTCGCGGGAATACCTTTGGGGTTTTAGCAGAAATGCGATTCCCAAAACCCTGAATTGGATTGATAATGATGAGATGGTGTTATTTGAAGGAGAGCATAGCGGATATATGCGCCTAAAATCTCCTGCCATTCATAAACGCAGGATTGAATATAATAAAAAAAGCAGAGAATGGTTGATTACAGATTTTCTGATAGGCAAAAACCAGCATCAAGTGGAAATCTATTTTCATTTTGATGCAGATATCCCTCTGAAATATGAAAATGGTGTTCTTAGCACTACTTGCGAAACTGGAAACAATATTGAGTTACATTTTCAGGCAGAAGCGGAATATCGAGGTGAAATCTATGAATCCTGGGTCTCGAAAGCTTATTCTAAGAAAGAAAAAGCGCTTGCTTTTAAACTGATATTAAACGCACAGCTTCCTTTAAAAATCGAAACCAAAATTTCCAAGAGTAGCGGATGAAACAAGTATTCAAAAGCAATTTAGGCATTGTGGTAGATGACGTACCCATCCCAGTTTGCGGAAACAAACAAGTTTTGGTAAAAACTGTTTTTAGCCTGATTAGCACGGGAACGGAAACTTCGTTCATGCGAAAGAGAGCGCAGAGCCTTGGGCAAAAGATTGTAGTAGGCGGACAAAACCTGATCAAGCTAAAAGAGTATTTGTTGGAAAATGGTTATAGCGCAGCCCGCGAAAAGTTTAAAAGCAAAATAAAACCATCCAAAGAGATTGAAAAGCTGCAGGAAACCGGATACAGTGTTTCCGGAATTGTATCAGAAGTGGGGAAGGCTGTAAGCGAGTACAAAATTGGAGACCGGGTGGCATGTTCGGGAAGTGGTTTCGCTGCTCATGCTGAGTACGTTTCAGTGCCAGTTAATTTGGTTCAGAAATTACCTGATAGCGTAGGTTTTGACGCAGCAGCTTTTACCACTCTCGGCTGCATCGCTTTGCAGGGCATCCGCCGGGCGGAATTGCAGATTGGGGATACGGTGGTAATCATTGGCTTAGGGCTTCTGGGTTTATTGGGCGTGCAAATCAGCAAAGCCAATGGGCTGAAGGTAATCGGGATTGATCTGGTAAAAGAAAAGATGGATCTTGCTAAAAGCTTAGGCGCTGATTTTGTGTTTGATGCATTGGATGCCAAACTATCAAACAAAATTCGGCTTGCTACAGAAAGGGTAGGGGCGGATGCAGTAATAGTGTATGCTGCTTCCAAAAGTGGCGATATCATTGATCAAGCCATGGCTTTTTGCCGCCGTAAAGGTAAAGTGATAATCGTGGGTGATGTACCGCTTGATTTTAAACGTGAAAGCATGTATGAAAAAGAACTGGATTTATTGATGTCCACCTCATACGGACCAGGCAGATATGATGACAGCTACGAGATGGAAGGTATTGATTATCCCATAGCCTATGTAAAATGGACTGAAAACAGAAACATGCACAGCTTTTTGAGTATGCTGGAAAATGGTTCAGTAAAAGTTGACGCATTGATATCTGCGATAATGCCAGTGGAAAAAGCCAAAGAAGCTTTTGAGCTATTAAGCAAGGACGCGCGTACAGCGATCGGTGCGCTCTTAAAATATCAAGATCCCGAGCAGGCTGGAAGTGAAACGCCGATGGCTGAAAAAGTGTTTTTTCTGAATAAAACGGACGCTGTAAAAGGGATTATAAGAACAGCTTTCATTGGCACGGGAAATTTTACTCAAAAGATTCATCTGCCAAACATACATAAGCTGAAGGAACACTATCTGATTGACACCATTTGCAATAGAAGGGCAGGGCTGAGCAAAGTATTAGGTAAAAAGTATCACAGCAAAAAAATCACTTCTGATTATAAAGCCGTACTTGCAGACTCCGATGTCGATTTGGTGGTAATCGGAACCCGCCATGATAGCCATGGCCCGCTTGTGATAGAAGCACTTGAAGCGGGCAAGCACGTTTTTGTGGAAAAACCTTTATGCATCAAAAAAGAAGAGCTGAATAAAATAGAAGAGCTTTGCCGCGATAGTAAACTGCAACTAATGGTTGGCTTCAATCGCCGTTTTTCTCCCTTATCAAAACTGGCAAAGGAGAACATCTCAAAACTTGATTCTCCAAAATATATAGTTTATCGGGTTAATGCTGGATATCAATCCCCTAATGGCTGGATACAGGATTTATCCATCGGTGGGGGGAGAATTATTGGCGAATGCTGCCATTTTATTGATCTCATTAAGTTCTATATAGATGCTCCGCTGATGTCTTACGACTTTTCTTTTATACCCAGCGGCATTGGCGATATTGAAAGCGCAGACAATGTATCTATCACCTGTAAGTTTGCAGACGGTTCTTTGGGGATAGTACATTATGCCACTGTGGGGAATCCCAAGCTTCCCAAGGAATTGATTGAGATTCATCAAGCTGGCAAGTCCATGGTACTGGATGATTTCAAAAACTTGTATTTCTATGGATACAATAGAAAAAAAATCAAGCTTAAATCAGTTCAAAAGGGATTTATTGAGGAAATGCTGCTATTTGCCCAGGCGATTAGAAAAGGACAAGCTTTAATAGATTTGCAAAGCATATTTGACACTACAAGAATGACGATAGAGATGCAGGAGGAGATTGGTGGCTAAAGCAACTCGCTTTATGGTGATGAGGGAATACTATCCTACTGTAATAGAATCTCAGGTAATAAACTGGATTGAACAAACCAAAAGCATATTTGATAAAAACCATATTGTCAGCTTTGTGGAATCCAAAGAAAGAAAAGTAGAAAAACGCAAGGCTTTGGAAATAGAGCAACGAATTGGAGGAAGGTATATAGAGCTCATTCTCTTTAGATTGGCTGCTTTTCGTGAATTCCAGATTATATTTGTTATTCTAAAACTTTATGTTGAGAACGTCCGGTTTGGGAAGGTTTTTATTCAATCCCGAATGAACATATTTTCACTACTGGCGCCTTTATTTAAGTGGTTGCCGGGGCTGATTCTTGTATTTGAGGCCAGAGGAACTGCCATATCCGAGTATCTTTATGGGGTTCAAAAAGGAATAAATAAAGCGGGGAGAGACAAACGAATTCGTTTTCGAGAAAAATCGACCCTAAGGAACGCGCATTTGAGCATCTGTGTTTCTCAAACTCAAAAAGATTTCTATTTAAAAGAATATAACATGCTCAAAAAAGAAAAGTTATTGGTCATACCCGGCTTGGCAGATGAAAAGCTGTTTTATTATGACGAAGATTTAAGAACCAGAATGCGTGAAGAGCTGAGGCTCAAAAACAAAACTGTAATATTATATACTGGAAGGCTATACAGAGCCTGGCAACAGCCAGATGTAGTGTTTAAAACCTTTTTCAAGATTGCACAAGAAATTGATAATGCTTTCTTTTTGATATTGACTCCAGATGAGAGTATAGCTCTTGAGTTTTTTAAAAAGCATGGCATATCAGGTAGTGCTTATCTGATCACATATTCAGAGCTTAAAGGGCTAAATTCTTTTCTGAATGCGGCTGATTATGGTGTTTTGATTAGGGAAGACCAAGCAATTAATAATCACGCTTCACCTACGAAATTTAGCGAATACATACTTTCCGGTTTACGCGTGCTTATTTCCGAAGGCGTGGGAGATTATTCGCAATTTGTAATAGATAACGATTGTGGCAAGGTGGGTAAACTTAGCCAAGGTGTTGTAAATATTACCTATGCAGATTTGCGTGTAAGCAATGACACTGAAAGGCGTAGAATAGCAAGCTTAGGAAAAAAGATGCTTTCAAAACAGGCTTATATCCCCACCATCGAAAAAGCTTTTAAGAAGCTGCTTTCAAAAGCTTAATAATCACAAAAGTGCTTTCACCTGAAAAGGCACATAGTAGTTCCTTAAAATAAAGATTTATGACAAAAACAAGAAAAAAACTAATTCATCTTATTGTGGGTGCTCGTCCCAACTTCATGAAAATGGCTCCCTTATACAAACAGTTGAAAAAAGAAAACGAGATCTTTGAACCTGTTTTGATCCACACCGGGCAGCATTATGACGAAAGAATGTCAAAGCTCTTTTTTGTGGATTTAGGCATGCCGGAGCCTTCGGCGTATCTGGATGTAGGTTCTGGAACGCACGGGGCTCAAACTGCCAGAATAATACAACGGTATGAGGAGCACATATTATCCCGCATAAAGCCACACCTGGTAATCGTTGCCGGAGATGTGAATTCTACCATTGCTTGTGCCTTGGTTGCCAAAAAGTTGCACATTCCGGTAGCTCATCTGGAGGCAGGTCTGCGGAGTTTTGACGAAAAAATGCCGGAGGAGATCAATCGGGTTCTTACAGACCGGATTTCGGATCTTTTACTGACCCCTTCCCGGGATGCAGATGAAAACCTCCTTAAAGAAGGCGTTGACCCCCAAAAAATTCATTTCGTGGGCAATATCATGATAGATTCCCTGATCGAACACAAGGAAAAAGCTAAAGAATCACAAATACTTACCAGGTTTGATATTAAAGAAGCCGAACCTTATGCACTGGTAACCCTGCACAGACCCTCAAACGTTGATGAAAAAGAGGGATTGATCATGCTATTGGACGCCTTTGCCGAGATCGGAAAGCAGAACAAACTCATTTTCCCCATGCATCCTAGAACCAAAAATAATATTCAGCGCTATTTATTATCCGATAAACTGAAACAAATTCCAAACCTGCATATTTCAGAACCTATCGGATACCTGGATTTTATGAAGCTTCAAATGGATGCAAAGCTCATTCTGACAGATTCCGGCGGCATCCAGGAAGAATCCACTTATTTTGGAGTGCCCTGTCTTACCTTGAGGAAAAATACGGAAAGACCAATCACGATTTGGGAAGGCACAAACAAATTGGTGTCCTTGGATTCTAAAAGCATCGTTGAGCAGGTGTACTTGGTTTTACAGGGCGAAGTAGCCAAAGGTAAAATCCCACAATATTGGGATGGGAATACTGCCCAAAGGATTACGGCATTGATCCGAGATTGGTTTGAAGCTGAATCGGACGTATGAGTATGAAAAAGACATATTTATTAGGATAAAATGATCGTAGGAATCCATACCAACATGAAAGGCAGCCTAATGCCTTTCACTCAAGAATACATCAAAATTCTTGAGTTCAACGACGTTAATTACGCAATCATCGACGGGGAAAATCCCAAATTTTGGGATCAGTTAAAAAGCATTGATGCATTTATCTATCATGTGGGGCATACCTCAGATATGCTGCAAAAATCTGCTTCTTTCATGCCCATTTTGCAGAATATGTCAAGTCTTCCATTGTTTCCAAATTACAATACCCTATGGCATTTTGATGATAAGATTAAACAACACTATTTGGCTGAAGCTTTGGATTTGCCATTTGCAAAAACCTGGGTGTTTTGGACCAAGAAAACAGCGCTTTCATGGGCTGATACTTGCGAATACCCCGTTGTTTTAAAACTTAGAGGCGGTGCGGGCTCTACAAATGTTATCAAGCTGGAAAGTCCGCAAATGACCAAAAGAATTATCAAAAGACTTTTTTCAAAAGGTGTTGCTGATTCATCTTTGCCTGCAAGCTGGAAAGTCCGTTTTTTCCCTTTTAAAAGATTTGTGCGAACCGAACTAATTAAACTGAAAAGAACCTTAATTCGCGAAGATGTTTCTTTGTATTGGCAAAACAACAAAAACTACGCTTATTTCCAAAAATTCTTGCCCAATAACGATTATGATACGAGAGTTACTGTAATAGGTGGCAGGGCTTTTGCGTTTAGAAGATATAACAGGGCAAATGATTTCCGTGCATCCGGAAGTGGAAAATTGAACTATGACACAGAAGTCATCGATAAAAGGATGCTTAAAATAGCTTTGGATACTTCAGATAAATGCGGTTTTCAATCCATGGCTTATGATTTTTTATATGATAATGAAACTCCTGTTATTTGCGAGATTAGTTATACCTATGCACATGACGCCATTTACAATTGCCCTGGTTATTGGGATAGAGAGCTGAACTGGCATGAAGGGCACCATTTACCTCAATACTTTATTCTAAAAGACTTGCTGAGAATTGATCTTAAGCATCCTAAAGGGCATAGTTAAAAACACATAAATGACCATCCTCCACATCATCTCCTCCATGCGCCGTGGCGGGCGTGAACGCCAGCTTGCTGTAATTGCCAAGCATTGTATTGGCATGGAAAATAGGATACTTTATTACAATGAAAGTCCTGGCGGATACATAGAACAGTATGGCTTACAAAGCAAAGCCTATCACTGTGCCGAGCGTAGCCTTAAAAAGAGAATTCTCGCTACAGCCAAACGCGCTAAAGAAATGAATGCAGACGTAATCGTATCCTGGGGCAACATGGAAAGCGTTATCGCCATGTTTGTAAGCGTTATTACCGGCATTCCGTTCGTCAATTTCTCCATTCGCCATGGTATTCGCAGCAAGCAGTTTTCCCATTATTTTAGAACTCTTATTTTGCACCTCAGTAAATACATCGTAGCGAACTCCCATGCCGGATTAAAAGCAAATAACCTTAAGCGCGGATACGTATTGTACAACGGCATTGAAGCTATTGAAATACAACCCGAACACAGCCTGGCAGCCAAAGAAGCTATGTCGATCCCGACAGATGATCCTGCTGCTATCTTGATATCCGTCGCCAATCTGGTGCCATACAAGGACTATTACACAGTATTTGCAGCGCTTAATACCCTCAAAAAAGAAGGATTTCCCTTCCGCTATTATATTATTGGCGAAGGTCCTTTACGCGCAGATTATGAGCGTTATCTTAAAAGACATCAGCTTGATGATTGCGTATTTCTGCTTGGCAGGATAGTTCACCCACACGCCTTTCTGGCTCATGCAGATGTATTCATCCATTCTTCCAAGGGCGAAGGTTGCTCAAATGCCATCCTGGAAGCCATGTATATGGGCTTGCCAATAGTTACCTCAGATACCGGCGGTACCGCGGAAATAGTGGAAGATAATGCCCTTCTTTTCCCGTATAAAGACGCACAGGCTTTACAACAGGAACTTAGGAAGCTACTAACAAATTCAGATCTGCGCCAGAAGATGGGGCAAAGCTCAAAAAGCATCTGCACTGAACGCTTTTCCTTGGAGCGGATGCTCACAGATTATCACAAAATCCTTACTCAAATATTAAAGAAGTAGTCATGAAGACAACCAGAAAGATTTATACCGCCATACGCAATATCGCAGGTGATAAGTATCAAGCCGCGCTTAGCAAGCTGATCTTTGACATGGGTATGAAGCCCACGGTTAAGCCCGACTCCAAAAACGGCAGCTTCCCTGCCGCCGAAAAAGGTGGTCTCATTATCTCTGCCGATTTTGAAATGGCATGGGCATTTCGATATTCCAAACGAACTAAAGACTATTTAGCCGCTGCTGCTCGTGAAAGAAAGCATACACCCATCTTGGTTCAGCTTTTTGAAGAGTACCAGATTCCGATCATTTGGGCTACGGTGGGGCATCTATTCTTGGAATCTTGTCAAAAGGGCGATCATGACTGGATGACGCGCATCCCTCATTTTGACGATCATTGGCGTTTTACCGAGGGCGATTGGTATGATCACGATCCTTATACAGATTATAAAAAGGATAGCGCCTGGTATGCTCCAGACTTGATTGAACTGATACTCAAATCATCTGTTCAGCACGAAATTGGCTGCCACACTTTTTCACATATAGATTGCACTTACAAAAATTGCCCGCCGCAGGTGCTTGACGATGAGCTAATGGCTTGCAAAAAAGCTGCTAAAGCCTGGAATATTGAGCTTAAATCTTTGGTTTTTCCCGGCGGTACTCACGGTAATTACGGTGTTTTAGCAAAACATGGGTTCAAAATCTATCGCAAAAATACCGATTATGACCTATCCTATCCTTATCGGGATAATTTTGGCATGCTGGTTACTACTTCTTCGGGTTCTTTTGCCAAAACCAAGAATTGGAGTGCAGATTATTACATTCACCGCTACAAGAAAATCATCGATAAAGCGATGAAAACAGGCACAATCGCCCATCTTTGGCTACACCCCTCGGTAGATGAATGGACTTTGGAAAATGTAATCCCAGAGCTGTTAAAATATGCAGCCGCTCAAAGAGAAGCAGGCAAGCTTTGGATAGGGACTATGAACGAGATAGCAGAATATATTAACGCAAAGGACGCCTGATGGCAGGGATATTTGTCCACTATCTATTAACTGAGGCAGATAGCTTTCAGGGCTCTGAGGCAGCTCTTAGCGCCCTAAAAGCGCAATCCACGCAGACACACAAAGCTATTCAGCATAAAAAGCTGATATTGGGGGCTGTGCCCAAAATCTCCCAGCCAATTGATGACATCGTTTATGAAGATAGTGAATTAGGCATTTGCATTGTCTTAGATGGATTTTGCCGAATTTCAGATGATTATTTAAACCTAATCTACAAAAAACTTAATCCAGCGTCCCAAAGAGATCATCTTAATGGGATTGCTTACCTAATATCCAAGGACACCAATGATTGGGCAAAAATGCTGGAAGGTAGTTTCAATATCGCTGTTTACGATTCGAAGCGAGACAGGCTTTGGATAGCAAATGATTTATTTGGTTTTTATCCTCTATATTCATACCGCTCCGATAGAGCTATTGTCTTTGCTTCCAAGCAGAGTTCCATTTTGGCTACAGGTCTCATCAAGCAGCCCAGATTTGATTATACAAGCTTTGCTGAACACCTATTATTTAATTATACCATAAGCAACAATAGCTTCATTGAAGGCATTTCCAGCTTGCCTGCCGCCCAAGAGATATTGATTCATGCAGGGAAGATAGACCAGCGCAAATATCAAAGCTATTTAGCCTTGATGGCGGAAGCAGCTTTGAACAAGAAGGAAAGCTTCCATCGATTGAATTCATCTCTGGAAAAAGCTTGTAATAGGATAATGGCATACACCGATACCACGGTAAATATGAGCCTCACGGGCGGCTGGGATAGTCGCTTAGTATTATCATACCTTATCAAGAATCATAAAGATCGCCTGAAGCTCTATTCTTTTGGCGCGGCTCAAGCTCCAGATATCACCGTCCCCCAGCATATCTCTTCTTCAGAATCTTTGGATTATACTCCCTATATATTGGACGATCACTATCTCCAAAGCCATTTCAAAACAGCCGCTCACGATACGGTAATGCTATCAGAAGGTAGCCGGAATTACAAGAGAACACACTACTTGTATGCCATTCAAAAGGTGGCAGAAAACTCCCTTGATTTGATTACCGGCATTTTTGGTGATGAAGTAATCAAAGTGGGAAGGCCTCAAGGTGGTGCGGTTATCTCAAAAAACATTGTAAGGCTTCTGCAAAATGGCTTTGCGATAGATATAGAGCTAAAAAATGAGATAAAGGATGTATGCACACTGATTGCAAGCTTTTGGTCTGTGGATGTAGAGGCACTTTATCAAGGTTTGATAACCAGAATCCAAAACCTTGGAACCCAATATTGCGCAATGGGAGAGAGCAACTGGCAACACCTTCTATTTCGCTTTGATATAAACCTCAGGAAATACTTTGGAGCCGAAGCCGCCAGCTATAATGACTATGTGAATTGCTACTCCCCCTTTACCGATAATCATTTCTTTTTTGACTATTTAAAAAGCTCATATTCCGCACACAGACATCCCTTTAGCGCATCAAATATTTTTGCAAAACTCAATTCTACCCATTTGTATGCCAAACTCGTGCAATGCCAATATCCTGCGCTTTTGGATTATCCCAGCAGCAGAGGCTATAATATGAGGCAGGCTTTGAGCTACTTTAATTATCTTGGTATTTTGTTAAAAAAACAAAAGGGAAAACACTTTCCTGATGCTTTTAATACAAAAAAGACGGATGGGATGTTTAAAGAACTATTGGAACCTGATATACCTAATATCTCGATTGATGATAAGTATCGGGAAAGCTTATATTCATTATTGTATTGGACACGGCTAATGCCTTCTTACTGATGACCATGATTGGGTAAATCGAGTATAAAATGAAAATCTGTATCCTAAGAAACGAAGACCCCGATAGCGGGAATAAATGGCTTGTTGCTTGCCAAAAACAGGGCATTCCGGCTGATGTGATTGATTTGTGCGCGATTGATGCCCTGGAGAAGATTAAAGCTGGCAATTACAAGCTCTGCTTGCTCCGCCCTCCCGGCACTCATGAAGTATATAAATCAATATATGATGAACGGCTTTATCACGTTGTCAATTCACTAAATATTCCGTGTTTCCCCAGCTTTTTTGAGTGCTTCATTTATGAAAATAAAAAGAGTCTGGCAGCCTTTCTTGAGCTTTCGGATATCAAACACCCTAAGACTTGGATAATAAGCCATTATTCCGAGGTAAAAGCTTTCATCTCATCTACGGCTTATCCCATTGTGGTAAAGACTTCAATAGGCGCAACCGGTTCCGGAGTAAGCGTAATTCGCGAGCCATCTCAAGCCGCAAAATATATACACCAGGCTTTTAAGGGCAAAGGGATTCGCAAGCGCGTAGGACCTAATAAACAAGTCGGCACACCTAAAAGTTGGCTAAAAAAAGCTTTGTCAGACCCCGAATACCTCAAAATGAAGCTCAAGAAATACTTCCGGACCTATGGCGATACCCAAAAGAATTTCGTGATTTTCCAAGAATACATCGAGCACGATTTTGAGTGGCGTCTGGTTAAGATCGGTGAATCATATTTTGCCTACAAGAAGTTCAAAGTAGGCGACAAAGCCAGTGGCGCCAAAAACCTGGGTTATGGAAATCCACCTTTGGATCTTATGAACTGGATTTACGATATCGCAAATAAGTATCATATCCATACTGCCGCATTTGACGTTTTAGTTGGCAAAAATGGTTATTATATGAACGAAATCCAAACCATCTTTGGCCATGTAAGAGATCACATCCTGGAAGTAGATGGCAAGCCCGGCAGATATCTATACCAAGATAATAAGTGGGTCTTTGAAGAGGGAATGTTCAATAGTAATGAATCTTATGACCTGAGGCTGGAAACCGCACTTGAACTTTTTGAGCAAGGTAGATTATAAATGTATAAATTTGGGATTGAGGCTGCAAGTTAATCAATAAGTAAAATTTGGGTTATAAACACAGACCAACTATGTTATAGTAAAACAACTGGCAAAGAGAGGAAAACATGTTTACAAAAGTCATATTTAAAAACTTTACGGCTTTTGATTCCTTAGATATTCAGTTTTCTCCGGGAATTAATGTATTTATTGGAGAAAACGGAACAGGAAAGACTCATATTTTGAAGGTATTATATTCGTCTGCGGATATAACGGTGGCAAGAAGTATGAGCTGGGCACATAAAATGGTGCGCGTATTTTTGCCGGCAAATGAGAGGATTGGGCGCCTGGTCAAACGCGGTGTAGGAGCTCGGTCTGGCTACGTTGAAGTATCTCGATTCGCCAGTGGCAAGGAAATGAGCCTCAGACAAAATCTAACCACAAGAAAAGAGTCTGCTGATAATGTTGATAAGCCCAAATATATGCAAGTGTGGCTTGAAAATCCTCTAACCTCTGTGTTTATTCCCGTAAAAGAAATGCTTGCTAACGCACCTGGCTTTAAATCTCTTTATGAATCTCGCATGATACACTTTGAGGAGGTATACGCGGACATCATTAGCAAGGCACTATTACCTCCTCCACTGGGTCCAGCGGATGGTTTCAGAAGAAAGATAGCAAGAATCTTAAGAAAAGCTATTGACGGAAGCGTTACTGTCGAAAATGAACAATTTTATCTAAAGAATGAAAATGGGAATTTGGAATTTACTTTATTAGCTGAAGGATTTAGGAAGCTGGGATTACTCTGGACTTTAGTTCAGAATGGAGTTCTTGCAAATGGGTCTGTGCTTTTTTGGGATGAACCAGAGGCGAATCTCAATCCCAAGCTCACCGCAACCC
Source organism: Candidatus Cloacimonadota bacterium (assembly GCA_028695495.1). GTDB lineage: Bacteria > Cloacimonadota > Cloacimonadia > Cloacimonadales > Cloacimonadaceae > UBA5456. The sequence goes on along the minus strand of JAQVIX010000007.1, from coordinate 30,434 downwards.
TTATTGAGGTTCTGCTTGAATTACAACGCTCTGGCGTGCAGATCTTTTTATCAACACACAATGAATTAGTCGCTAAATGGATTGATTTACTCTCTAATCCGGAAGATAAAAAACAAATCAAATACCATGTATTGTATAGAGACGAGGAAAATAACAGAAGAATTAGGATTAATAGTTTTGATCGATATGATGATGTAAGTCCAAATCCGCTTGAAGAAGCTTATGTGAAAGTAATAAATAAAGCCATAGAAAGTAAAATGGGCGGGTTGGGACGATGAAACCAGTTGATAGCGATGGATATCAATTTATATTCTCCGACGCCATAGCTGCTTTTAAATTTGATTCAAAAGACAAAAATGATTCAGATTATCACGGTGCGCCAATGAAAGCCGTGGATGTCATTGCAGAGTTTGCGAACGCGTACGTTTTCATTGAGATCAAGAATTTCGAGAATGTTGAAAGATATGATGAAAATACAGCAATCAACCCAGCAGGTCGTAGGATGAAAAATAGGGCTTTAAATAGCCTTAAAGAAGAGCTAAAGTATAAGTATAGGGATAGCTTTCTATATCGTTATGCCGAGTCTAAGACTGATAAGCCCACACATTATATTTGTATTCTAAACTTAAGTCCATCTCTTTTATATGGACTTGAAAAATTATTGTCAAAAGAATTGCCGGTGGGGCTTGCGGGTTCGAGATGGAAAGTCTCATTAGCTGATAGTTGTATCGTAATCAATGAATCAATGTTCAATAGCGAGTTTCCAAAATGGAGTATAAGGCGACTATAAATTGATGGAACATTGAATTGAGTTTCAATATTGGTAAAAAATCCAATTCACTGTTGATTCGGTTCTTTGAGGACATTTTTCTTTTATTTCATTTTACATTCTATCTAAGTTCCACCGAGTTATCGCGTTGTTTTTCTTTGTCTTTAGTTGAGCCATTTTTTTCTACGTACTCTTTATTTTTTGCTTTGAAAACTCCACAACTTTAAAACATAGATAAGTATATTGAGTATTGACAGGTAGGCGCCCTATCTCATCTAATTCGATTGGATTATAGCGATGCAAGTTTGGTGGTCAATCCGTAAAAGAACTTAGGCATTCCAAGATTTTTTTTCAGAAGCAGATATTGCGCTTGCGCAGCCGTCATCATTCATCTTTCATTGCAACGCCTGCGATACTCGTGTCTCGCCCTCGTGATGCCGTGGTGCCTCTCGGCAAATTGCGAGGAGGCACCACGGCATCACCACGGCAACACACGGGCAAGGTCTTGGTTTAATGGCGCTTATCCGCCTTTCGTTATCAACTTGGAATACCTGCAAATCTTAGTCCTATGTCCGGTGGGCATGCTCTAAATAGCATAAACAAAGGGTCTCACTAGCATTTAGAGACATTGTTTTGTAAGGATGAATGGTTCTGTAGAAAAAAAGCAATTCTAAAAACAAAATAGCACTACATTACAGTAACATTATTGCATTACTAACAGCCTATTACAAATACTGTTTCCAAATTTTATCTTGGAATGCCTGGTAAAAGAACTCGTAACCCGTTAATAACTCGCTGCTTACTCGCTGAGTGGGCGGGGAAGGAGCGGGAGAGAAGCGCACAAACAACCAATACATTGAAATATATGGAATTAGCGAGGATGTCTGAAAATAATAAAACTTGCACGATATCCTTCAAAATGAGAGTGAAGGGGCGAAAAATCCTTATTATGGGAACGTTTTGTGTTGCGAGATAATTTGAGGATTTTGATGGTAAACCCGGCAAGAATCTATGCCAAGATAATAAGTGGGTCTTATGATTTGAGACTGCACTGAAGGAGTATAGCAAGGAAAGACTTTGAAACTTATTGTGGGAAATGAACAGGTAACCTGAGTTAAGAGGTGGTGATTATGAAAATTCATAAACTTAAATTACAAAACTATAAACTTTTTAAAAACTGTGAGATAGAATTCAAGGGCGATCAATGTGTATTTGCAGGTATTAATGGTGCAGGCAAATCCACTGTTTTAGAGGCATTAGTTATATCTCTGTCCTGGCTGGTAAATCGTATTCAAAAGCCAAACAGCAATGGACAGTTGTTAAGTAGCAAAGCTGTATCTTATGGTGAGAAAAAAGTAAGTATTGAAGTAGTTGTTGAACATGAACGAAAATTGTATAAATGGCAACTACATAGAGAAGCTGATCCTCAACTTGCGTCTGTATCTGAGAATACCATCGAGCTGGACCAACTTGTTTCTGTGATAAGAAATGCCCATGATGTTTCTTTTTCCCGAAATGATCCAATGATAGCCTATTATTCTGTAAATCGAGCCACGACAGGGAGAATTGCGCCAATATCAAGATCAACCATTGATTCTGGGTGGGATTTGTACGAAAATGCATTACGTGAACGTACAGGGTTTCAATCGTTTTTTGATTGGTTTAGATTGCAAGATGACATTTTAAATGAAAAAAGACTATCTCAAGAAGAATGGATGCGAAGAAATAACAAAGAGATTCAAAACAGAATCATCAACATGGCTGCATTGATTGATATTATAGTATATCGAAAAAAGCCATCACCACGCATGAAAGAAAATATCAAAAATAGCATGAACAATATGGAAGAGTATTTATGGAATAATCCACAAAGATACTTTTTTATGCTCACTGATATGATTCATGAGTGTGGTGATGTTTTACGGTCTGAATTGAATTTGATCGAGTATATTCATGAACTGGAGTATCTCGCAGTGAGACTGGCAGATTCTTCCGATTATTTTGACGCAGACTATCGACTTTCCAAAACAATCAACAATCTTTTAAGTCGAAATCATAACAAGATGTTTTACCATGACGGTAATAGTTCGGATAGTAAGATATATCAATTAGCCTTGGATTTGTTTGAGTTTTCCATCACTATAGGTTTGTGGTGGCTTAGTAGCAAAGGACAAAAAGATCTTCAACAACTGTTAAATAAATATCGCTATGATTCAACAAGAAGAAACATCGTGGATTATGGTGTCGAGTTTACATCTGATTTATCGAGCTTAATTACACAAGATCAGGACAGGGCGATGAGAGCAAAAAAGAATGATGGTAGGGAGGTCTGGACTATTCAGAAAGCTATTGAAGCATTTGTTCCAGAATTCACAAATATAAGAATATCTCGAAGACCGCTTCCCCAGTTAATGATAGAAAAGAACGGTGTGGAGTTTTCGATTGACCAATTGTCAGATGGGGAACGCTGTCTTATTGCATTAATTGGTGATATTGCAAGAAGACTTACAATTGCAAATCCCTCGGCTAAAAATCCACTTATGGGTGCAGGCGTCGTGTTAATAGATGAGCTTGAGCTACACCTACACCCACAATGGCAGAGGTTTTTGATTGAAAGATTCAACAATGTGTTTCCTAATTGCCAGCTAATTGGAACTACTCATTCCCCTCAAGTAATAAGCAATGTAAAGTCAGGTTGCATAAAAGTTCTTAAAGATGGCGAGGTGTCTAAAGCTGAATCGTATTATGGGCGAACTTCAAATCGGATATTAGAAGATATTATGGATACTGATGCAAGACCAAGAGAGATTAAACAGTTAATAGATAGGCTTTATCATTTAATCGCACAAGAAAACCTGCGCGAGGCATGTGCTCTTTATAACAACTTGAAATCAATGATTGGAGATGATCCAGAGCTTGTTAAGGCCAACATGTTGATAAGGAGATTAGAAAGGAATAAATAATTGTGAGATACATTAAAAAAGGAGCAGAACCACAGGAGTTGATTAACCATAAAGCGCTTGCCAATGACAATTGGAAGCCAACATATTGTAATCTTGATAAAGATGTAAAAAGAGCAATATGTGATTCGCTTCTGAATGAGCAGTATCACATTTGTTGCTACTGTGAGTCTGAGCTTAGAGACGATGATTATCACATAGAGCATGTAATGCCACGGCATTTAGAAAATGTATGCGATTTAGACTATTCAAATTTAGCGTGCTCATGTATTGGACAAACAAAGCGCAGGATGCCAATTCATTGCGGTCATGCTAAAAATGATAGTATCATAAATGTTACACCTTTTAACACGGATTGTGAAGCCAAATTTGTCTATGTAGCAGATGGAACAATTGTCGCTAAAGATGGTGATGAGGATGCAAAAAGAACGATAGAGGTTTTAAAACTTAACATCCCTAAATTAAAGGACCTTAGGTCTGAGACCATAGCCATTTATATAGAAATACTAGAGAGTGATAATAACATAAAGACGATTATGGAAGAAGACATGAAGCCTATGAATGGAAAATTACCTCCATTTGTCAGCATGATTAGATATTTTTATAACACAGGCTATTTGTTTTAAACAAACTGAAAATGTATATTAATCATCTTTTTGTTTGCGTTATTTTTTTACCTTGATAAAAGCGTTTAGAATAAATGTTCAAGTTGATTAAAAAATTGTCATGTTCGCGGGGTTTATAATAATAGCCTTCTTCATCAGCATCCGAACCAATTGCTATTAAGCGAATTATTGAAACATAGAAATGGATGATACATTAAATCTCGACTCTTCACTAATTTTATAAATGAGTACTAGTGAAACCTATGAAAATCGCCGTCATCGCACTACTAAAACCCTCGCAGGTTAAATACAAAATTACCCCCCTGCTTCGTTCAGGCGCAGCAGAAGCGGTGATTTTATTCCGAAAAAATAAGTATCAATCCAGCGACCCTAAGCTTATTCAGTATGTATTGCCTGCTTTTATGAGTTACAAGCCATTTTATTGGACATTAACCCCTTTTTATATCTCATACAAGCTGCGCAAACATGATATTGATCTCCTGCTTACATATCGTTTTATTCCTCATACATATTACACTTGGGTGGTCTCCAGGCTTCTCAAAAAACCTTTTATTTATTCTCAAATAGATGAAGATGTGGTTACCTTGCATCAGAACCTCGTAGGTAAGCTATTTGTAGAGTACATTATGAGCTCCGCATTGCAGATCAATACACCCGGTATGCGTTCCTTGAATTACTGGCGCAAGGTGTTTCCTACCAAAAAGATAAATGCATTGCATAGTACCATTGATACCAATGTATTCCATCCAGTTTCCTGTGAGCAACGCTATGATCTGATGTATGTGGGAGTATTAACGGAACTAAAGCGAGTGGGTTTAATGATTGAGATGTTCTGGCATTTGACACAAAAAGCTGGTAGAGACTATAAATTTGCCATCGTGGGCTACGGTCCCTTAGAAAACACGCTAAAAAACCTTGTAATACAACTTGGCCTGGAGCAAAATGTTTCTTTTTTGGGCAAGCAAATAGTGGATAACCAGCTTTTATGCAAATCTCGGATATTTACGATGGCATCTCGCAGTGAAGGTCTTCCCTGCGCCTTATTAGAAGCTATGGCATGTGAAAGACTATGTATTTCCACAAATGTAGGCAATATATCAGATGCTATAACTCATGGCGAAACAGGATTCTTTTATACTTCCCTTTCTCCCCAAGATATGGCGAATCAAGTATCTGAACTATTGGATAAATACGATGAATTAGAGAGCGTGAGACAATCTGCCAGAGCGCATATTATCCTAAACCACTCATTCTTGTCTGCAACCAAGAAATGGGATGTCTTGTTAAGTGAGCTTGACTCAACTCAATAAACCTTACTTTCCTCTATAACCTCTTGAACGCCTCCTGAACACCCATTCAAGAGGCGTTCAAGAGGATATAGGGAGAATATATTCAGAAAAGGCATTTTTTAGATATTAACTTGTATAAACTGCCTAAATGAATTGTAAAACAAAGGAATTCATATGAAATATTTAGTAACAGGTGGCGCCGGCTTTATCGGCTCAAATATCGTAAAGGAATTGCTCCAGCAAGGGCAAGAAGTAGTGGTTTTAGATAATTTCTCTACTGGTAAGCGGGAAAACATCCTGCCTTTTATGAAAACTTCTGGCTTTACTATGATAGAAGGCGATTTACGTAGCTTTCATATTGTGCGCTCTGCGGTAAAAGGCGTGGATTATATCCTGCATCAGGGAGCTTTGCCTTCGGTACCACGCTCGATCAATGATCCCATTACCACCAATGATGTGAATATCTTAGGTATGCTGAACATCCTGGAAGCGGCAAAGGAGTTTGCGGTTAAGCGTGTAGTGGTGGCGTCTTCCTCCTCGATCTATGGAAATAGCGAGACTCTGCCCAAAGTGGAAAATATGCCCGTAAACCCGCTTTCGCCTTATGCTTTAACCAAATATGCCCAAGAGCGCTATTGCCAGATATTCTCGCAAATATATGGCTTAGAGACGGTTTCTTTGCGCTATTTTAATGTGTTTGGTCCCAATCAAGACCCTAATAGTCAGTATTCAGCCGTGATACCCAAGTTCATCCGCCTGATCAAAAATGGGATAGAACCGGTGATTTATGGTGATGGCAGCCAGTCTCGCGATTTTACCTTTGTAGAAAACAATGTGTGGGCAAATATCCAAGCCTGCACCGCCCCCAAAGCCGCCGGAGAAGTGATCAATATCGCCTGTGGCGAACGCTATACCCTAATCGACCTGGTAAATATGATAAATGAAATCTTAGGCACAAGTGTAGAACCTAAGTTTGAATCGGATAGGACCGGCGATGTAAAGCACTCTTTGGCGGGAATTGCAAAAGCGCAGGAGTTGCTGGGCTATAAGGTGAGAGTGGACTTTAAAGAGGGACTGGAGAGGACGATTGAGAGTTTGTGACGATATGACTTTAGGACTATATGACTTTAGGACTATATGACTTTAGGACTATATGACTGGATGGCTTTATGAAGATACGAAATCATACTGATCTGGAAGTTTACAAAATCGCATTTGAAGCAGCAATGGATGTTTATGAACTTACCAAAGGTTTTCCAAAGGATGAAAGATACTCACTTACTGATCAAATAAGAAGATCATCCAGATCAATCTGTGCGAATTTAGCAGAAGCATTCCGAAAAAGAAGATACCCAAAGAACTTTGTATCAAAACTGGCTGATTGTGAAGGTGAAACAGCGGAAACACAAGTATGGCTACAATTCGCTTATAAGTGTGATTATATTGATCGGGAGAAATGCGAAGAGTTATACAATCTTTATAGCATTGTGTTGGGCAAACTGGTAACAATGGGCAAAAATCCGGAGAACTGGACGATATGAACAATCCGCGCGAGTCCTATAGTCCTAAAGTCATAAAGTCCTATAGTCGTTTCAACCCTAAGTCTGACAACTGTAAACTGACAACTTCAAAAAAGGGCGTCATCATCATCGAGGGGCACGTCCAGGGTCTCGCCAATACCCGCCTCTTAGGCAAAAAAGGTATCCCCGTAATAGTGGTGGATAAAGACGATTGCGTGGCGCGTTATTCCCGCTATTGCCAAGCTTACTACAAATGCCCGGATTATCTAAGTGATGATTTTGCTGATTTCTTATTGAGGCTGGAGCAGGCATTTGGGCTAAAAGATTGGTTGCTACTCCCTTCTAATGACCACGCAGTCCACACCATTGCGCGCCATAAAAAGCGTTTAGCAGAGCGTTATAAGGTAATAACCGAAGACCTGGATATGATCGAGAAAATCTATAATAAAAAAGAATTGCTCTTGCTTGCCCAGGCGGCGGATATCCCCATCCCCGAAACCGTAATGCCGGTGGCTGAAAACCCCACAGAAGTGGATTTGCGTTATCCGATTCTCATCAAAGGAAATCAAGGGCTTAGCTTTTATAAGCGATTCAAACATAAAGCCTTGATGCTAAAAACACCACAAGATTTATCCAGGGTATGGGATACGGAATTGAAGGGAGCTTTGCCGGATGAATACTTTATCCAGGAAGTGATTCCTTACGAACATAAAACAGTGTCGGTGACGGTATTTGCCCAGAAAGGCGAGATTCATGCCTATTGGATGGGGGTAAAACTGCGCGAACATCCCATCACTTTTGGCACCGCCACCTGCTGCAAAAGTATGTTTGAAGCCGATATGCTGGATTTAAGCAAGAATTTGATACAGAAATTGGGCTTTACCGGCGTTTGTGAAATTGAATGGCTACGAGATAGCCGGGATGGTATTCCCAAGCTAATTGAAATCAACGCGCGCACCTGGCTTTGGGTTGGGTTGGCAGGCCATTGCGGTATAGATTATCCCAATATGATCTATCACTATGTGCACGAAGGCGTATTGCCACAGCATATTGACTATAAATTGGATACTATCTGGCTAAATGTTTATACAGATCTGGTGTATTCCCTGAAACGCGTAATCAAAAGAATGGAATCCCCGAAAGAGATTTTACGCAGCTATAAGTCATTTCATGAGGCTACCTGGGATATCAAAGACCCGGTGCCTTTCTTTAAGTATGCGATGCTTTTGGGCAGGTTTGTGAAGAATAGATAAAAAACTAAAGGTGAGAATAATGAAAAGTGTTATTTTTGTTTTCAGTCATCATATTACAGACTTTAATCTCTTTAGAAATGCAACACATGAGCTTTTAAAACACAATATTGAGATTTTTCTCTTTGTATTGCGAAGAGGTCGCTTGCCAAAAATTGCAAAAAAAGAAATGGATAACAGGATTCATATAATTCCTATATCTACGTGGAAACATACGATGATAGGAAAGATATTTGGCACTCATTTGCTTTCTTTTATAACAACCCTTTTTTATGCAATGAAACACAAACCCAAGGTATCAATGAGCCCAGGTAATTTCCCCAATGATCTATCAGCTCTAATCACTGGAGCGAAAGTTTTGCAGTTTTCCGATGATATAGAGTTGTCGTTTTCTTTATTCATAGAGAGCTTTGTGGCAACAGAAAAATATGTACCAGCAGATTGGAGTAAACGCAAGAAAAATATGATTTACAAGCCATATACCAAACAAGGTGCATACTTATCAAAAAAATATTTTAGCCCATCGAAGAGAGTTTTAGATGAATACAACTTGAAAGAGAAGGGCTATATTTTTGTCCGGGAAGTGACCACAAAAAGTGCAAATTACCGAAATCAAAAGGAGTTATTGATCAGCACGATATCGAAGAGTTTTCCTAAGGATTATCAGGTTGTTATGTCATTGGAAGACAAATCTGTAAGACACCTATATCCAGAAAATTGGATAGTACTTCAAGAGCCCGTTTCTGACATTAATTCTTTAATGTATTATAGTGCGGCTTTAGTTTCTTCGGGAGATAGCGTGGCAAGGGAAGGAGCTGTTTTGGGCGTTCCCAGCCTGTATTGTGGGATAAGGGATATGCTTGTAAATCAGGAATTGATAAAGCTGGGTGCGTTGAAAAAGGTAGATGTGAATAGTGTGCCTGAAGAATTAGAAAAAATAGCCATGATGTCCGACCCCATAGCATATCAAGAGACCATGAGAGACAAGGTTAATGATATATATATTGAGATTACGGACTTCATGGTAGAAAGAGTCTTGCATTATCTAAAATAAGTATGCTATCTTGCTCACTCCTTCGGCAGATGGCGATGAAAACCTGCTCAAAGAGGGTGTGGCGCCAGAGAAGATACATCTGGTGGGCAATATCATGATTGATTCGCTGATCGAGCACAAAGCAAAGGCGGAAGGCTCCAATTTACATGAAGTTTTGGGCTTTAAACGGGATTTGGATTTTGCGCTTATCACCCTGCATCGCCCCTCCAATGTGGATGAAGTTTCTGGTCTCAAAACGCTCTTAAATGCCTTTGCCGAGATAGGCAAAAAGATAAGCTTAGTCTTTCCCATGCACCCCAGAACGCGCAAGAATATCGAGCGTTTGGGGCTTAATCCCCTGCTGGAATCGGTCCCCAATCTCATTATCAGCGAGCCCATCGGGTATCTGGACTTTATGTGGCTGCAAATGCACGCAAAGTTCATTCTTACGGATTCCGGCGGCATCCAGGAAGAATCCACCTTTTTTGGGGTTCCCTGCCTTACTCTGAGAGAGAATACCGAGCGCCCCATCACCATTAGCGAAGGCACAAATCAATTGGTGCCTTTGGATACAAAAAGCATTATTCGCTATTGTTATGAGATATTGGATGGCAAGGTGAAAAAAGGGACTATTCCCATGTATTGGGATGGGAAGACGGCGGAGCGGGTGGTGAAGGTGATAGATGGGTTTTGGCGCTGAAAGAGTAAGTGGAGTGTAAAAGCGTTGAGTGGTAGCTTTGCTTATCTGTTGTCGATTTGTTGGTTTTGCCACATGAGGTGAAAGGCTGTAGGATTCGACAGGTCTCCATATAACGAAGTTAAAACTAAAACATGCATGTTTACATTCCACTGATTACACTGCTGGTTTTGTGCATTTTTATGCCATCTAAACTGGATCGATTTTAGATATTAAAACATAAATCTACTTCCATCTGAATTAATGATTGGTCATATGTAAGCAATCTGTTCTGTTGAACGAATTTTGGAGTACAATCTTATGCAAAAGCAAGAGAAACGTTTACTAAGTATTAATCTTTTTAATTTTATAATTGCTAACAAAGTGTCGAATAATACCAAATTCATCAAAGGCAGTGTGCCCCTGAGAGAGTCTACAAGTGATGGGTATGACCTCTATTCGTTTAAATTCCATCAAGGATTGATCGTGTTTTTATTGATGCTCTTATGGGGATTGGCAATTGGGTGTTTCTTGGGGGAGAGCCATTGCCGGATTGGGATTGAGGTGATAACAGTATCCGCGGTCACTTTTGTAGTTATCACGTATGCTATTGCGTGTATTATATATTCAATATGTCAAAATGATGATTTAATAAATAGTACTCCAAAGACTAAACTAAATGGGTGCTGTCAGTTATTTTTGTTCATTGCGTCACCGAGCTGGTTTTTTGCACATTTGTTTAAGAGCAAGTTAATGAAAATAAATAGTGACGATGTGGGGAAAACTAAAAGATGCGGAAAGACTCAATTTATAGCTTATCTGAATAGGGCTAATCTGATAGCGTCGTTTGTCTTAGCAATCGTTGCAGTTATGATATATCGCACTGGTTCTGTATTTTGGTTTGGTTTTATTATTTCTTTCGTTGTGCTACGAACCTTGTCACGATCATTTGAGATTACAATAGCTTTTGGAAAAGATACTCTGGAAAAGAATAAGTCGTCAAAATTGAAGTCACATGAACGGCTTCTGCTTGCGTTTACAAGCCTTTTCGAGAGCGTACTAAATTATTCTGTTGTTTATTGGTTGCTCAATGCTGATGATGGAATGAAACACCATATTTGGCGAGGTTTTGTAAGCAGTTTTCAAAGTGGACTATTTTATTCAAATAGTTATCTGGATCAATGCTCATGCCTAAGTTCTCCCTCAGCTTTGGCTATGTTGCAACTGACTCAGGTTATAACTTGTATGACCTTGGTGTTTGTGGCATTTGCTATTTATATATCGAATTCTACGAGTGGTTGAAGATGTTTTTCCGATTCTCAGGTTATTAACCAAACCTTACCACATTGAGCACTTACACACCTGCCCTGCAAGCACTTATGATTATTGTGGGAACTACATTTTTCAATTTTTTTTGTCTGGCGGGGTTGGGACTCATATTGAGAGCATTATTTATATATATCTTTACTCACTAAGCTTGAACAAGAGCATTTTTTAATGAGTCTTTTTGTTTAATTGGCAGTAATTACAGTGTAGCAATCATGGTTAAATCCTTAAATGCATGGTTTGTACATAATGTAATAAGTAGTATTTAAGGTTCCACATGATCCAGTTGTAGTGCAAAATAGGAAGAGATACTTTTTCGTTTTTTTAACAGAATGCTTATAATGAAAACTGGCGTATACGTTGGGGCAGATATCCCAAAGAATAAAAAAAATAGTTCTTATATCAATAGGGACGAAGGAGTATTAATGAATAATAAATCATTCATTTAGTTGCTTTTCAATGCCTATGCAGTCGAATAGCTTCTTGAAATGCTAATTTTTAGCCATTTCGAAGGCAATAGCAAAATCATTGTAAGATTCCTGATTAAGCTACTCATCATCTTGGCTGTGTATGGCTTTACGCCATTAGCTTTGTTTGCGATGCTTCTATATATCGTTTAGTAGCTGATTCAGTATAGCTTTGCTAAGACTGTAAGGTATTATCTGAAATCTCAGTTGCCTTGGTTGGAAAAACCTCTGAGCATATTGATTTCAGTTTTAATGGGGTTTCTACTATAAACAAAGAAACCCCAGCCTCAGGGTCGGACAATTAACATCTACAAGCTTTCCTGACGGGACTTTAGTTTGGCGTTTATTTGAGTCAGAATAAAGAACAATCCCGTCTGGATAGCTTAAACAATCATTCACACATTATTCCCGCATTTACGGTGCCAGCAATCAAGTTCACACCCCCACAATTCCAGGAGATAACAAGTGATAATTAGATTCACAGTAAAGAACTTCCGCTCTTTGCGGGATGAGATAAGCCTTGATTTTCGGGCAACAAGCCCCGATGATTTTAGCGAATATTACATCCAGGAATATCCTGCTTTGGGTTTGCGTTTATTGAAGCTGGCCATGTTTATTGGTAAAAATGCCTCCGGTAAGACGAATATCCTGCTGGCGATAGAGTTTTTAAGGTATTTTATCCTCAATAAAAGTGCGGATAAAGACAAGCCGACGGGGATTACGCCTTTTGAGCTTGATCGTGATAAGGACAGTTGTTTTGACCTTGAATATGTTTATAAAGACGTTGTTTACAAGTATTCTCTTTGTTTGAATACACATAAGATAATCCGCGAGAGCTTGAGCGAAGCAACTAATAATAAGTTTCAATTAATATTTGAACGAACGTTAAAAGCGGAAAATGGGACGATAGAATATGCCTATGATTGGTCTGGAAGTGGCGCAAATGAGAGCCTGATAGGCAATTTGGAACTTACTACGCACACTCAATCCATCCTAACGCGTCTCAAAGATTATCAATATTCCGGACCTATGCAAAGTGCTTACGATTGGTTCAAAAACAGCCTGGCTCAGGTAGTTTTACCGAAAACGGATTTACGAAGCTGGAGCATTGATAAGTTTTTGGGCAAAAACGAAGGCAAAGATTATAAAGCTTTTTATGTAAAGCAGTTGCAAAATGCAGACTTCATTGTTCAGGACATCGAGGTTCAGAGCAAAGAAGTTCCCTTTGATTCGATTCCTATAGCTAAGATTCTAAAACAAATGGCACAGGAAAGCGGTCAAGAACTGCCTGACACCTTATCGGATACAGAAATATATCTGCATCACGAGGTTTCGGATGGCTCGTTTAAGTTGAATCTTACTGAACAATCCGACGGCACAATTCGCTTCTTTGAACTTTGCGGTTTTTTATGCTGGGCACAAGAAAAGAATAAAATCATAATGATAGACGAAATTGAGCGTTCTATGCACGAATATTTGATTGAGCATTTTATCGCAAGCTATCTTAGTAATGCCCGTGAATGTCAGTTTCTTTTTACTTCTCAAAATACCTCCATTTTGGATATGCACGAAGTGATAAGCAGAGATGCAATTTGGATTACAGATAGAGGAGATAATGGCGCCACGCTCTTAACCAAAATATCAGACTACGAGATTGATAATATAAAATCCTTGCGGAAACTGTACCGAAGCGGGGCCGTGGGCGGAACCCTTAACCTTGGTTTGGTCTTGAAGGGCTCTATTGGTGATGAATAAAATCCCGTTAAAAAAGGTAGTAAACGTCCATTGTGAAGGCGATACAGAAAGAATCTATATTAACGCCGTAATCAACGATAAGTACAACGGGATAAAACCAAAGTTTAAACCCAAATTGCGAGGAACTTTGCAAAAGTTGATGGAAGACATTGAGCAGGATGTATCCGAACAGGAACCAGAACTGCCAGTTTATCATTTTTGTATCCTCGATATGGATACCTTGCATCAGCAGGGCTTGATGACAAAATATAATGATATCAAAACTAAGCTTTGCGATAAATCGGAAAAACTCACTTTTATTGAATCCATGCCATGCTTAGAGTTTTGGTTTCTTTTGCACTTTATTTATAAGAATAAATATATGGTGAATTGCAAAGACGCTATAGCTGAGCTCGATAAAGCGGATAGATTGGCGGGATATACAAAAAACAAAAAATATCAAGCGCAATTGTACCCAAAACTAAGAGATAAAACGGATACTGCCATAAATAATGCAAAGAAAAGCGCTCACCAATTGAGCTTGGAGCATAAGCTTTCATATTCCATGATGCACTGTTTTTTCGAGAAGATGGACGATATTGTTAAATGATAACCTTCAAATATATGTCATCCATAATCGCCAAAACTACCCAAACCTCCTACCCCTCCCACGACCTTGCCTACCAGCGAAACAAAGCGGCTGGCTTGCCGGGCTGGGACGATGCTGAGGGGCTTAATGAAAGTATTTCGCTATTGACGCAGGTATTTTCGCATGCAGATATCCCGAAAGCGGGGCGGGTATTGGATATTGGTTGTGGGGCTGGCAATATCTCTTTTTGGTTGGAAAAGAGGGGATATAGTGTAGTGGGCATCGATGTATCTCAGGTGGCGATTGATTGGGCTATCGAAGAAGCTAAATTGCGGAAATCAAAGCTGAGTTTTGCGGTGTTTGATGCGGCAAAGGATAGATATATTGCCGCTGAACCCTTTGATATAGTGCTGGATAACCACGTAATGCATTGCATTATCGGTCAAGACAGAAGAAGGTATCTCAGCAACATCATAAACAATCTAAAAGCTGGCGGGATATACATTTGCAACACAATGTGCAATGCCCCCAAAGCCCCTGAAGTATTGAAGCATTTTGATGCGGCTTCCCGATGCTATATCCGTAATGATGTAGCGATTCGTTACATCGGCGAGCAAGATGATATTATCCGCGAGATAGAAACTGCCGGCTTTCGGATGCTGCATGCGGATTTGATGCCGGATGATGTGCAAGATTCGTTGAGTATCGTAGCACAGAAAGTAATGAACAAAACTTGAATCGGATTATTACAATACCATAAGACTGAGTGCATTCGCCATATAAGAGAAGGAGATTAAACTATAAAAATGGAGCGAGACTTTACTTTAAAGATTTATGAAGAGCTGTTGGATACACTGATTAACGCTGGATATAGTTTTCAGAGAGTTGAAGATTATATGCAAGACCCGCTTGAAAAAGTGGTAATGCTGCGTCATGATGTTGATTTAAGAAGCTATGCTGCTCTTCGCTTGGCTAAATTTGAAGCCAGCAAAGGGATACAATCTACATATTATTTCAGGATAGTAAAGCAAAGTTATGATCCGATGATTATCCATAAAATCGTAACGATGGGGCATGAAATCGGTTATCACTATGAAGATTTAGCTGTTTGTGCCGGAGATTATCAAGCGGCAATTCAGTCTTTTCAGAAAAACTTAGAGCTGTTTCGTGAATTTTATCCTGTTAAAACTATCTGTATGCATGGCAGTAGCGGTTCTCCTTATGACAACAGAGATCTTTGGAAAAAATATGATATGCAAGACTATGGGATAATTTGTGAGCCTTATCTTAGCATAGATTATGACAAGGTATTGTATCTATCTGACACCGGCAGGCGTTGGAATGGGTTTAAGATGTCTCTTAGGGATAATGTGAAGACTAAATATGACTTCAATTTCACGAGAACTTGGGAGATAGTCGATGCCGTCGATAAGCTTCCTGATCAGATATTATTTACTGCACATCCTGAACAGTGGGTTGATGATTTCCCTGAATGGTTGTATGTTAAAGGATTTTCTATTTTGCATAGCCTGTATAAGGTTTATTATAGGAATAGGAAGATAAAAAAGGAAATGAATAATAGTGGCAAAGAATAAGTATATTGCATTGCTTTCCAATGATGTGGAAACTACATCAATTTGGTTCAATGATCTCAGAAATGAGACGGGTGAGAAGGTTATGCGCGAGGGGATACCTCGGCTTTTGGACTTGTATGCAAAATATGATGTTTGTTCTACTTTCTTTTATACTGCATATATGGCAGAGCTATTTCCGGAAGCAGTCAAGATGGTAGCTGATGCGGGGCATGAGATCGGCTCACATGGAAAATCTCATATCAAAGAAAATGGATTTGATGTTATGCCTTTTGAGAGGCAGAAATGCCATTTGGAATATTCCAAAAAGCTCTTGGAAGATATCTCCGGCAAAGAAGTTGTGTCTTTCCGTGCGCCTGCTTTGAGAGTGGCACCGATAACAGCTAGGGCATTAATCGAGACCGGCTTTGAGATTGATAGTTCTATTGCATCACAACGTTTCGATTTCTTCTTGTCTTTTGGTTCGAAACAAAAGCTTAGTTTTCTAAATGCACCGAGATTGCCATATCGAGTTCAAGAAGACAATATCTATAAAAGAGGTCAGAGTAAGTTGGTGGAATTGCCTTTGTCTGCACTTTTGATGCCTTATGTGGGGACAACGATGAGGATGATGCCTTCGCTGACGAGTGTACAGCAAAGAGTCTTGCATTATGAGTCGGGCTTTAATTCCAAGCCGGCGGTATTTTTGATACACCCGAACGAGTTTATCGATGAAAGCGAACAATCAAGAAAGATAACAAGGAGATCGTCAAATCCGATTGCATATCTATTGAACGACCTCATCCGGGCAAAGCTGAAAGTGAAGAATTTGGGTGATTCTGCGCTGCCGATATATGAAAAACTGATTGCTTTTTATGCGCAAAAGGGATATTCTTTTTTAAAGATGAAAGATTATGTGAGAGATGAGTTTAGGTTTTAACTACAAAGAATTGATGAACAAGGTCGGAAGATGAAAGCGTTTTTGAAAACTGAGAAGCAGGAACTGCCATATCATGTGGAGCGAAGCTTCTTTACAGCCTTGAAGCATACGACAAAAGAACATAGGTATGTTGGTCCTTTTGCAAGGATTAAGTTCCTTTTTGACAGGACAAAGGACCATTGGCTACAGGTGATTTCGAGAATAATGCCATTTAATGGGGTGAGGGTGAAAATGCAAAGGATGAGGGGCGTGAATATTGCTTCTGATGTGCATATAGGACCTTTGGTGACGATAGATGATGTATATCCATATTTTGTGACCATCGGGCGCGGAACCTCTATTGCCGGCAATAATTTCATTCTGACTCATACTAAACCATTGAAATATCATAGTGAGGTGTCGGAAGCATACGTTGCACCGGTAACGATTGGGAAAAATGTGTGGGTGGCGATTAATGTGACGATATTGCCAGGAGTGGATATTGGAGAGGGCTCAATCATTGCGTCCGGAAGTGTGGTTACTAAGTCTATCCCGCCTTTTGTATTTGCAGCGGGTATTCCAGCACAGGTCAAACAGGATATAGCTCCGAAGCTCAAAAAGAATTATAGTGAGCGCGAGTTTGAAGCTATTTTGAAAAAAAGAAAAGAAGAATTTGGTTTTTAGAATAAGGAGATAATTGTGAAACAGTTAGTGAGAAATGTTCATATCATTGGCACTGGGTCTTATGTGCCGGAAAAGGTGTATACAAACGAGTATATTGAGACAATCGCGCCGACTAATGCCGAGTGGGTTTATAAGAATCTGGGGATCAAAGAGAGGCGGATAGCTGAAGATGATCAGCCTACCAGCGATTTGGCTGCTAAGGCGGGCTTGAGAGCGATTGAGGATGCGGGGCTTACGCCTGATGACATTGATCTGATCATTGTTGCGACTTCTACTCCGGATAGGCTTGCGCCATCGACCGCTGCAATCGTGCAAGATAAGATTCAAGCATATAATTCGGTGGCATTTGATATTGCTGCTGTTTGCTCAGGGTTTCTTTTTGGGATCTCGACTGCGGCGCAGTATGTTGCTACAGGAATTTTTAATAACGTGTTGGTGATCGGTGCGGATACATTCTCCAAGATCATTGATTGGAATCGGAGAGACTGTGTGTTCTTCGGAGATGGCGCCGGTGCAGCTGTTTTAACATATACTGATTCTGAGAAAGGCTTCTTGGCATTTCGTCTCTATACTGATGGGCGAGGGAAATGGAACTTTACCATTCCGGGAGGAGGTTCTGAATTTCCAATGAGCCATGAAAACGTGGATGCAGGACATAGATATTTCCAGATGGTTGGAAGCGCTGTTTATGAGACGGGTGTGCAGGTATTGCCAAAGGCGATCAATCGGGTTTTGCAGGATACGGGGATCAATATTGATCAAGTGGACTATCTTATCCCGCATCAGCCCAGTATTCGTATCTTGCAAGAAACAGCGAAGATCATTGGCATGCCATTTGAGAAAGTTATGACAAATATGGATAGATATGCCAATACCTCTGGTGGAACTATTCCGATCTTGTTGGATGAAGTTAATAAAGCTGGTAAATTGAAGCCCGGTTCCTTGGTGCTCTTTGCTGCTGTTGGGTCTGGATGGACCTATGGCGCATCTCTGATGAGATGGAGTTGATGGGGTGAAAGTATTCATTGCCGGTGCGTCCGGTGGGATTGGCGGATATCTGGCTGATAGACTCTCGGCTTGTCATGAGGTTTTTGGGAGCTATCGGAGTCGTGCGCCTGTTGCGGATATTCAGTATCAGATGGATAAGGTTGATATCGGATCTGGTGAGGAAGTGGCGCGATGGATATCTATGAATGCGTGTGAAGACGATGATTTGGCTTTGATCTATTGCGTTGGTGTGAATTATAATTGCATGATGCATAAGGCGGAGTCAGATAAATGGGAAGAGGTTGTTGATGCTAATCTTTTCGGGGTTCAGCGGGTTTTGAGGCAGATCATTCCGTTAATGCGCAAGAGAAGGTTTGGGCGGATAATCCTGTTTTCGTCTGTGGTGCCGCAGATGGGGGTTATGGGCACAAGTGCTTACGCTGCTTCCAAATCTGCGCTCTGGGGGCTGTCGAAAGCGGTTGCTAAAGAGAATGCGAGTTTTGGGATTACGATTAATACACTGAATCTGGGGTACTTCGATATCGGAATGATAGAAGATGTGCCGGATAATGTGCTTGAGAAGATAATTGAGGAGATCCCGATGAAGATGTTGGGGGATCCGGGGAATATATTCAATGCCGTGGATTTTCTTTTGAAGTCTGATTATGTCACGGGGAGTTGTGTTGGTATTAATGGGGGGCTGGTTTGACTGGCTCCTTTTTTGTATCTGTGACGAGTGATGTGGTTTGTTGGGGCGGAATTTGAAGAACAAGGTTAAGAGGCGGATACGGCGCGGTTGATGTTGATTTGGGGTTTGGTATCGTTTCTTGGGGGATAATGCGGCTGGCGGCTTTTTAGGGAGTTCTGGGGGTGTTTTGTGGCGGCGTGGAAGCGTTGAGTGGTGGCTTTGTTGTTGCTGGGGAGTTGTTGGATTCGACGCGTTCTCGTGTCGAGAGTTTAAAGCGTAAACTACGTCGTTTGCGTTTCATCGATAAGTTTGAGATATTCCTGCAATGATGTAAGTTCGTCCGGGCTGATGATTGTTGTTAAGGTTACAAGTTCAATATAGATAATAACTGGAGAATTATATGATGAAAGAGAATGGTAAAAAAATATTGCAAGAATTAATATACGAGCTTACAAAAAGAAAGGCATATTCGTTTTATGTTCATAATATCTTTTTAACATTGTTCTTGATGGTATTGTGGGGAGTGACAAGCTATTGTTTCATTAGTGAAAGTTGGGAAAAGATCAGATGGTGGATGCTGGTCGGGGTAATTATATTCGTTGCTTTTGCATTATTCATTACGTTCTGTCATTATAGAAGATCACGGAAACGAGATTCGGCATTTGATCGATCAAAAATCCTTCCTAAATGGCCACATATATACAAGTATGTTTTGTTTTTTGCATCTCCATGCTGGTTTTTTGCGGACATGTTTAAAGAGCAGTTTAAGTCGTGCCTTTATAGCAAATGCGAGTTGAAAGATAAGATTGGCTTGACGAGACTTATCACGCGGCTCAATGGCTGTAATGTTTTTGTAGCAGTAATCATTGTTTTAGTTACTGCTTCCGTATCAATAATCAAGTATCCTTGGAACATCGATATTTCTCATTGGGGCTTCGGTCTTTTTACAACTTTCGTTATGGCACGAACCTTATCACGATCTTTTGAGATTACCTATGCTTTTGGGAAAGATGCTTCAGAAGGTAGAAGTAAGGATTCTAGGCTGCAGCCACACGAACGACTTTTGCTCGCAATTACAAGCCTTATTGAGTGCATACTTAATTATTCTGTTGCTTATTATTTGGTTAGTTTTTATAGTGTCAAAAAGCTTGATTTATGGTATTCTTTTGTGTGTAGCTTTCAAAGCGGTCTATTCTATTCAAACAGTTTTTTGGATAATTGTCCACGCCTAAGTTCTCAGTCGACCCTGAGTATGTTGCAATTGACTCAAGTTGTTACATGTATGACCCTGGTGTTTTTGGCGTTTGCAATATATATATCGGGTTCTACAGGTGGTAAAAGTAATGCATCGGCGAAAAAGTCGTGAAGGTAGGATGTGCTTTCATAATCTGATAGTCAATTAAATGAAAGGAGAAGGTCGTGACAAATATTGCAAGAATAATAAGGGTTTTTATTTCATCACCGGATGATGTTGTAGAAGAAAGAGATATTGTAAGAGAAGAAATATATAGTTGGAATTCAATCTTTTCTATAGCTACAGGGATTGTGTTATTGCCCGTTGGCTGGGATAAAGAACTCAGAGCTGGATATGGAGTGGCACCTCAACAAAGAGTGAATGAAGAGTTGTTACCTCGTTGTGATATGTTGATCGCGATATTTGGGAAGAAAGTTGGGTCACGCACAGAGAATTATATAAGTGGAACAATAGAAGAGATAGTGCGGCATACTAAAGACGGGAAAGAAGCACTTTTATTCTTCAAGAATGTAGATGCTGAAAAAATTGATAGTCAAGATGAATACCAAAGAGTGCAGGAGTATAAGGAGTCTATTAAGGAGGAAAGCTTCTTCAAAGATTATGACTCACTTGAAGACTTTAAAAACATACTTCGAGATCAACTCAATTTGCATATGCAAGAATATAATAAAGCCGACTGGAAGGCATCTGTAGAAAGATCACGTTTAACAGTAGATCATGATGACCAAATATTAAAGTATAATATTGATCAGTGGGGCATGAAGCTCGAGCTTGAATCGATGAAAGATTGGATAACTGTTTTTACCGGTGGTGTATTTAGGCTTAGTAGCGAGAAATATGAATCGCTTGAAAGCTTGATGCTTTGGATTCTTGATAGAACTTGGGGGAGTGGTCATGAGGAGTTTGAAAATGCGTTCCTGAAATTCAGGGCTATTTTGAGTAATATGCTGATTGTTATAAGCAAGGCTTGTCATTTGAATGTAAACAGATATCACGAATTAGAGAAAAGCTATAATATGCACCCTTACAATTCACCCACACACGACTACCTGTACAAGACTTATAAGTTTAACAAGTATTTGATTATGGATTATGCTGCAGAGCTTTGTAGAGCTACTAATTTCATATTAGATCTTTACAGAAAGAAAGTCGATCCATTATATCTGATTGAGTTTGGGAAGATGTATATGTTTTCAGGTCTAAACATGAATCTTCAGTATTCTTATTACATAACAGAATACCATGATACTGATGTAATCCCCTATAATGATCATGACGATTTTTTAGTATCACGCACAGAAAGAGAGGTAAGTTTTGGGGCAGGAAAAAGCATTGAAGATCCGATTTTTGAGAAGTGGCTTAATCGTGGTTAAAATCAACGGTTTTTAGATATTTTGTGGATTGTTTTTATGTGCACAGTTTTTACTATGACAGTATATTGTTAAAGAGAAGGATGAACATATATGAATAATTTTTATCTGTTTCGCGTAACTATTGTTATAGGTGAGCAAATTAGCTTATTTGATTTGCCTCATCAAAAGATTTTAAAACATGCCATTGAGTCGCCCTCTACAACTATAACGAAAGGAATAAAGTGGGCAATTGGTAATCTGGACATAATTAAACCACATTGCTATTATTTCAAATTTTGGAAAACAAGAGAAGTGAAAATGGAAAAATTCCAAGAAGGAGACTATCAAGATATTGATACAGATAAGGCTGAGTCAACACATGTGTTCATGGATGTAGATAGAGAGCTTGTGTTTATTGCGGAAAACTATTTATTATCAAATAAGGTAGAATCAATAGGAAGATCTTTAGCAAGATATTTAAAGAGAAACTCTCCTCATTCAGACAACTTGATGGATTTAAAAATTGAACCTATTCGAGATGTTAATAATGTGTTGCAGATTATAAATAGCGCATATTCTATAGTTAAAATGAACTTCACTTTTTATAAATCAAATCCTGATGATTCTGGTCCTTGGATAAGAATGTTGGGGAATTTAGCTAACAAAATCAATTCAGAAAAAGGAAAAGTAGCAATTGCTAGTGATAGCTTGAATCCCGATGTGGTCGGAAGCTTAGCCCAAGAAATAAATGTAACAAATAATACCGGTAGCTTTACTTACTTGCCTGAAAAGGATGCACCAAAGAAAACTGTGAAAATACATGAACAAGGAATTCTTTCTGCAGTGCTTGAAGATGTGCATACTGAGAATCATGAAAAGATTCTTGATCATATGTACAAACTCTATAATGATATCTATCGGAGAAAGCAATGATAACAGAAGATAGTTTCAATATGTGGAAATGGTTCTTTGCAGGGCTTGAAGATAAAAATGGTAAATCAAAGAGCGGGTTAAGCTCTTTCCTCGATTATTGGCTTATTTTCCATGTGGTTTTTGCGACACTGTGTTCGTTGTTGATAAAAGTAAGTATATTTGACTTATCAAAGATAATGATTGTTCCGATCTTGAGTGTTTTCGTTGGTATTACTATTTCAATAATGGGCGTTGCGCTTTCCTTGGTCGTATCGGATGAACTAATAAAAATATCAGAAGACGAGCCTGCTGGAATAGAGACGATTATATATGGACATCAGGTTGCTATTTTGGTGCTCATGGTCACTTTGGTATTGTGGCTACTGCCCAGCATTTTTGAAAAAAGTAAGATCATTAGCTATATGAGATTGTTGGTCTATTGTGCAAAATTTGTTTTATTCTTTGCTTTAAGTGTATCCGTAAGAGAATGTTGGCATGTGATCAAAAGAACAACGAGAACGATGGTAGCGATAATAGCTGTAAAAGAAATAAGATGAAATCTTTTACATTACGGATACTGGCAGAAGCTGGAACGCCAGCGAAGTGAGCATTCGGGACAAGGTTAATAGCGCTTTTGAGATTGAAGTAAAGAGCACGATGCACTTTATTGAGCTGATCCAGGCGGGCAAAACGCCGGATAGGATGATGATCAATACGCATCCCCAGCGCTGGGACGATAACTATCTGTGGTGGCTCAAAGAACTTGTAGCGCAAAATTTGAAGAACAAAATCAAGCAGTTATTGAACACAATCCGAAGTAAATAAAGCTACTTCCACACAATCCCCTTAGGCAAAGTCATTTAGCACAACAAATGGCTTTGCCTTTTTTTATCTACAGAAAAAATCCCAAAAAAAGCATCTAATACCTCCTATACAGCGAAGCCAGATTGCCGATCAATGTGAGGTCTTTGTGGTCATCGGGATTCACCAGGATGGGCGCATATTCTTTGTTGATGGGCAGTAGCACCACGGTGCGGGTATTTGTATCCAGGCTCATCATTTTGAGGGTGATGGCGCCATCGATGCGCACTGCGCAGATTTTGCCGGAAAGCTTTTCCCAATCGCTGCATTGGTAGATGATTACGATATCATCGTGATGCAGGGAGGGTTCCATGCTGTGTCCATTTACGCGCAGGGAGATGAAGTTGCCGGGATTGCCTTTGATATGCCCTTTGCGAATGGAAATGGTATCGGCGGTGGGGAGATTGCTCTCTTCGGGGGGGCCGGCGGCGATTTCGCCCACCACGGGGATGTCCATCACGGTGCTATCCATCATTTCCATCTTGGCTTGGGCGATTTCTTCCAGGCTGTTATTCAGCATTTTTTGCAGGGTTTCCCAGCTTTTGTGGGTGCGCTGGCTCTGCTCTTGCCTGCCATTGGTAAACATGCTGCCTTCTCCGGTAAGCAGCCAATGCAAATCCACTTTGTAAGCTTGCCAAAACTCAAGCAAAATCTCCAAAGAGGGTTTGATCCTGCCATTTTCCATCTGAGAAATGGCGGAAGGATTGATATTCAACTCCTTTGCCAGCTCGATTTGCTTCAGCCCCAGTTCCTGGCGCAATTCTTTAAGTCTTTCTGAAAGCACGATTAAGCTCCTTTATATATAAGTAGTTTAGTAAACCTGAACTAATAATGCCAATATATTAGTGATACTTAAGCTGTCAAGCAAAAAATGAGCAATGCTTAAAATAAATAGGTTTAGATGAAAGGGCTTAGATAGTTTAGAGAGTTTAGCGCAGCGCACACGCTTTGCCAAGGTCTGGTTTTGATATTACAGAACTACTACCAGAGCCGAGAATTAAAGGCGCAGAACAGGATTTACAAGCTCTTTGAACAGAAATTTATCCTAAATTGAACACTTTTCCACAAAAAGCGCTTGACAGATTTTGGCAGAAAAGCTCTTTGACATTAAAAAATGAATGGAGTTATAATGCAGAAATCCAAAGACATACAAAAATTACAATCAGCATATAACAGTATGCTTGCTTCCTTCAAAAACCACAACTTAGAGGGCGCCGCTAAAGCACTTACGAATATCAAAGCTTTAGAGGATAGCTTTTGGCAAAATCTGGAAACTTATCTGGCAGATGCGCATGCGGAGCTAAATGAACTCAGCCAGCAGTATCAGGATAATGACGCCTATTTGCAAGAGCTTAAGGGCATGCTCGAAGAGCGGGGTTTGAATCCGGATATCAGCGAGAATACACTGATTATCGGTCCTCTGGATTTGGTGGTAAATATCGAAGACAGGCACCTATTGCTGATCATGGGCAAAAAGAAAAAGCGGATTAACGATTTGGAAATAAACAAAGTAGCAAAGCTGGTGGAGCAAAGTTTCAAGCGCTTAAATAGCAGCTTCAACGCCAATGCCTTTTTCCGGCGCGTGCAAACTGCCTACAAATACGTAAATTCCCGCGTGTATGGCGTTACCGAAACCCGCTTTGGCAATGCCGTAAGCCTGAAACTGCTTTACGAAGTATTTAGCATTGCCCCCGGCTCGCAGGATTACAAAATCGAAAACTTCCTGTGGGACTTAGGGCGTTTGGTTTTTGCCAGCGATTCCTACAATGGACACCGCCTGGAACTGGGCAATAGCCGCAATGCCGGCACCATGTATATCATCAAAACCGCCAATGGCGACAGCCTGAAAGCCTCCACCCTTAGCATTCACAAAGAGGAATAAAAATGATAGCCCTCAGCAGCGAAGATTTACAGCTATTACGCAGCGGACAGCCGCCCCATAACCCAGATTTGCTCAAGTATCTCTGTATTGAAAACGACTGGCTGAAACTCATCAAAAGCTATACCCTGCAAGAGCTAATCGCCGCCGGTGGCAGCAAATTGAAGGTATTGCACGGCGCCAGCGGAACGGGGAAATCCCACTTCCTGCGCTCTTTGGCGGAAGCGGCTTGCGAACAGGGCTTTTACCTCTGCCAGATCAATATTGCCGAAGCGGAGTTTTTTCTAAACGACCCCGTGCAGCTTTACAAAGAGGTGGTGCGCTGCTTTGATAGCAGCCGTTTACAGCAAAACCTGCGGCAGCTTATTATTCGTGCTTTGGGCTACACTGAAGCGGATATCCCTGCCGATACCCCAAATATTGTGGATTATCTCTGCCAAAAAGAGGCTGCCAGCCCCCTCGAAGCGACAAAGACGCTCAGGGCTGCCATCAATACGGTTATCAACGAGATAGACGTAGATTTTGCCTTCCGTAAATACTTGTATATCCTTGCCAATGCACTTAGCTTTCAGGATACTCAGGCGCTGGAGATTGCCTCGCTTTGGCTCAAAGGCGAAAAGCTGATTTATGCGCAAAAAACTGCCAGCAGCCTTTACGAAGTGCTTGCTCGTAGTAATGCCCGCATTTGGCTCTATTCGCTGATCAAATTGTTGCTGCTTTCCGGCTACAAGGGGCTGGTAATTACCATCGACCAGTTGGAAGCCATCCTGCCGCTTGCCGAAAGCCGCCTGCGCTATACCCCCATGCGCCGCAACGATGTATATGAGCTTCTGCGCCAGCTTATTGACGATATGGATTTCTTTCCCAATACCCTCATCCTGGTGGCTGCCGGTGAGGAGATGATGAATAACGAGCGCCACGGCTTTGAAAGCTACCATGCTCTCTGGATGCGCCTGCAGCCCGGCTTTGTATGGCAGGATTACCTGAATCCTTATTCTGATCTTATCGACGCTAACCTATTACTCTATGAAGCGATTCAAAGCGGGGAGCTACAGCGTTTGGCGCAGAAATACCGGCAATTAAGCCACGCCTATCCGGAGGAATTTAGCGCTACCGAGGTATTTCCCGAAATCCAGTATTCCGATTTTCGCAGTGCGCTGCAAAACTACCTAATACCCCAGCCGGAGCTACCTTATGTCTAATACCGATTATATCTTGATGTTAGAAGCCATCCGCGCCGGCATTCCCAGCCGGGATACCGTGGCGGGCACCCTGGATATCCGCAAATCCCTGATGCAAAAGCTGGAGCCGGATTTGGAGAAACTCGCCTCCGGCGGCTCACCCAAAGGCAAGCTGGTATGGGGCGAATACGGTCAGGGCAAAACCCACTTCCTGAAGCAACTGGAGCAGAACCTCTTAAGCGATGGCTATGCCGTTAGCTACATCTCGCTCTCGCGGCAGCTCAATCTCAACAATCTGCAACAGCTTTTTCCCGCATTTACCTCGCATCTGCGCATCCCTGGTCACAATCTCCCCGGTCTCCTCAATCCGCTTTCGCAGATGAATCCGCCGCATGAGATCATCGCCAAATTACCCTTTATCGCCGAGAAACTTTTGCATCCCCTGCCCACCCTCATATTCAAAGCCTTTTCCCTTTATGAAGAGCGGCATACCATTACCCTATACAATGCGCTGATGGGCAAAAAGGAGAATATCGTCCGTTCCCAACGCATTGCCCGCGAGTATTTTAAGGCAGAAATGAAAGAATTGCCCCGCTTCCGGCAAAGGGATCACTTTATGAGCTTCTTTGAGTTCATCCCCTATTTGCTACAGGCGATGGGATATAAGGGCTGGGTAATCCTGATTGATGAATTGGAAACTACCGGCAAATTGGGCAAGGTAGCGCGCCTGAAATCCTACCAAAATCTGAACTGGCTTATGAACCTAAGCAAAGAGCATAAACTGCCCATCTACACCCTTGCCGCCTCGGTTAAAACCTTGCAGGATGACGTCTTTTACGGCACCCGAAAGAATGACGCCCGCGATATGCCCACCATGGCAGAGCAGCGCCATAGCGAAGAGGAAGCGCATAAGATTGCCCGCTTTTTCGATTATGCCACTTCCGATAGCAATATCGTGCTCGCCCCCGCCAAAAAGAGCGACTATCTGCAACTAATGGAAGAGCTTTTAGAGATTCACCATCTGGCTCTGCCCTGGCAATATGAGATTCCCCCCAGCTTCGTGGAAGATGCTTTGAAGCTTATCGATTACCGTGGCAAACCTCTAAGGCAGATAGTACGAGTATTTATCGAGATAATGGATATTTACGCCATGCGCGGCACTCTGCCCCGAGCTTACAAAGATAATCTCATGTCGGAGATGGATTTTGCCGATTTTGAAGAAGATGGCGTAGGGCTTAGCGAAACCCCCTTGCAGGAGCTTTTTGACGATTAACTAATGGAACCCAAAGCTCTTAGCCAAGGTTTAGACGCCAAGATTCCCGGCTTCTTTCCGCTGGAATCCGTCTATAAAGATCCCGCTGCCTATAGCGTTTTTAGCGGGCGCAATCTGCCTTCCTTTGTAAAGGATTGGCTCATCAAAGCTTTTTCGGATAAAGGCTATTTTGATAAAGACGCCTGCTGGCAATTTATCGAAAGCAAAATCCCCCGCAAAGGCACGAATATCCGCCGGCAACTGCTCAAATCCAGGGGCAGCATCCAGGTATTCTCACGTTTATTGGTTTCCACCGACCTTCTGAACGGCAAAATGAGCTTCAGCATTCCAGATTTGGGTATTGGCAAAAGGGAAGGAGTAATCTCGCTGCAAATGCCAGAAGAAAAGCTGAACCGCTTGCATGATGGCGAGGTATGGGGCATCTTGCAGCTTACTTATGTGCCGCCGGAAGGCAGCGACAAAGGCTATGTGGAGCTTACAGATTTCAAACCCTTCGAGCCTTACCGCGTGAATCTGGATTTTTACAAAGAAGCGCGGGAGCAATTTAACACCTCCGAATGGATAGACCTGCTAATCCGCAGCATGGAGATCAATCCGGATTATCAGGGCAGTGGCGATTTCAATTTGGGTAAAAAACTCTGCTACCTCTCCCGTCTTTTGGTGTATGTAGAGCCAAATCTCAATATCATCGAGCTTGCTCCCAAAGGCACTGGCAAATCCTATACTTTCAATAATTTATCCAAATATGGCTGGACTTTAAGCGGCGGTATCGTTACCCGCGCCAGCATCTTTTACAATCTCTCTACCCGCAGCCCGGGCATCATTCACCATTACGACTTTCTGGCGCTGGACGAGATTGAAACCCTGCAATTTGCCCAGGAAGAAGACCTTTTGGGTGCCTTTAAAAACTATCTGGAAAATGGCAAAATAGTGGTGGGAAATTATCAGAGCATTTCGGATTGCGGCTTGATGCTGCTGGGTAATATCGCACTTACCAAAGCTTTACAGCCCCGGCACCGCCTCTTTTTCAAAGACCTGCCCTCCTTCTTTCAATCCTCTGCGCTGATAGATAGAATCCATGGATTCATCCCCGGCTGGCAGCTTTTCCGCTTTACCGAAGACCTCAAACTAAAAGGCTATGCCCTTAATAGTGAATACTTTGCGGAGATATTGCACCACCTGCGTTTTGATACCACTTATGCGGAGATTATCAAGGCGCGGCTGGATATTCCCAAAACTGCCGATACGCGGGATACCAAGGCGGTAATCAAACTGGCAACTGCTTATCTGAAGTTGCTTTACCCTCATGCCTTAAAACCGGACGATATTCCCAAAACTGAGTTTGAACAATTTATCCTGCAACCCGCCATGAAGGCCCGCGGCATTATCCGGCGTCAACTTGCCGAAATGGATAGCGAATACAGCCCCTTTATGCCGGAGATTAAAAGTAGGGATATTATCGAAAAAGCGGCACCAAAGCCGCCGCGAATTGCCAAGATAAAAGGCTGGTGGAGCTAAGGGGATTCGAACCCCTGACCTATTGATTGCGAATCCCTACCGAGGCTTTTACTGTATTTGACACTACGCTATAACGCATATATTAAACAACTCTTTACACAAAATCCGCATGATTTCGCTTGACAGGATTTGACTATATTTGTCCCATGTTTGTCACCCAAAACGTCCCATGAAAATCAAAAATAGAGGTGAGTATGAAGTCTGATATCAAGTCAGCGATCCAAGTATTAAATGCCGACAAATTGGTCAAGATTCGCTTGAAAGAAACCGGTGCGGGAAACCATTATTTTGTGCTTGATTTGTACTGCGAAGGCAAAAGAACCCGGATCTCCACCGGCATCAAATACACTTCAGACAAACGCCAGCAAGCCATGGCGATCCGCAAGATCACTATCTTACGCGATCAATATGAGCATCGTTTCCGCTTTGGTGCTCCCCGGAATTCCCTCGATTACAATCTGCCCTTAGACAAATACGCGGATATCGTCTTGGCGGATAAATTGCTCCAAAATAAACGTGTTTATATGTGCGCCGTGCGCTCTTTCTTAAAACAATACCCAGGCGCCACCATCGGAAATATCACCCGCTACCAGGCAGCCCAATTCCAAAGATCATTGCTAAATCGCAAGCCAGCCACCATCAATCATTACATCCAGGCTCTTTCTTTGATTTGCAAAAGCGCCGTCAAAGATAGCATCTTGGAATCCAATCCCTTTGATGGTTTGCGCGTAAAACAAAACAGAGGCATTCGCAACTTTCTCTCCCTTGATGAGATCCAAATCCTGGTTGCCACAGATTGCTTTCACCCCGCAGTCAAAAATGCCTTCTTATTCTCATGTTTTACCGGTCTCAGATTAGGTGATATCACCGCTCTAAATAGCTCCCAAATCATCGATGGCTACATTGTCCTCTCCCAAGGCAAAACAGGCGCCCCTGTGCGCATCCTAATCCCAAATGCCGCCCTCGCCCTGATTGATGATGATGGATTGTTGTTCAAACTCCCTTCCTACAAATATCTCAGAAAATACCTGGCACAGTGGATATCCGATGCCGGAATAAAAAAACACATCACTTTCCATTGCGCCAGGCATACTTTTGCCACCCTGCAATTAACC
>JAQVIX010000140.1 GCA_028695495.1 Candidatus Cloacimonadota bacterium | reverse complement strand
GGTAACCAAAACCGAGCTGGAAAACGTGGATATCTTGGCTGTGCGCGGTTTGGAAGGCGTAAAGGAAGCTACCGTAAACGTGCCTGGCTTTGGCGACCTCAAAGTAGCCGTAGCCCACGGCTTGGGCAATGCCCGCAAAGTGATGGATAGAGTGCGCTCCAGCCTTGCCGAAACCGGCGAATCCCCCTGGCACTTTATCGAAATCATGGCTTGCCCCGGCGGCTGCGTGGGTGGTGGCGGTCAGCCTTATGGCAACGACATCGCTTCCCGTGCCCGTCGTGGCTTGGCGCTCTATGAAGAAGACCGCTCCCTGCCCGTTCGTAAATCTCACCACAATCCCGAAGTGGTAAAGATTTATGAAGAGTTCCTGGGCGAGCCGAATTCTCCCCTGGCGCACAAGCTCCTGCATACTAATTACTTCAAGCGCTCCGTAAGCACCGGTAAGGTGGTTGAGGAAGCTACCCACAAACACTAAATAACTACTTATAATAAGATACAAAGCCTCTCCATAGCGGGGAGGCTTTTTTAATTGCTTCGTAACTCATCGATTTCCCGTTGCTTGTGCGGCGAACGGACGGGGAAGGCACGGGAGAGCAGCGCAAACACAAGGGAATGGCTCAGTTAGCGGCATACATATCAAATCATAATTGATATCCAGCCCACCCCTTTTCGCAGCAAAAATATGTGAAATGGTATTTTGTGCTTGACAACATAATCCTCATTCTATATCATGCACTCAAGTATCTTATGGAGTTCTGTATGAATAATAGATTACTAATTCTGCTTCTACTTATGCTGGCGTTCGGGTCGCTGCTTGCCTTACCGGAAGGCTACGCTATCATACCGTCCACGCTTACCAGTAATTCGGCGATTAGCGCCATGGCGATGTATGAAAGTAAGCTGTATTATTACGATCAAAAGACATTTACCTTATATTTGGACGATCTGGAGGTAGATGATATTTCGTTGGCGCGCAAAACCCTCTTGCAGCTTTCACCGAAAGCCAAAATAGCGGATATTACAGCCGATCGGGAGAGAATCTATCTCTTGGATGCAGCCGCCAAAAGCATTCATGTTTATGAGTTTGGTGCGGATGGACAGGCGCATAAGCTGCCCATAATCAATCTGCAAGGCGTAAAAGACCTGAAGTTCAAAGGCTTAAAGCAGATTGAAGTGAACTATCTGGGCTATATCTACCTTCTGGATTCTACTGGCATCTATTCCTTTAGCCAGGAGGGGATGTATATGCACTATGCCCCTCTTACGAACCCCATTTCTATGAGCTTGGGCGAAAACCAGATCTTGCGGGTGCTTAGCGCCACCAAACAGGATTACCGCCTGCATAGATTTGATCTGAATCTTTACCAGATAAGTAAAGAGCTAAGCATCAAAGAAAAGCCCAATGAACTGCGCATTTTGGATATCGCCGTAAACCGCTGGGGTGAATTGCATTTTCTGAACTCTGCTAAAAGCCTCTATATCAATAAATATGCTTCGGATGGCAAGCTTTTGCCGGATACTCAGGTGGGCTTTAAAAGCTCGCGCCGCGAAATCCTTTCTTTTCAAAATCCTACCCGTATTAAATGTGGCAAAAAGGCAAATTATTCCCTCATCGCCGTATTGGATACAAAGCATAACGGCATTCATATCTTTATCGACCACATGAAAAAAGAAATGCCGGATCTTGAGCGCCCCACCTTTGCCGCCCGGGTATCGCTTAAAAAATCCGGCTATAAAGCCCTGGATTACTACGCAAAGGATGGCGCCAGCTTTATCTTGCAACAAGCCAGCCCCGTAGCTAAAGCCTTAAAACGCTTAAACTCCAGCGGCAAGGAAGAATACAGCGTGTTGCATAACAAGCTGAAGCCGCATGGCGTGCAGGATTTTAGCGCTATCAGTGGCTTTGGTGATGATATCTACATCCTGGATTCCCGCACCTGTAAAGTTCACATATTTAACGCCGAAACCGGAGACTACAAGGGCAGTATGGGCGGAAAGGGCAAGCAGGAAAATACCTTTAGCAAAGCCGTTTCCATGGCTGTGGATAGCGAAGGGATGATCCACGTATTGGATTCTGAGCAAAAGAAAATAGCCCGATTCAAGAAGAGCGAGGGCTATGGCGGCGTTATAAACTACAACTTCGTGCGCAATGTAAGACTGGCAAATCTCAAGGTAAAGCCAATGCTCTTGCGCATTAAGGAGGATATGCTCTATTGTCTTTTAGCCGATGGCAGCATTATCAGCATCGATAAAACCAGCGAAAAACAAACGGTAATGAACCTGGGTAATGTAAAAGCCAAAAGCTTCGATTTCATTTACGAAGGGGATTTGGCGGTGGTGGATAAAAACAACCAGAAATTGCGCATCTATACAGCCCCCAAATACGGACGCAAGGCGGAATATTTTGGCATCCGCTCCGGCGCAGCTTTCCCGCATTTTGCCCAAATCCAAAACATCCGTTATGACGTCCCCAATAGCCGTTTAGCCATCATGGATAGCCAGGCGGAAGGCTTGCGGTTTCTTAATTTTTATGCCAGCCTGGGGGACGCCCCCCTTCCGCGCATGAGCCTGGACGCCCAAGGCAATATCCTGCTCAAATGGGATACCGATAGCGG
This sequence comes from Candidatus Cloacimonadota bacterium, assembly GCA_028695495.1. GTDB lineage: Bacteria > Cloacimonadota > Cloacimonadia > Cloacimonadales > Cloacimonadaceae > UBA5456. The sequence goes on along the minus strand of JAQVIX010000140.1, from coordinate 1,164 downwards.
GATTAATAGCTGGGTAATCCGAAAGATAAACGATAAAGACGCCGTGCAGGAACACATTTCCGTGCCCGAATATATCTGCCAAAACCCCAGTCCCAAATTGTATTCCTATACCGTGCGCGCCATCGCTGCCGACCAAAAGCAAAGCAGCGAAAGCGGCATGCTTACGGATTACTATTCTTATGCCAGTTACTTAAGGCAAGAGAAGCGCTACCGGGATGCCATTCAGGCTTATGAGCGCGCACAGGTGATTTTACAAGACGATCGGGTAAAAGAACAAATCGTAACCACATATTCAGAAATGGCGGATTCCTATAGTGCCATTGGGGATTACGACCATGCTCATGAGGCTTTGGACGAAGCGCTGAAGCTTACCCAATACATAAGCCTAATCGATAAAAAGTGCGAATTGTACAGCATTGAAAAGAAGTATCAGCGGGCTATTGAATTGCTGATGCGGGTAACCCCCAGCTATCAGGATTACGAGCCGCTTACCTGGCGCTTTATCCAGCTTTCATATCTGGCAGAAAACCACGACGATATAATCCGCGTGGCAAAAATCTACCGCAAGAAGTATGAGGACAAGCTGGAACTTTATGAATATGAAGCGGAATCCTACAAAAAGCGTGGCGAGATAGAAGCAGCTATAGACGTTTACATCACCATCAATACCAAACAGCCCAGTTTTGAAACGGAGCTTGAGATTGCTGGGCTAAGTATTGAATTGGACAGCTTTCACGAAGCACAACAGCGGTTGAGCCTGCTGCGGCAGAAATACCCCGGCAAGCCCATGGCAGAGGTAAGCTATCTCTTGGGCAGATGCCAGCTTGGCTTGGAAATCTTTGGCAGAGCGCAAGAATACTTTGATGAAGCGATTGCCGGCGATAATAAAAACCCCATGTACTACCACTATCTGGGGCTGGCGTATCAGCAGCCCGGTATGTTGGAAGAAGCCAAAACCAATTTCAAACGCGCTTATGAATTAGCCCCGCAAAACGTGGAATATGCCTTTGCTTATGCTAAGCTTTTGCACGAAGAGCTTTCTACAGATGCCGCTCTCAAGGTAATGCGCTCTATCAATGAATACATCGGAACCAATGCCGCCGCAGCGGATTATCACCTCTTATACGCCAAAATATTGCGAGATCTGAAGCAGTATAAAGAAGC
>JAQVIX010000139.1 GCA_028695495.1 Candidatus Cloacimonadota bacterium | reverse complement strand
TCTTATCTTTTTCATCTCACTCTCCTAAAAAGCGATTCTTAAACCCAGGCGGTTGCTAATTCCCACAGGATTGGTGATCAGCGCATAATCCACATTCACCCCATACAGCAGGAGGCTGGCACCGCATCTGAAGTTTTTATCATACAATCCCAGGCGCAGGCTGGCAAGCTCATCATAAGCCCAATCTATGCCATAGTGATTTGTTCCGTTATACACATAATCATAATCGTAAGCGAGGATTACAACGCTTTTCAGGCGGCTGATGGGTTGCTCCACCGCCACGCCGATCTTGGTATTGAAGAGCACCTCATCTTTGATTCCGCTGGGGGTATCCCAATTGATATCGGTACCCGCTATATCCTGGAAATTGAAACCTAAATGCAGGTCGCCAAGATCCTCTTGATCAAAGATTACCGCCAAATCTGTGCGCAGCTTCAGCCCCGCATCCAATCCGGTTCCCGTACCCAGATTCTCCATAATCTGGCGTTTAATGAACTTCACATTCCCGCCCATACCCAGCTCGAAAGGCACTTCAAAGAACTGCCAGCCCATATTGGCGCCAAACTTGATATTCTTGGCAAAGGCAAATTGATACAGGTCGTCTGTAGAGCGAAAATGCCCATCCGGAATCCCCGGCAGGTGATACGCGCTATTATTGATGCGCTGATCCACATTTGTACCAATAAGATAATCCTCTTTAAAATGCGGAATATCCTTTACCAAAAGCCTCGTGAAATTGAAGCCGATGGATACATCATTGGGGAGTGGCTGCACATAGCTAATATTATCATAAGTAGCCAGATTGCCATAGAGCATGGCGTGCATGGCAGAAACCTCGGAATCCCGGATTTGCGCCAAGCCACCACTATTCCAATAGATTGCCGAGCCGTCATTTGCCAGGGAAGCAAAGGCGCCACCCATGCCCAACGCGCGTACTCCGGCACCTATCATCATGAAATCGCCGGCATATTTACCCGCAGAGAGGCTGGCTCCTGCCAAAAGCAGGACGATTGTGATTATTAGTATCTTTTTCATGGTTTCCTCCCTACCTCAAAATCGCCATTTTCATGGTTTTCTCTATCTTCTTATTCCCTTTACGCGCCACCACCCGATAAAAGTAGGTGCCGTTTGCTAGGGTATAACCCATATCATCTTTACAATCCCAAGCATATACCGTGCGTGGATACTCATGGTATCCCACCCCCGTTGGCAGATCACGGAAGGTTTTTACCAGCCGCCCGCTGATGGTATATACTTTGATATACACCTCATCTGCTGTATCGGTAAGCACGTAGGTAAATTTCGTACGTCCATCATTTTTGGGGTCTTGCGCCTTGCCTAATACGGGATTTGGATAGTTCCCGATATTGCTAATATTGAACTTATCATTTACCACAAAGCTCACTTCGCGCGTGCTAAAATTGCCATTCAAATCCCGGCAATCCACCTTCAGCTCATGCGTTCCGCGTCCCAATGCCAATTGATATTTGATGGGCACCCGATTGATATTCTCTTTATTGATGCTGATCACAAAATCGCTTTCGGATACTTCCAGCCCATCCATATAAAGCTTTATGGAATTATCTATTACGTCTATCCCATTGGCATCACTTAAAAGCAGCGAAACTATCCCATCTCCAGCCACATAGCCGCCGATGGTAAATTCCTGGTCTTGCACGTTTACATCCATGGTAGGTGCTTTTTTATCCAGATTTTGGAATATGCTGTAGATTCCGCTGCGGGGTACTTCAAAATTAACATAAGTTTCGGTGGCAGAATGGTGTCCACCTATCAGTATCCATTTCTGATACTCCGCATTATAGCGATATATTTTGAAGCTGTTAGCCCCATCCTGGCTCTTGTCGTCTTCATCTACCAGAGCATATTTGAAGGTAAGCTCCAGCCTTTTACCATTGGTAAATACGCCCAATGAATCCACCAAATCGCTGTTTAAAAGCGAGATTTCATAGGGAATGGAATGTTGATTTCCGCTGATGCCATCCAAGCTTTGCAAAAGGACAGGATGCACATCTGGTTGATTGAATACAGGCAGAGCATCCAACGTATTGATCGCCATCAGTGCCTCACCCCCTGCCACAAAGGCTGAAGGCACCACTACGCTCAAGTTGTTATCCACGCTATGGTACTCCCCGCCGGCGCTATCCACCATGAAGTAATTATAGGGCATATTTAGCGTAATATAGTTATTGGTATTGATGAACATATGCCATTCACTAAAGGTATTGGCTATGTTTACCCGCGCTTGAAAGCGGAGATTGCCATTGGGAATATTTTCCAGATAGATGGTATCCCACCTCTCTTCATTTACTTGCAGTGGTGCAAAATCCTGCGTGGAAGTATGTGCAAAATTGCCGCTGCCCACCGCGTAATACAGCCTCAAATCCGTTGTTAAAGAGGGAGTATTACCGATATTCGTAGATTTTACCTTCAGCTTGGGCACATTATCCGAGATATCAAACACGATATCCGTAAGGGAAAGGTCTGGTCCCGCCACCTGATAGTAATCAAGCACGGATTCAAAGACCTCGCCTTCAGTGCTCGTAATGCGATATTTGTAGGGAAGCTCCTTACCCGTGGGGAACTTCCTAAGCTTTACCGTAGTTTCCCAAATCCCCTCTTCGGCGCTAAGTTCTTGCATGGGTAGCTCTTCCCAGTTTATCACCCAGCCCTGAGTGGTATAAAGACTATCCGTTCTTACCAAACAAGTCATGGATTCTATTTCCAGCGGACTAAAAAGCTTTGCCTTGAAGCTTACGGAATCGCTAAATGCCGGAATTGCAGGAACAAAGCTATGATGCATAATCCCCGGACGCCCAATGCCAAAAGCGGCTTTACCTACATATTCTTTAACGGACGAATATCCCGCCACCAATACTTGGCGATAGGCATTTTCAGGGCTTTGCGGTACCACATAATTTGTAGTGAAACTGCCATTTACCACCGGCAAATCGTAAGGGATATTTACCACAGTTTCATTTTCGTTCATTACATAGATTCGCGCAGCATTTACCCCTCCGGGGAATTGTGCACTTATAGCAATGCTATCCCCCGGCTGCGGATTCAGGTTCGATATTTCCACTTTTGTGTCCATTATTGGTTTATTCAGCCGGATCAAAGGATCTCCCAAAAGCGCCGAGCCATAAGTTAAGGCATCCCGCGCTGCCGGCGAAGATACCGTGCTAAAATACCTTGCCAGTGCAAAGAGATAGGCTTCGCCCAGGTTAGCAAAGTCGTGCCCAAAAGCCGCTTCGCAATATGCCAATCCCCAGGTTTCGTCATGATCCAGATACCCCAATCCGGAAAAACCCAGAGTAGCGATGGCGCCTTTATTCGGCTGCAATACCAGCGCTTCGGAGATGGATGAAGCGCCATTGGTATCAAACGCCGAGGCATAACACGCCAGCGAGAGCACCACCGGATAAGCGCGGTTATTCAGGGTTTCCACGTCTTTGAAATGGAAGAGGTTATAGTCTGCCCAAACGCGTCCGCCACCGTGCCCCATAAATTGCACGTATTGCGTTCCGCTATTGATGGCGTCTTTCAGCGCAAAGGTTCCGCCAAAGTAATCCTGGCTCACGGTCTGCGTAGAGGTATATACACGGGTTACCCGGTATTCTTTGGGAACCGTGCGCCGCCGGATAAGCTCGGATTGCTGGGCAAATTTGTCGTGCCCATCGTCTATCTTCCCCCCTGCGGTAAAGGTGATATGGTTATTCCAAAGCTGATTCGTAAGCAGTCTGTTTCTATAGGTTTCCGCTTTCTCCGCATAGTCCTCTATCTGCTGGGTTT
>JAQVIX010000052.1 GCA_028695495.1 Candidatus Cloacimonadota bacterium | reverse complement strand
TGGAAATAGGTAAAGCCTATCTGATATTTGGCTCCAAAAGCCAGTATAATGGTAATGACGATGTTCTCTTGCGTGTATTGCCCAAAGATATTGTGCCGCTGGATGAGATTGATCTATATATAGCAGGAGAGCTTAGGATCGGTTTGAACCAAAAGCAGATTCAAAAAGGTCTTTTGGATGAAAGCAAAGATTGGCTGAAAAAGCTGCCCGGAAGTCTGGATGTGACTCTGGAACTGGAATGTAAGGATGGGGAGATAATTCAATTGGTTCCGAAAAGTGGAATCCGGCTGGGAAACGCCTTTTTGGAGTGGCTGGATAGCAAGAAATTGGATTACAAGCTCTTTATCAAGCTCAGGGAGAAACATGAAAAAGCTTAAACTGCTCTGCCTCTTGCTGCTGATTTCCGCGCTCTGGGCGCAGGAGGTATTGGTAGAACGCTATCCCGCCGGCAGCGAGATCTGGCTGCTCTTACCTTACAATATGTTCAATTTTGCTAAAGGGGAGGATAGCGCTATTTACCAGATCAGTATGCAGATCAAAGATGCCAAAGGCAGGCAGAAAGATGCCTTTGAAAAGCAGGTGGAAATACCGCACAGCGCAGAGCTAAATCATACGGCGCTGGCGTTTTTGCAAGAGATTGATCTGGAAGCGGGGAATTATCAGCTTCTGCTCAATATCAAAAACCAGAAGCTGGGCTATCAAAAGAGTTTTAGCCACAAGGTAAGGATACCAGAGCGCTATACCGCCATTGGCGAAGCATTTGTATTGGCGCACAAGGGGGATCTGATATATCTGCCGGCGGCGGGGGATTTTGCCTGGGCAGATAGCCTGAAGCTGCAACTTAGCTTTGGCGAACAGCCGGAATCGCTTATCCTACATACCGAAGGGAAGTTGTTATTGCCGAAAACACTGCACAGCCCCTGGGTGGTGGATCTGAAATCTCTGGATGTGGATAGTATGGGGCCGCTAAGCATCAGCTATATCGACGGTAATATCCGTTATAGCAAGAAGCTCTTCTTTTATCGCGAATGGTTGTCTTTCAAAAACCGCTATTCTCTGAAAGACCAACGCGAACAATTGCGCTATATTGCAAATCAAAATGAATGGCGCAAGCTGCATAAGGCTTCGGAAAGCCGGCTGGAAGAAGCGATTGAGGAGTTTTGGCTGAATAATGACCCTTCGCTGGGAACCACGAAAAACGATTTGCGGGAAAGATTCTATACGCGAGTATTAAAAGCAGATGAACTTTTTACCTTGCATAAACGCATGAAAGGCTGGCGAAGCGATCGCGGCAGGATTTATATCAAGTTCGGCGAGCCGGAAGAGGTGATAAACAACCCCTTCCCCATCGGTGAACCGCCCAGCATCCAATGGAATTATTACCGCTTCAAAAGGTTTTTCCTGTTTTTGGATAGAAGCGGCTTTGGTAGATATGAATTGGAAAATAAAGAAATGGAATATGATGATTAATAAGAAGTATCTCAGCCTGGTGGGTTTGTTGCTGCTATTGGCGACGCTGGGTGCAAATAGCCTGCCGCTGCATTTGGATTACCATCGCTATCTGGATGGTGAGGGGCATTGCGCCTTGTTTTTGGATTATCAGGTAGTGTATCGCAATCTGCTCTTTTTGGCAAGAGATGCGGGGTATTTTGCAGAACTGGATGTGGAACTAAGTGTATCCTCGGCAGATAGCCTGCTCTACAATCGGCAGATCAAGGATAATATCGTGATCACAAATCGCTTTGATGCGCTTTCGGATACGAAGAGCTATATCAACCGGCTGGCGTTTCTTTTACCACCGGAAGGGTTAAACTTGCAACTAAAGGTGCAGGATCCCAATAGCGAACGCAGTTTCTTCTGGCAACAGCATTTTGCTGCCCTGCCGCAGGAAAGCAAGCTGAGCGATATCGAGCTAAATAGCCGGGTGTATGCGGATAGCAGTAGTGTTCATACGAAATTCCGTCGCGGCAATCTGGTATATGAGCCGAATCCCATGCTCATCTATAATAAAAGCCGGCTGGATTATGCGCATCTGTATATGGAAATCTATGCGCCAGAGGAGGATATCGGCTCGCAATACCTCATCAATCTGAGCCTGGAAAGCGGGGGCGAGTATCTGATAGATGAATACATCGATGAGGATATCGTAAAAAGGCAGCAGGCATTTTCGCTCAAGATTCCGCTGGCAGACCTGCCGGTGGGGAAATATGCCGGAACCTTGCAGCTAATGCTGGAAGAGGGCAGCGAAGAGCGGGAATTTGAGTTTGTGCTTACCGAGGATATCGAGCAGCGGCTGGCGCTCTTTAAGAATCCGGATGATGAATACAGTTTGATGCGCTATTTCCTTAGCAGCAGGCTGCCGGCAAATTGGCAAAATCTGGATGCTGTGGCGAAAGAGCGGTATATCAATGCCTTCTGGCAAAATATGGCGCTTTCCACCCAGATGAGTGTGGAAGATATCATGGATATAGTGAACGAACGCGTGCAATATGCAAATAAACATTTTGGTAATATCAAGGCAGGCTGGCTTACCGATATGGGGCGCATCTATATCCGTAATGGTGCGCCGGCAGATATCGAAAAAGGCAGTACGGATGATGATACCCGCTTTGTACGCAAGGATTGGGAAATCTGGAAATATAGCGGGGCTTCGCGCGGGGTGTATCTCTTTATCGATATGCAGATGAATAATAACCATCGCCTCATCTATGTGGCAGGCGATGAATTGGAAGTAAGTAATGCGGATTGGCAGCGCCTGATGGGAGCAAGCTTTGATGAGGCTTTGCTCAGGAATTAGGGCTAAAGGTAATTAGTGCGGTAAGATAGGCAAAAAGGCATCCTCAAAGTGGGTGATTTTGAAGCTCTCTTCTTGGGGATTGTACAGCAAAATAACTGCATCAAAACGAGTATTATATTTGCTATATTGAGGATTTTGGTTAATATATTGTAATGCCGTAAGAGATATACGTTTGATTTTTTGGTAATGTATGTTTTCCACGGCAGAAGTGATAGAGTGATAGGAACGTGTTTTAACTTCAACAAAAATGAGCTGTTGATCTTTTTCCACAATTAGGTCTATCTCACCTGTTTTCGTTCTAAAGTTGCGGATAATGGTGCTATATCCTTTACTTTCAAGGTGTTCCGCCGCGAGGTTTTCTCCGGCGCGGGCAAGTTCGGTTTTTGAGAGTTTCTTCATAGGGCGAAAAAATGCTTGACGGATTTATTGTCAAGGATATTAAGGGTTCATAGAGTGTAAAACTGTTAAGTAAAATAAAAAACAATAACCTAAAAGGTTGAGGGAAGTATGAAAAAATTAGTTTTAAGTCTTGTCGTTATCGCGGCGCTCTTTGGGATACTGGAAGCAGTGCCTTTCCAGACCCTGGGGATGCTGCGTACCCCAGATGCGTATGTATTACCGCATAAAGCAGCGGAGTTTGCATTGGTTGGATATTATCGTGATGTTGTCCTACCGGTAGTTGCCGATGATCCGTCCATCTATTTCATGGCTGGCGTAGGTCTGGTAGATCGGGTGGAATTGGGTATCTTCCTGGGCGATAAAGTGGATGATGATTTCGTCTATTTCTTGAACGCCAAAGTAAAGGTTTTGGACGAAACTCTGAAGCTGCCGCAGATTACCGTAGGTATGGATAATATCTTCTCTCCGGTGCCCAGCTCTACTACGAGCCAAAAACCCGGAGATGACTTTTATAACCATCCGGATAAATCTGCTTACGAAGCGTATTCGCCCTATGCAGTAGCTTCCAAGCAGGCAGTGCTCATGGGTGTGCCTTGGATGTTCAACTTGGGTATAGGTGCCAATCGCTTTGCCGGTCAGGCAAGTCGTGCTCGTGTCTTCAACGGACTTTTTACCTCCATTGAGATTTCTCCCTTCCGTAATTTTTACGTCCAGGGTGAATATAGCGGACACGATTTCAATGCCGGCATCAAATACGCCTACAACAATTGGGGCGTAAAGCTCGGCATGTCTGCAATTGAAGACCTTACCAAGGACAACGGTTATGAGGATAACCTCAGAATCGCTTTGGGATTAACCTACCTGATGGATCAATTTGCCGAAGCCAAGCGCAGCAATGGGCGCCCCAATCCTTGGGAATATGCCAGTGCCGGTTTTGAAGATGATCAATACATTGGGCAGCCCGTAGCTACCGATGGCACAGTGCGCCCCACCCTTCCTAGTACTGGCAAGCCAGTAGAAAGTGATGGTCAAACCGTGGCTGGCGTTACCGATACCGGTTTTGAAGCTCCTGGTCTCAGCAGTGGCAGCAGCGCCAGTTATTCACAGGTAACCCCTGAGATCAATGAACTGCTTGCCGAGCTGAAACAGCTTCGCGATCAGCGCCAGAAAGCTCAGAAATCTTTGGATGAGCTTCGCCTTTGGATTCAACAGCTAAAGGCTGAGCCGAAGCCATAATTTCGAGAATTGTATTTTAAAGTATGTGTCATACTTCCTATGAAGATGCAGAGTACCAGGATGCGCCAATACATCCTGGTTTTCTGCTGATTCATGGAGTTAAGTGATTGAAAATGAGAGAAAAGTGAGCGGGGTTATGAAAAACAGATATAAATTATTCACGTTCCTTATCCTTGTATTTACGTTTTTTGCCATCAGCTTGTCGCAAGCTCAGGTGAATGAGGAAGAATATACGGTAGAGGAGCTTCAGGAGCTTATTCGCATCCAAAAAATGGAGATTCGCCAAACAGCAAAAACCTTCTTGGTGGATGAATTGCCCATACTTGCCAAACAAGACCCGAACAAAGCCATACAAGAGCTTGATAATTTTCGGGGTCTTTTGGGCACCATGAACGATGCCGAGGTGATGTATTTGTTGGGGCACATGTATGCCAGAGAAGGCGAAGACGATAAGGCAATTACCATGTTCGATTCCGCATTGCGTGAAAGAATGGACGCCGATACGCGCCAAATGCTAAATCTCGTAATGTACCGCAAACTAACAAACTATCTCAATATTGGTAATCGGGCAGCGGCAACGGATCTACTCAAGGCTGTAGTTTTTGATAATAATAATAGTGCCAACTACTTCCCTACCTACCTATATTTATACTCCGACCTGGTAACTGATAGCAACAAATATGAAGACGCCATCGAATTGGTACAGAGCTACAATGAAAACAGAAACATCGTAATAAATCAGATATTGCCTACAAAGCAGAAGTTGCTTGCGAACCTCAATGCCGTGGATTTGGGTGCCTTTTATCAGAACCCAAACCAAACGAATTACGATAAAATAAGCAATGAAGTAAATCAGATAATCGTAGATCTCACTGCTATTAACAACCAGATTATCTCCATGCGAGGCATGATTTACATCAACGAATTGCAGGCTATTCACGAAAGCGAAATGCAAAACCTGGCTACTTTGCAAAACCTGCTTTTGGAATATGCTAATGCTCCAGGGATCATCGCTTCAAGCCTGGAGCCAGCCAGGTATTACCTAAGCAATGTAAAAGAAACCGTTGCTATCTACGACGCCTGGCTTTACAGATTTGACCAACTTTTGGATTCCCGCTATCAGCAGCTGCTAAAATCCGGCACCGAAAGCGATCTTAGAGCAAATACTTCTCAATTGTATTTGGATAAACTCATCCAAACCGACAATACGCTTTTCCTCTTTAATGAGACAATATCTGAAATAGATGAAATGCTGGCTTCCGGCAAATACCCGCAGCATCAGGCAGAGCTTAGCTCCCGCCGCGATGACGCTATGCGCCAAAAGGCGGATCTGGAGCTAAGGCGCGAGCAATACATCGCTCAGATCGATTTCCCCGATGATACTGAACGCGCTATTTTCCTGGAGCATCTGGCTTCATACAATTCTATGTTAGAAGAGAAACAGGAAATGGGCGAGGCCATTGGAGAGATTGAAAGCTTTATCTTTGTAGATATCCGCACCGAGCTGGAAGAACAGGTAAAAGATATCCTGCAGCCCCGCATCACCGGCATTGTAGGTGATGTAAGTAATGTATCTGGCAGGCACGATTTCTTTGGTCGCGATAGAGAGCAGGCTCTGGCAGATTCCGAGCTGATTACCCTGCAAATGAGCTATAGAAGGCTGATGGATGCCTTCCACCTTTACTTGGTAAATCAAAGCAAATTGCCCGAGAACGAGCGTCTTAGTATGCAGCGCGAGTTTCGTCAGGAACAAAGGCTTTTGGCTCAGGATATTGAAAGCTTCCTGTCCGAGCATCCCAATTTCAATTTTATAGAGCAGCCCGGTGGCGGCACCCTTGCCAATGCTGCCGATTTGTATTACAAACTGGGTGAATTGCAATACTATTCCCAGCCGGAAGATATGCTACCTGCCTTGCAGAGCTACAATATTGCCCTGCAGATTGATCCCCAGCTTCCGGAACGCGATTTGGCGCTATATAATATCGCCTTTATCAGCAGCGAATTGAAACGTGCAGAAGTAGATAACAACAAGATTGCTTATAGCATTTCTGCTACTTATAGCTCTGAACCGCCGGCAAACTCCCTGTATAACGAAGAAAACTTCAAAGAAACTCTGAATGCCCTAAAAGAAATCGTGCGAGACTTCCCCGAATCCAGAATGTATGATGAGGCCATCTATCGTCTGGGACTTCTGAACTTCAAGTTTGCCGAAGATTCCAAAAGTCCCGCCGGATATCACAATATCGCCGTGGACTATTTTAACCAGCTTTTAGAAAATCCTGAAGGTGCTTTTTACTACGATGCCATCTATCAAAGAGGCTGGGTGCGTATGAATAGCTATCAGGAAGAAGACCTGCGTGCCGCAGTGGAAGACTTCCTCTCCTTACTGCGCGCCATCGATCAGGGTAAGATAAGCGATCCGGACGTGGTTCAGGACTACCGCAAAGATGCCGTAAACAATATCGGCTACTGCCTGGCAGCTATCGATGGCACAAACTGGGCTCAGGAAGCCCGCGGTATTACCGAATTGCGCCGTATATTTGACGACAACCTTGATCCGGAACTCATCAACCAAATGCTGGATTTGGCGACTGGAAATAAATACAAGATGAGTGCCATGGCTCAGGTGGCAGACTTCCTGCGCTTCCGTGTGGTTCAAAACCCCTTGTATTTGCAAAACCCCACCTACTTGGATTCCATGCTGGTGCTTTATGCCAATTCCACCACAGCCTTGCGCGGCGGGCTTACAGAGCGTGATATGAAGCGCAGCATCTATACCGAACTTACTACAGATTACAACCATAAATCCGCATGGTTTGAACACAATAAAGACAAAGACATCCGCCCTCAAATGGAAATAGTAAACGGCGCTTATAAAGAGCTGAATATCTCGCTATTTAACGACTTTGTGCGCGAAAGAAACCGCAGCACCATGGATGCCTATATGGCGCGTATGGATGAATATACCGAGTTCGTGCAGAATTGCGATTTGGATTTTGCGAAGTTCCAGGCGGATAAAGATAGCATTTATGTAGAGCTTTATGCCGCATTGGCAGAGCATACAATGGCTACGCAAGATATGGTGGAAGCCAGCCAAAAGATACGTGAATACAACCAGAAATATCCCAACTACAAAGATTATTTTACGAATGAACAGCGTGCGTTCTACTTTGACCGGCAGGTATATGCAAACACCATGGAAGCCTTGGAAGAAGGTGATTTCCGCCCAGTAGAGGGTCAGCCCGCAAATGCAGAAGCTGCCTTTGAATATCTCAAAAATGCTACTAATGAACATATTAAGGTGCTTACCGAAGAGCGTTTTGCCAGCAACGAAAATTACCGAACTGCTGCCGCGCTGATCATGGACCTCGCCATTGCCCAGCGCGAAGCTGAAAACAACGAAGCTGCCATTGCCCTTTATACCCAAACCCTGCAATATGAAGAGTATTTGGATAACCTGGGCAAGCGCGACCTCTATATCTCTTTGGCGCTGCTGAATAGCGAAATAAAGAACTACCCCGCATCTGAAACCTGGTTCCGCAAAGCCTTGCCTTATTCCGAAGATAGCGAAGAAAAAGGCAGAATTGAAAACGACATCCTGGTGCAGATTCAAAACGTAGTATTAGGCGCCGAGGAATCCGGAGATTATCTCAAAGAAGCCGAAGAGCGTTTGCGCATGGCATCTGAGATGGACCCCGTAACCCACGCCGAAAGGATTTTGGGGCAAAAGACCATGGCAGTAAGCGCCTATATCAAGGCTCAGAAATATCAGGAAGCCATAGACCTCTTGCTGGAGCTTTCTACCAATGAGCCGGATATTGAGCGTGTTTATACCTGGTACGACCAGGCTGTAAAGATCGCCAGCGATGCGGACAAGATGAACGACCCCGTGCGTGCCCTGGCATTGGAAAAGGAATTCATTAGCAAACACCCCAGCTCAAACTATAGCTTTGCCTTGCGCATGCTGCATTTGAAAGCTGCTTATGACGACCCCGTGCGCGTCTTGGAAGCCGCCGAAGGATATTATGAGCTATATACCGAAGTGCAGGCAAATCAGATAGATGCGGGCAAAACAAAGGCAGAAGACCTGCTAAGCGATGCCATTCAAACCTATTCCAAAACCACAAACTGGCAAAGAGAATATGAATTGATCGAAGAATATGCCAGAGTATTCTCCCAGAGTTCAAACACCATCCCCTATTTGGAATACATGGCAAAGGGGTATTACGACCGGGGTGAGATGCAGCAATACAACCGCTTGGCAAAGGATATCTTTATCCGAGATCCCAGCCGCAATTCCCTGTATCTGCACGTAGCGGAAAAAGAATTGGCAGCCATTGGTACCCAAGCCAGCGAAGCTTATGACAATAAGGATTATCAGGCAGTATTCGGCTTTAGAGACCAATATGAAAAAGCAGAAGCAGCCTTCAAAAAGGAAGGCTTGAGCTTCCAAAATGAAGTAGCCCACAAGTTCTTTGCCGATGTAAAAAAGGAATATGACGACCTGAAAAAATATGAAGCCTATCTGGCAAACTATGATAAACAGCTTGCTGCCCTGAAGCGCAGTGCGCTCTTTACCAAAAGCCCTGCGGATCATATTCGTCTGAATTATGCCACCACCTGGGATAAGCATTTGGGCGCTGGCGAAAAGCGCTTTGAGAAGTTTCAGAAAGTGGTAAAAGACGAAGCCAATAAGGTGCAAAACCTGATAAGCCAGGCAAATGATACCGGATATTACATTGATAATAACCGCCGCATCGAAGCCATCGACCTTTTGGCAAAGATTCATAAACGTGGCGCAGAAGTAATAGATTCCACTATCGAAAGATATTTCCGCACTGCTACCGAAGCGGAAGGCTATCGCCATGAATTCCCTGGCGACAGCCTCTGGGAACCCATCCGCCAGTTGCAATCCAATCTTAACTATACCTATCTGAATGATATGCTTGCCTGGCAATACATTATATATAGAAGCTACCACGCAGCGGGCTACCAAAATGAGCTTACCCTGGCTGCCGAGAATAGCTTGAAAGAATACAACCTGGTGCCGGAATACCGCAGCCAGGATTACCCGCTGGATGCAAGCTGGCAACAGGAGCTGGTAGAAGGTGGAGCAGCGCTTAGCCTGGGCGCTCCAAATCAAGTTGGTTTGGGCACTTTGGATATCCCTGCCCAAAAAACCCTGCGTCTGAGCAAATCCTTTAGCCTGAACCTGGAGCCGGATTTGGCATATCTGCAAATCATGTTCCCGCAGGAGCTAAAGATAAAGCTCAATGGCAGCCTGATAGACCCCGACTGGGTGCCTATCGACACCCTTACTGTGGATAAACCTGCCACTACGCGCTATGCCCTCATCCTGCCCTCCGAAAGCTTTGTAGCTGGCGAAAATAACATCGAATTGGAGCTTTCCAATACTCGTGAAACCAGCCAAAACCTTGCCTTTGCCCTACAGCTTAAAACCAGCGAAATGCGCATTCGGGAAAACATCCCCCCTATAGTATCCTATATCCATACCAATAGCAGTTGGCGCGTAATCTCTATAGACCCCGATAGCGGCGAAGAAAGCTCCGGCTATGCCGTTGCCGCCACCAATTGGGGTATCACCTGGGACGAAGTATTTGGCTTTGAACGCACTGCCGCTACACCCATCTGGGTAAATGAAGCGGAGGAGGCACCGGTATCTGAAGTAATTCTGGAAACCGACTTTATATTGGATACGGATTTCCGTGGTGCCCAGATCGATCTCATCGCGCCAGATAATGTAAGCATCTACCTCAATGGCAATCTGATTCAGGAAGTGGTAATGGATTACGATCCAGAGCCTTTCGCCGTATATGCCGAGCCTATTGAAGTGCCCGCAGCTTACGTGCAGATGGGCAAAAACACCCTGCGCTTTGTAATAAACAATAATAGTGAATATAGAGGCTTCCTTAGCAGCATCACCTATTCCAAAGCAGGTAAGGAGAATCCGAGATGAAAAAGATAATAATCCTCAGCTTGTGTATGATCGCCCTGGGCAGCATCCTTATTGCCCAAGAAGCAGAACGCCCGCAGCCGCGCGCCGGCTTTGAGGGCACTCAGGTAATCAAAGATACTGAAACTATCGATATCGACGTAAAAGCTTTCATGCCCGATAGCGGCATTTACAAGGCAAAAAGCGAAACTTATAGCAAGAGCGGCAAATACCGTTTCCTGCTTACAAACCAATATATCAAAGACCAAAGTGAAACTATACTAAATAAATGGCTTAAGGAGTCAAAATGAAACACAAAAAATCCTTACTCGTTGTAATCGCCCTTATTCTCAGTATTGGCATTCTCCTCGCTCAAGAAGCGGAAGCAAGCTCTGCAGCACCTGCAAATAAGATTGGTTTTCTCCAAGGTGCTATAGATATCGTAGTAGATAGCGGCACCACAGGTATTGTCATTATCCTGGTGGTAATCATCGGTTTGGCTTATGCCGTAGTTCGCTATATCCAGCTTTATGTGCGGGAGAAGATTGATCCCGAAACCTTCTTTGTAAAACTAAAGAATTACATTAAGAACAATCAGATCGACGAAGCCATTACCGTGGCAAGGGACTTCCAAACCACTACCATGGGCTTTATTTTCTACAGTGGCCTGAACACTTATAAAGACGTGGTAAAGAGTGGCAAACAGGGTGAAGAAGCCCGCGTCGCCGTGCAAAACGCCTTCGACGAAGCGGTATTGCAAACCGTGCACAAACTGGATGGCAACCTCTTCTGGTTTGATACGCTGGCTCAGATCTCTACCTACCTTGGTCTTTTGGGAACCATTTTTGGTCTTATCGAAGCCTTTAACTCTCTGGCTGGTCTTACCGGTGCCGAGCAAAACGCTGCCCTTACTCAGGGTATCAAAAAAGCTATCGGAACTACCGCTCTGGGTCTTATTGGAGCCATCCCGCTTACCCTCATCAAGGGTGGACTCTTTTCCAGAGCACAGGTACTTATTAGCAGCATCGACGAATATAGCGTAAAAGTGGTGAACTACATTAACAACCTGATTAAGGGATAATATTATGGCAGTTTATCGACCTTCACAGTCGAGACAACAAAAATCCGATACTGGTCCACGGGAACCAAACCTGGTTCCCATCATGAACCTGTTTATCACCATTATTCCCTTCCTATTGATGATGGTGGTAATCTCGCAAGCTGCGCTGATTGGGCTGAATTTTGAAACAGCCGGTAGCGATGGCGGCGGTTCAGGCGGTTCAGGACCCGGTGGAGGAGACCGTCAGATAGAGATAAGATTGTACGATCGGGACGACGCTACCGGGCTCTTTTTGGGCTTTGAAACGCGCGACCTGGATAAAAAATCGACAAAATATCCATATATCAACGGTGGTTTTGATTTTATCTCGATGCAAGCTGCCTTGGAACAGCTCAAGACTGAACACCCAGACAGGGTCGATATTGCGGTTATCGTTTATCCGGAAGTTCTTTACGACAACCTGATCCGCACCATCGACCTTTGCAAACAAAGTGGTTTTGTGAACGTGAAATATATGACGCCCAGAACCATGTACTATTACTAATGTAAAGAGGTAAAAAATAATGAGTAGAATGAATACCCGTAGCTCCGGCGGCAGAAAAGTCCGCAACAAAACGGAAGTATCTGCCGAACTATCCATTACCTCTTTGTTGGACGTACTTACCATCATCCTGGTATTCCTCATCAAAAACGTTTCCATGGAAGCGGTTAAGATCTCTGAGGTGTCGGGGATTCAATATCCTACCACCATTTCCAAAGAAGAGATTATCAAAAACCCCGAAGTGGTTCCGGTGAAGATTTATCTGGATCGTGTTGAAATTGGCGTGGATGGTCTATTTTTTGGCACCCCAAACGACTTGGGCGATACCAAGAAATACGACGATTTGATACTTTTCTTGGAAAACGAATATGCCAAAATCCCCCCAGACAAGAAAGACCAAGCATGTTTGGTAGTACAAGCTGATGCCTCCTTGCAATGTAAATATATTACGCAGGTAGTAAGCGTGGGAACCCGCGCCGACTTTGCCAATATTTACTTTGCTACTATCCAGGATGAAGATTGGCTCTCCAGCTACAGACCCAATCTGGCACGAAACTAAATTGGAGGTACAATGGCAAAGATACTAAGTCTTAGATTAAATTATAAAGGCAAGTTCCTTGACTATGCCAAAGAAGGCAAAGAAATCAAGAAACAGTTCTTTATCGGTTCAAACAAGTTTCTGCATTGGCAGATCCTCGATCCCTCCTATCCGGATAAAGTGCTCTTTATCAAAAAGGCAGGCGGTGCCCACGTATTGCAAATCCCAGCCGGCGCCAGCTTTACCTGCGAAAAAGATGGAAAGCCTCTGGATAGAAATTATCTTACGCAAAATAAACTGCTTTCCGGCAACCAGTTGATATTGGATACCAGCCTGAAAGGCAATATAAACCTGCACAAAGATTGGGATGTGGATTTTGATTTCAGAGAGCCGTGGGTACCCATTCTTACGGAAGAGCAACGCCGCATTGTGGCTGCTTGTGCCCAAAGACCCGCCCTCAGCTCTGTGGATCGTTTCAATCGTTCGCTCATGATTATTGCCACTATTATAGCCATCATTCTGATGATTGTATTTGATCTCTTTGTAAAGAAGGATCAGCAATATGAGCTTAACCTCGAAGACCGCCTGCATACCATGCAGCAATTGCAAAAGGTTGAGACCGATAAACTCGATATTGGTCCCAGCTTTGATGATCAGGCTGCTGCCGAACCCGAAGCAGACGCCGGTGCCGAAGCTCAAACCAGTACCGCTACCGGAACTGCAGGAGGCACAGCCGCCAAGGGTTCCAAAGGCGTAGCCGCCTTGTTAGGCGGTGGCGGCGGAGGTGGTTCGGGCAGCGCTGGCGGAAGCGGTGGCGGTGTATTTGCCGTTACCAGTATTGGCGGATTCTCCGTTGGTAAAGGCGGAGGCGCAGGTGGTGGTTCTGGTCCCGGTGGCGGCGCAGGTGGAGCAGGTGGAGGCGGAGGTGCCTTCCAGGCTTCTGGCGGTCCCGGCTTTAGTAGCGACGTGGGCGCCATTGCCGAAAGAGGTCCCGCCGCAGCTGGTTATGCTACCAGACCCGCCGGTTCTTCCGGTGGCTTTGTAGTAGGCGATGCCAGCCAATTGGCAGTATCCGGCAAGCCTTACAAAACTACTGCACGCCAGCAACAGGTAATTCAGGATTACAAACGCAGCAACATCCAAACGGTGAGCGAATCCAGCATTAGAGCCATGGATGAAGCTACGCAGGTACGCTATGGCACCCTGGGGCAGCAGATAAGAGCACGTCAAAGCCAGATCGAAGCTGCCTATCGTAAGGCTATGATGAACCAGCGTATGACTCTGGAAATTACCCTGTTTATCCAGGCAAATGGTCAGGTACAGGTGGCAGACGTAGTGCCTCGCGGCGCTTATCCCACCAGCTTCCTGGATGAAATAAAACGCATCTGCGAAGGCTGGAAATTCAATTGGAACGAAAAAACGGCTTATGGCATTACCATAAACCTCAACCCCTAATACAACGAATAAGTATTTAAGATACAAGCCCCGCCCTTGTGGCGGGGTTTTTTTATTATGTTTGGGTGAGTGTCCCAGCAGCATGAACCACCCAATTCCCTTTGAAGATGCCGGAATATGTGTGTGATAAACATTGTACCGGAGATGATAGCTTTGCCTACCGAATGGAGAAGCTGTCCAGTAATACGAAAAACAACACAACAACAAGAAATGTCCACACCTGAAATGTAGGGGTTCAAGGCATTGAACCCGCCGAATTTTATACCCAACAGCTAATCATTACAGATTGTGCATCAATTTATTACGGTGTGCGCTCTCAAGCACGCTTTGTTAAAATCGGGCGCAAAGCCCTCAAGCCCCTACACTCCCATTTCGTTAGATATCGTGCTGGTTTTGGCATTTCGGGACAGCCTCGATATTTCAGATAGCCCAGAGTGTTCTTGCTTCAAAACGGCACGATACAAATACCAGATGTAAAAAAGAGCTTGACATGGAAGGACAGAAATAAAACAATGCAATATAAGTATGGAAATATATATCTGAAAACTAACCAGAACTTAAAAAGAAGGAAGATAATGCCTAAACTGACCAGAATGAATCGTGATAACAGTTTTGTTATACAGAAAACAAAAACAGCTTTAAAACTGATGCCGTCAATAGTGGCAAAACATGCATGATACTAAATCAGGAAATAAAGAATGAAAAAATTCAAACAAGGCTATAATACAATTTATCATGGTGATGCACTTGATGTATTAGCAAAAGAGATAGAGGACTCGTCGATGGATTTGATATTTGTTGACCCCCCATATAATATTGGTAAAAAGTTTGGGAGTTTTTTAGACAAGTGGAATACATTGGATGATTATCTCTTATGGTCTTATAAATGGATAGATCAATGTATTAGAGCTCTAAAACCAACTGGCAGTATGTATATTATGACAAGTACTCAGGCAATGCCATATTTTGATATTTATATTAGTAAACGGCTGAAGGTATTGAGTAGAATAGTATGGCATTATGATAGCTCTGGTGTTCAAGCAAAGAATTATTTTGGCTCATTATATGAACCCATCCTGCACTGTGTTAAATCTCCCAATAACTATGTTTTCAATTCTCAAGACATATTAGTGGAAGCTAAAACAGGTTCAAAAAGGAACTTAATTGATTATAGGAAGCCAGAACCAAAACCTTACAACAATTTTAAGGTACCAGGTAATGTATGGTATTTTCCTCGAGTTCGTTATAGAATGGATGAATATGAGGAGCATCCATCTCAAAAACCAGAAGTTTTGCTTGAACGAATTATAAAAGCGAGCAGTAATGCGGGAGATTACGTTTTAGACCCCTTTGCCGGCACTTTTACAACTGGGTCAGTTGCCAAAAAATTGAACAGACAATTCATCGGTATTGAGGAGCAGTATGAGTATATAAAAACTGGATTACGAAGAGTGTTTGGATTTGTCGAGTTAGAAGGCGAGTTCTTAAAAGGACCTCAAAAGAATTACAATAAAACAAAATACGATCAAGACGATGTACAGGATATTTTCTATGGACTACTTTGAACACGGTTTTACAGCAAATATCATAGAGATTTTGGACAAGCATTTTCCTGGCATTGCCATGGATATTTTTAATCTTAGCCCCCTTCTTCGTTATATCAATTTCAAAACAAGAGCCGCAAATCGGGATTCAAAAGCAAGAAAAAGTTTTGGTAATCTATATGCCTTATATGTTTTGATCGAAGACTATATCAATCATGGATTTCATAAATCTGGGAAATATGATCAATACCAAGGGGCACAATTCACAAACCTTTTAAACCGACAACGTGAGCTTCCTTTCGGAGCTAAGCTTCAAAATCATGCACTTAATCATAGACTAAATCAGGAATATAGAAAACGTTTTCCCGATTCAGAGCTCCCAATAATCCGAGAAATAGAGACAAATCGATACTGGATAAAAGAAAGCCTGCTAATTGTAAGAATGAATAAAAAGCTGTTTAATATTGCAGAATCCATTCTTGAAATAATAGATGCTTATGCCGATACAATGATAAATGAGTTGCGAGAAATTATGAATTATTGTAAAAAAATAATAGCAATAAAGAATCAACCTCAAGAAGAGCTCGCTGAGTTTGTAATAGGGTTATTGAAGCCAGACATAGATTCGCGGATTTTTGAAATTGTAAGCTATGCTATCTTAAAAAATCACTATGCTGAGAAAAAGATGTATTGGGGATGGGATATTGAACAGCTTAATGAGGAACATTTAAAGCTTTACAAAACTGGTAGAACTAATGCCAACGATGGAGGGATTGACTTTGTAATGAAGCCATTAGGAGTGTTTTTTCAGGTAACTGAGACGATAGACCCTGACAAATACTTTTTAGATATTGATAAGGTTCAAAAATATCCAATTACATTTGTAGTAAAGTCTGACTTGCCAGCTAAAGAAATAAGGAAAAGAATTAAATTACAAGCAAAGAATCGCTACTCAATAAACTCAATTGTAAATCGCTATATGGCTGCAGTAGAAGAAATCATCAACATACCTACTCTCACTCTTATTTTGAATAAACTACTTCAAGAAGGAAAGGGAGATTTGATAGTGAAAGAAATCATAACCCAAAGCAAGTATGAGTTCAATTTAGACTAATAGGTTTATTTATAGAAGGAAAACCTGTTTCGTGAGGAAAAGAATATGAAAGTAGTGCTGAGTAGAAAAGGATTTGATAGCAGTTGTGGGGGATTTCCCAGCCCAATAATGCCAAATAATACCATATTGCTCTGATATACCTGCATATTGATAGTATTATTCCAAATCTGTACCAATTTCGGGTGCCGCTATTCATCACCTTTCTGCGGATGATAGCTTCGCCTACCGAATGGAGAAGCTGTCCAGTAATACGAAAAACAACACAACAACAAGAAATGGCTACACTTGAAATGTAGGGGTTCAAGGCACCCAACCCCGCCGAGAATTACACGCAACAGGTAAGCATTACGGACTCAA